>DASXNY010000109.1:0-1533 GCA_036494715.1 Thermoleophilaceae bacterium
GAAACCGCTGAGGCGGTCAGCAACGCCCTCGAGGTCGGCTACCGGCACATCGACACTGCCGAGATGTACCGCAACGAGCAAGGTGTGGGGGAGGCCGTACGTGCCTCCGGACTCGACCGAGCCGACGTGTTCATCACCAGCAAGCTCAACAACAGATGCCACCGGCCCGACGACGCTCGTAGAGCGTTCGAGACAACGCTCAGCGAGCTCGGTTTCGACTACGTCGACCTGTTCCTGATCCATTGGCCGCTCCCAACCCTCTACGGCGGCGACTTCGTGTCGACATGGAAGACGTTGGAGGAGTTCCGGGAGGACGGTCGCGCACGCTCGATCGGCGTGTCCAACTTCCAGATCCAGCATCTCGAACGGCTGGCGTCCGCAACTGCCCATGCGCCGGCGGTCAACCAGATCGAGCTTCACCCGTATCTGCTGAACGAGCAGGTGCGTGCCTACGGCGAGGCGCACAACATCGCAACCGAGGCATGGTCGCCGATCGCGCAGGGCGCTGTCCTCCACGACCCGGCGATCACCGCGATCGCTGGCCGCCTCGAGAAGTCACCGGCCCAGGTGGTGCTCCGCTGGCACATCCAACGCGGCAACATCGTCTTCCCCAAGTCCGCGACGCCGACTCGGATCAAGGAGAACTTTGAGCTCTTTGATTTCCAGCTCGAGGCGGACGACATCGCGAGGATCACCGCGCTCGATAGAGGCGAACCCGGACGAACCGGCCCGCACCCCGACACCTTCGCCCACATCCCCGCCTGACAGCGGCCGACGGAGCGCCCGCCGCCGGCATCATCGACCGAGGATTCAAGTGAGCACCGGGGTTTCACGAGCCAGACACGGTCGCGGCCTTCGCCCGCGAGCGTCGCCACCACTCAGTCGCGAAGCTCGCCGCGCGTCTGGCGATGAGACGTGCGGACGCGTTGGCGATGCTGCTCTTCGATGAGGTCGTGGCGGCGCTGGGCCGGGTCGCTGAGCGCGACCTGGGGCTGCAGGTGATCCGCCTCGAATCGATCGTCGGCACCGTCGACCGCCGCAACGGCGAGTTCGACCGGCTGTTTCGCCCTCGCTCTCACCGGCTGCAACGCCGGTGGCAGCGGATCGCTGCGGCACGCCGGCGGGGCGAGACGATGCCCCCGATCGACGTCTACCGCATCGGCGAGCTGCATTTCGTCCAGGACGGCCATCACCGCGTTTCTGTGGCGCGCGCTCACGGCGACGCAACGATCGAAGCGCGCGTCCGGGAAGTCCAGACGAGAGTGGCCGCGACCAACGGGCTCACGCCGCGCGACCTATGGCTGACCCACCACGAGCGCCAGTTCCACGAGCTGGTGCCGCTGCCTCCCGCGGCTCGCGCGCGTGTCGAGCTCATCGAAGGCTGGCGCTATGAACAGCTCGCAACGCACGTCGAGGCATGGGCCTTCCACGCCAGCCACGCACACGGCCGGCTGTTCTCGCGCCGCGAAGCCGCACAGGCGTGGTATCAGGAGGAGTACAAGCCGATCGCTGACTTCCTCGAGGAGACCGGCT
>DASXNY010000110.1:0-20397 GCA_036494715.1 Thermoleophilaceae bacterium
GTGGACCGACATCGCCTCGCCCTCGGGGTCGCCGTAGTCATAGGCGCGGCGCCAGTCGCCCGCCCACATCACGTGGGCGCCCTGCTCGCGCTGGCGGCCGTGGATCGGCGAGCGCTTGGCGGGCTCGGACGGCCGCCCCGCCAGCGCGCCGAGCGGCACCGTCGACCACGGCGGCCGCGCCGTGGTGGTGCCCACGCTCTCGAGCGTCTGGCCGGTCTCCTTGGCCATCAGCCGGACGGCGGGCAGCTGGCACATGCGGCCCTGGCAGGGACCCATGGTCACGGTCGTGTAGCGCTTGGAGAGCTCGATCGAGTCGTAGCCCTCCTCGACGCTGAGGTGGATGTCTTTGGCGGTGACGTCTTCGCAAAGACAGGCAAAGCATTTTCCGCGTCCGCTGCCGGCTACGGGCGGGGGCTCGGCTACCGAGTCCGCAGTCCGCAGTCCGCCGTCCGCAGGGCTGAGGGATCTGGCGTGGGCCTTCGAGTTCTCGTCGCCGTAGTTCAGGGCGTGGGCTGCTTCCAGGCCGGCGAGCGTTCCCGAGAGCTCGTGGTCGGCGTGGCCTGCGAGTTCGCCGGCTGCGTAGATGGTCTCCGGTAGTTCGGTGAGGGCGAAGTGGGCTCGCTTCGGGTCGTAGCCGTTGCGGCCGCCGGCCTGGCTGACGAGCGAGGTGGCTGGGGCGCTGCCGCCCGAGACGACCACCAGGTCGCAGTCGAAGCTGCGCGTGGTGCGCGGGTTGCCGAGGTCGGCGAGCACGGCGCCGGTCACCTGCCGGCGGCCCTTGGCCTCGACGATCGACCAGCCCTGGAGCAGCTCGATGCCCGCGCGGGCGAGCTCCTTGGCGCGCTCGCCGGGCTCCTTGCGCAGGTCGGTCACGGCGGCGATCTCGACGCCCGCGTCGTGCAGCGCCACCGCGGCGTCGAGGCCGCGGTCCGAGGTCGTGGCCACGACGGCCTTCGTGCCGGGCCTGAGCGCGTACAGCGACACGAGCCGGCGCGCGCCGCCCGACAGCATGACGCCCGGGAGGTCGTTGCCCGCAAACACGAGCGGCTGCTCGATCGAGCCGGTGGCGAACACGTGGCGCTTGGCGCGCACCTGATGAAGCGTGGAGCCCTCGAACACCGGCACGAGCCCGTCGAAGTAGGCGAGCGCCGGTGCGTTCGACAGGATCTCGACGCCCGCGGCCCGCGCCCGCTCGACCAGCGAGCGCGCGCGCTCCTGGTCGCCGTTCACGAGCAGCGCGCCGCCGGGCTCGGGACCCTCGTCCGCTAGCACGACATCGGCGCCCAGCTCGGCCGCGGCGATCGCGGCGCTGAGGCCGGCCAGCCCGCCGCCCACCACCATCACGTCGCAGTGGCGGCGCCGGTACTCGGTGCGCCACTCGCGCTCCTGGCCCGGCTCGTTCGGCAGCTTGCCGAGCCCGGCCACGTTGCGCAGGAACTTCTCGTAGAGCGGCCAGAAGCGGCGCGGCCTGATGAAGGTCTTGTAGTAGAAGCCCGGCGGCGTGAACGGCCCGGCGAAGCGGTCGGTGGCGGACATCACGTCGAACTCGAGCGTCGGCAGCGCGTTCATGTGCTCGACCTTCATCCCCTCGCGCACCGGCTCGGTGCAGGCGCGCACGCCCGGCGCTCCGTCCACCGCCACGAGGCAGTTGGGGCACTGGCCGGCGCAGCAGAGCAGGCCGCGGCGGCGGTGGTACTTGAAGCTGCGCGAGAACGTGCGCTGGCCCGAGGCGAACAGCGCCGAGCCGACCGTGTCGCCCTCGAGCGCCTCGACGGGCTTGCCGTCGAACTCGAACGAGATCACCTTGGCGCGGTTGATCCGCTCGCCGGGCTGTTCGGGCAGGCGGCTCACGACTCCGCGGCCTCGGCGGGCTCGGGGGCGTCCTGCGGCAGCGCGGTCCAGAGCACCTCGTTGGTGCGCGTGTCGCGCTCGGCGAGGAACCAGGCGCGGCAGCCGGAGCGGTGGTACCACCACTCGCGCTGCACGCCGGCGACGTTGCGGCGGAAGTAGTTGTACTCGTTGAGCTCGCGCACGCTGGGGCGCTCGCGCGGCCGGCGCGTGGTCTCGCCGCCGAAACCGAAGTCCGTCACCTCGCGCACGCCGCAGTTGGGGCAGGTGAGGACGAACGACATGCTCAGCTCCAGGGGTACGGGCTGTGGGAGACCGGGTGCAGGTCGCCGGTGGCGAAGCGCTCGAAGCGGAACGGGTGGAGCAGCGTGGAGTGCTCGCCGCGCAGCACGCGCGCGACCTCGCGGCCGACGGCGATCATCTTGTAGCCGTGGTTGGAGTCCGCGGCCACGTAGACGTTCGGCGCCATGTAGTCGAACACGGGGAAGTTGTCCGCGGTGAAGGCGCCGGCGCCGCCGGAGCGCACCTGCAGGTACCTGTCGCGTGTGCCCTCGAAGCGGCCGAGGCAGTGCGAGAGGGCGGCGCACCACATGTCCGGGAAGCCAGGGTCGACGGTGCCGGTGGGGTAGGGGTCGACCTGGAAGTCGCTGCCGAACTGGATCGGCGCCGCGCCACCCTGCACGGTCTCGCGGTCCGGCTTGAAGTAGATCCCCCAGGGCTCGTCGGTCACCAGCCGGCCGTCGTCGGTGGAGAGCGGCGAGTCGCTGTCGATGTGCAGCACCGGCGAGGGCTTGCCGTCGTTCGTCACGAAGGTCGCCGGGTCGACGTCCACCTCGCCCTCCTGCAGGTACCAGTAGGTCCACATCGGCACGCCCTCGGCGAGCGCGCCGTCCGGCTGGCGCACGTCGATCTTGGCCGGCAGCCCGAGCTGCTCCCAGAGCCCCGCGATCCACGGGCCGACGGCAACCACGACCTGCTCGACCTCGATGTCGCCGGCGCTGGTGTGCACGCGCTCGACCGAGCCATCGTCCCGAAAGCCGAAAGCCGAGACCTCGACGCCCTCGACGATCTTCGCGCCGGCGGCCCGGGCCTTCTGGGCGAGCCCGAGCATCGACTCCTTGTTGAACGCGAAGCCGCCCGCGTGCTCATGCAGGCAGACGGTGAGCCCGGGCGCGCGCCAGTCGTCGAACAGGCCGCGCATGTGCTCGGCCACCTCGGCCTCGCCGGTGATCAGCTCGGACGGGTAGCCGATCCGCTGCTGGCGCTCGTGGACCTCGACGAGGTCGGACTCCTGGCTCGGCGGACCGAGCGCGATGTAGTCGGAGCCGTGGTAGTGCAACGTCTCGGGGTCGGACTCCCAGATCTCGACGCAGGCGGCCATCAGCTCGCTCATCGCGGGCTGGAAGTAGTTGTTGCGGATCACGCCGCAGGCAATGCCGGAGGCGCCGGCGGCCACGCCGGTCTTGTCCACCACGAGCACCTCCTCGCCCTCGGCGGCGAGGTGCCACGCGGTGGAGAGGCCGTGCACGCCCGCGCCGATCACGAGGGTGCGAGTGGAGCTGGGAACGAGATCCGTCATCTAGCGTTGCCGTATGGGCAATACCCATTGCCGTATCGGCAGAAGCAGCCTAGCGTCAGTCGTGCCGGAACTCAACCCCGGCTGGGCGATTTGCCCCCGATTGCGCGTGTGAGTGCCTCGCCGTGCTCCCGCAGAACTGGCAGGAGCTCCTTCCGGCGGGCGCCGGTGAAGCGGCCCAGCGGGCCCTGCACGCCGAGGATTCCCAGCAGTGAGCCCGAGCGGTCGAACACGGGTACGGCGACCGCGACGAGGTCCGGATCGCGCTCTCCCACCGCCTCGGCGAAGCCACGCTGGCGCACCTGTCCCAGCTCGCGCTCGAGGTCGTCCATATCGGTGATCGTCTTGTCGGTGAAAGCGGTGAGCGGCTCGTGGGTGCCGCCCAGGTAGGCGAGCACGACCTTGCCGGTGGCGGTGGCGTGCCCGATGCTGCGGCGGCCGAGCCGCGCGACGCCCACCACGCTCGCGTCGCCGGCGATGAAGTCGATCGTCACCGCCTCTCCGGCGCCTGGCACCGATAGCGTGGCGGTCTCGCCCGTGTCGTCGACGAGCGAGCGTAGGACGGGCTTGCCGAGGTCGCGGATGTCGAGTCCGTCGAGCACGGCGTCGGCGAGGGCCACCAGCCGCAACCCGAGCTTGTACGGACCGCGCGGCTCGCGCTGCAGGATCCCGCCGCGCTCGAGCGTGGCGAGCAGCCGTGAGGTCGTGCTCGCGTTCACGCCTATCCGGCGCGCCACCTCGTTCACGCCGAGCCCCTGCGGGTGCGCCGCGAGCACGTCTATTACTGCGACGGCGCGGGCTACGGACCCGACGGGGCGCGGCCCGTTGCTGGACGCTGATTCAGCCATGCGCGAACCATTCTCGCGCCGGGCGAGGTGGATCCGCTAGAACAGGCCCACCGTACGGCCGTCCTCGTCGATGTCGACGTTGAGCGCCGCCGGTGCCTTGCCGAGGCCGGGCATCTGCATGATGTCCCCGGCCAGCGGCACGAGCCAGCCCGCGCCGGTGTAGGCGCGGATGTCGCGCACCGGCAGCGTGAAGCCCTCGGGGGCGTTGAGCAGCGTGGGATCCGACGAGAGCGAGAGGTGGGTCTTGGCCATGCAGATCGGCATGTGGCCGAGGCCGTCGCGGGTGTACTGGCCGAGCTTGGCCTCCGCCTCGGGGTAGAAGTAGACGTCGGAGGCGCCGTAGACGCGCTTCGCGACGGTCTCGATCTTGTCCTGGATCGTCCAGTCGTCCTCATAGAGGAAGCGGAAGTCGCTCGGCTGCTCACAGGCCTCTACCACCGCGGAGGCGAGGTCGGCCGCGCCTAGCCCGCCGCGCGTGAAGCCCTCGTTGACCTCGGCGGCGAACGCGCCGGCATCCATCGCCAGGCGCTTCACCACCTCGCACTCCTCGTTGGTGTCGCCCGGGCGGCGGTTCACCGCCACCACGACGGGCACGCCGAACTGCTTGATGTTGCCCAGGTGCCGGCGCACGTTGGCCATGCCGGTCTCGAGCGCGGCCAGCGCCTGCGAGCGGTCAACGCGCGGGTCGTCCTCGACGCCGCCGTGATGCTTGATCGCACGCACCGTCGTGACGAGCACCGCCGCGCTCGGCGTGAGGCCGCCGAAGCGGCAGACGATGTCGAAGAACTTCTCGGCGCCCATGTCCGAGCCGAAGCCGGACTCGGTGACGACGTAGTCGCCGAGCTTCATGCCGATCAGGTCGGCGAGCAGCGAGTTGTTGCCGTGCGCGATGTTCGCGAACGGGCCGCAGTGCATCAGGCAAGGCTGACCCTCGAGCGTCTGGATCAGGTTGGGCTTGATCGCGTCCTTGAGCAGCACCGTCATCGCGCCTGCCGCGCCAAGCTCCTCGGCGAGGATCGGCTTGCCGCCGTCGTAGGACTGGGCGACCGTGATGCGCCCGAGCCGCGCGCGCAGGTCGTGGACGTCGCGCGACACGGCGAGGATCGCCATCACCTCGGAGGCCGCAGTGATGTCGAAGCCGGTCTCGCGCGGATAGCCGTTCGCGCGGCCGCCCTGGCCGATCGTCATCTGGCGCAGCGCGCGGTCGTTCATGTCGAGGGCGCGGCGCCAGCCGACGCGCAGGGCGTCGATCTTCAGCGGGTTGCCGTGCAGGATCGAGGCGTCGAGCATCGCCGCGAGCAGGTTGTTGGCCGCGCCGATCGCGTGGATGTCGCCGGTGAAGTGGAGGTTCAGGTCCTCCATCGGCACGACCTGGGTGAGCCCGCCGCCGGCCGCGCCGCCCTTGATGCCGAACACCGGGCCGAGCGACGGCTCGCGCAGGCAGGCGACGCTGCGCTTGCCGATCGCGCCGAGCCCCTGGGTGAGGCCGACGAGCGTGGTGGTCTTGCCCTCGCCCGCCTTGGTCGGCGTCATGCCGGTGACGCAGACCACCTTGGCGTCCTGCGTCTCCTTCATGCGGTCGAGCACGTTCAGCGAGATCTTGGCCTTGTAGCGGCCGTACGGCTCGATCTCGTCCGGCTGCAGCCCCACCCGTTCTGCGATTTCCTCGATCGGCGTAAGGACTGCGTCCTGGGCGATCTCAAGGCTGCTCTTCATGCGGTCTCTCCCTGGTGCTCGTATTGCAAGCGCTGGTCCAGCGCGCCAGGCTATACAAATTGGTACACCAAAATCAACCGCCGGTGCAGCCATGACGGCTACGAGGACACGATCTACGGGCTCGAGGGCGTGTCCCCCGGTGGTCGACGGAGGCGGCCGTCCTCGAAGCGGTTCAGCTGCCGGCCTAGCTTGGGGCCGCCGCCTTCGCCGCGGCGGGCACTGACAGCAAAGCCGCCCCCGCCTCGCGCGCCTCGATCTGCTCGAGCTTGGCGAGCAGTGTCTCGGCCATGCGGATCGACGCCGCGTCGATCAGGCGGCCGTCCAGCGACACCGCCCCACGGCCCTGTGCGGCGGCCTCCTTCATCGCCGCGATGATCCGGTGCGTGCGGTCGATCAGCCGCGCGTCGGGGGTGAACACGTCGTTGGCCAGCTCGATCTGGGAGGGGTGGATCGCCCACTTGCCCTCGTAGCCGAGCACCGCGGCGCGGCGTGCCGCTGAGAGGTAGCCCTCGGGGTCCGTGAAGTCGCCGAACGGTCCGTCGATCGGGCGCAGCCCATGCGCTCGGCAGGTCACCGCGATGCGGGCGAGCGGGTAGTGCCACTGGTCGCCCCAGTGGCGCTCGCGCGCGTCGGCGTCGCCGTCGGTGAGCACGGAGTAGTTCTGGTCGACGCCGCCGATCGACGCGGTGTGGCTCTGGAGCGAGGCGGCGTAGTCCGCCACGCCGAACACCATCGCCTCCATCCGCTCCGGACAGGCCGTGGCGATCTCGTCGACGTTCACCATGCCCATCGCGGTCTCGATCAGCACCGCGATGCCGATGCGCTTGCGGATGCCCTTCGCCGCCTCGATCTGGTCGAGCAGGGTCGCCACGAGCTGGACGTCGCCGGCGCGCCCGACCTTGGGGATGAGGATCGTGTCGATCTGGTCGCCGGCCTGCTCGACCACGTCGACGACATCGCGGTAGCAGTAGTGAGTGTCGAGCCCGTTGATGCGCACGGACACCGAGCACGCCGACCAGTCGAGCTCGCCCAGCGCGCCGATGATGTTGGTGCGCGCCTGCTCCTTGTCCGCGGGCGCTACGGCGTCCTCGAGGTCCAGCATCACGATGTCGGCGCCGAGTAGCGGCGCCTTCTCCAGCATCCTGACGTTGCTGCCTGGCACCGCGAGCTCGCTCCGGTGCAGCCTTGTGCGCTCGGGCATGGGAGGCCTCCTCGGGAACGGGAAGGCGGCAGTCAAACCGGGTGCGCCATGCGCTGGCAACGACCGATAGAGGAATCTCGCGGCATGGAGTGGGTCGGCTCGATGCGTCGTTGACGTGGGCGTGCGCGCGGCGCAGGCTGCCCCGCCATGAGCACTATCACCGCCGCCCCGCTCGCCACCCAGCAGCGTCTGCTGTGCGGGCCCGGGCCCACGAACGTCGATCCCGCCGTGCTCGACGCGATGCGCGCGCCGATGCTCGGACACCTCGATCCCGACTTCCACGAGGTACTGCTGGAGGTGGTCGCGTTGCTGCGCGAGGTGTACCGCGCGGACGACGGGCTCGTACTCGCGATCCAGGCCACCGGTACGTCCGGGATGGAGGCCGGCATCGCGAACCTGGTGCAGCCGGGGGAGACGATGATCGTGGCCAGCGCGGGCTACTTCGGCCAGCGGATCAGCGAGATCGCGCTCCGCTATGGCGTCAACGTCGTGGAGGTGACCGCCGACTGGGGCGAGTGCGTGCCCAACGAGCGCCTGCTCGAGACGCTCGCGCGCCACCCGCAGGCACGCATGCTCGCCGTTGTGCACGCCGAGACCTCCACCGGCGTCGAGCATCCCCTGGCCGAGCTCGGCACCGCGCTGCGCGGCACCGACACGCTGCTGATGGCCGACTGCGTGACGTCGCTCGCGGGCGTCGTCCTCAACGTGGGGGGCTGGGGCGTGGACTACGCGTACTCGTGCACCCAGAAGTGCCTCGCCGCGCCGCCCGGCATGTCGCCGGTGGCGGTGTCGGGGCGCGCGCTCGAGCGGATCGCGGCGCGCACATCGCCGGTGCCGTTCTCGCTCGACCTGGAGCTGCTGCGCCGCTACTGGATCGAGCGCCCGCCGACCTACCACCACACCGCGCCGATCCTCAACATCTACGCGCTGCGCGAGGCCCTCAGCCAGGTGCTCGAGGAGGGGCTCCACGCTCGCATCGAGCGCCACGACTACGCCGGCCGCTACCTCCAGCGCCAGCTGCGCGACCGCGGCCTCGACCTGATCGCCGACCCGGCCCACCAGCTCGCCCCGCTGACCGCGGTCCGCGTCCCCGACGGCCTGGACGGCAAGGAAATCCAGACCCGCCTGCTGCGCGAACACGGCATCGAGGTAGGCGGCGGCCTGGGACCGGCGGCGCCACCGATGTGGCGCGTCGGGCTGATGGGAGCGAATGCGTCGGTGGAGACGGCCGACAGGGTGCTGGCTGGGTTTGATGCGGTGCTGGGGTAGTCCCGGGGGTTGCGGTTGCGCGGTATGAACGGCAGCACTTAAGGGAAACGAGGGGCACGTTCCTGCTTTGTGGGTCCATAGCACCCAAAAGTCAGGAACGTGGCGGGCTTTCCCACCCGCCCCTAGCTCCTCGCCATCACCTGCCTCGCCGCATTCGACCGCACGAATTCGACGAAGGATGCGACCTCCGGGCGGACTGGGCCGTCGCTGACGTAGACGACGTGCCAGGCGCGGCGGGGCAGCGGGGCGAGGACGCTCATCTCGGCGAGCAGGCCGTGCTGTAGCTCGATCTCCGCGGCGATGCGCGGCATCAGCGCGATGCCGAGACCCACGCGCGCGGCCTGGCGGATCGCGC
Source organism: Thermoleophilaceae bacterium (assembly GCA_036494715.1). Classification (GTDB taxonomy): domain Bacteria; phylum Actinomycetota; class Thermoleophilia; order Solirubrobacterales; family Thermoleophilaceae; genus JAICJR01. The sequence continues at coordinate 8,814 of DASXNY010000110.1, forward strand.
CGTTCGAGCCGAGTGTGAGCAGCTTGGGGGTGAGGCTGTTGGCGCTCAGGTAGCGCAGGCACAGGGCGCGCGAGCCCGAGCCCTCCTCGCGCACGAGCCAGGTGCGCTCGCCGAGCTCCTCGACCTCGATCGTCTGGCGCTTGGCGAGCGGATCTGACGGCGCGGTGACCAAGACGAGGTCGTTCGGCGCGAAGGCCTCGCCGCTGAGCCAGGGGTCGTCCGGCACGCGGCCGGTGATACCCACGTCCACCTCGCGCCCGACGAGGCGCTGGAAGACGTCGGCGCGGCTGCCCACGTCGAGGCTGATCACGAGCTCGGGGTGGCGCTCGGCGAAGACCTTGATCAGCAGCGGCACGAAGTGCTCGCCGGCCGTGGCGACGGCGGACACGCGCAGCGTCCGGCGCGCGTCCTCCACCGCCTCGCGCGCGGCGCGCGCGCCCTGCTCGAGCAGCCCGAGCACGTGCTCGGCATATGGCGCGAACGCGCGCCCGGCCGCGGTGGGCTTGAGCCCGCGCCCGTCGCGCTCGGTGAGCTTGGCGCCGAGCTCGCGCTCCAGCGCGGTGACCGCCGCGGACACCGACGGCTGCGTGACGACGAGCTCGTCCGCCGCGGCCGTCACCGAGCCGCGCCGGACAACGGCTAGGAACGCGTTGAGCTGCGTGAGCGTGATGGCCATACCGGCACCGGAGCCTCAGACGGCTCCGCCGGCTACGGGCGCCTGTATCAGCGCCTCCTGCACCAGCTCGGTGAGCTCGGCGAGGCGCAGGTCGTCGGCGTGGCCGGACGTCTTGATCGCGTCCTCGAACATGGTCACGTCCTTGGGGCAGGACACCACGAACAGATCGAGCGGCCCGACCGACACGGCCTCGCGGATGCGGTTCTCGGACGGGCGCTCGGCGCCCGGCGAGTCCGGGATCCAGATGCGCCCGCCGCCGGCGCCGCAGCAGAACGAGTTGTCGCGGTTGCGCGGCATCTCGACCAGCGTGCAGCCGAGCCGCCGCAGCACCTCGCGCGGCGCGTCGTAGCCGCCGTTGTGGCGGCCGAGGTAGCACGGGTCGTGGTAGGTCACGCGGTAGTCGAGCTGCCCGTCGACGTCGAGCCGCCCGTCCTCGATCAGCTCGAGCAGCAGCGCGGTGTGGTGCACGATCTCCCAGTCGCCGCCGTAGTCCGGGTACTCGTTGCGCAGCGTGTTGAGCGAGTGCGGGTCGCTCGTCAGGATGCGCGCGAACTCGCACTCCTGCAGCTGTGCGACGTTGTGCTCGGCGAGCGCCTCGAACAGCCCCTCCTCGCCGACGCGGCGGACGTCGTTGCCGGCGTTGCGCTCGGCGTCGAACATGATCCCGAAGTCGACGCCGGCGTTGTGCAGGATCTCCGCCAGAGCGCGCGTGACCCGCTGCGAGCGCGGGTCGAACGACGCGTAGTCGCCGACGAACCAGAGCAGCTCGACCGGCTCGGTGCGCGCGTCCTTGACCTCGAAGTCGAGCTCCTGTGTCCAGCGCCCGCGGCGGCGCCGGTTCTCGCCGAACGAATTGCCGGACTTGTGGATCACCTGGAGCGTCGACTGGAGGTTCGAGTCGAGCTCGCCCTCCTCGATCAGGTGGCGGCGCAGCTGGTTGATGATCGGCGCCTGCTCGATGCCCACCGGGCAGATCTCGACGCAGGCGTTGCACTGCATGCACGACCAGACCGTGTCCACGTGCACCGCGTGCTCGCCGATCACCTCGCGCTTCATCGACGCGTTTCCGTTCGAGCCATGCATCAGCGTGCCGAGCACCCCGCCGATCCCAACCTCGTCCATGCTCGCGTTGGCCTGTTCGCGCAGCTCGAGCACGACGTCGCGCGGCGATAACGGCCGGCCGGTGGCGTTGGCCGGGCAGACCTCGTGGCAGCGGCCGCACTTGGTGCAGGCGTCGAGCTGAACCAGATGCGAGATCGAGAAGTCGGCCAGCGTCGCGTAGCCGGCGGGCTCACTCGCGAGCTCGGGCGGGATCGGCCGCAGCCGCTTGCCCGCCAGCGGGTCCTTCAGCACGAGCCCCGCGTAGCTCGTGAGCATGTGGACGGCCTTGGTGAACGGGATCGCGGCCACGAACGTGATCGCGAGCAGCCCGTGGAACCACCAGATGCCGTGGCGGATGTCGGACAGGCCGCTCTGCGAGATGCCGAGCCCGTTGTAGAGCTGTGCGACGAGCCAGCCGACGGGCGACCACGCGTTGTAGCCCGGGTTGTCCTCCGCCACGCGCACGCCCTCGAGCAGGTAGCCCGTCAGGGCGATCGTCATCAGCACGCCGAGGAAGACCCAGTCGCCGACGCGGTAGATGTGACGGTCGTACTGCTGCTCGCCGGGCGCGCGGTCGGGTCGCGCGTAGTCGAGCTTGCGGGGCCGCAGGATGCCGCGCCGGAACATGAGGATCGCGAGGCCGCCCACGAGCGCCAGCCCGAGCACGTCGAGCACCACGGAGTAGGCGAGGTAGAAGTTGCCCTTGAAGTAGCTGTAGCCGAAGATCCGGTGAACGACGTCGGTGTCGATCGCGAGGATCACGGTGCCGATGAACAGCACGAGGAAGCCGTAGAAGGTGCCGCGGTGGGCCCAGCCGGCGAGCGGGTCGCGGCGCGCGATCGAGCTGTGCGAGAAGAGCGTCCTCGTCGCTTGCTTGAAGCGCGGCACGAGCTCCGAGCGCGGCGGCATGAAGACCGCCCGCCCGCGCCGGTACTTGGCCAGCGGCCGCGCGACGCCGTAGGCGAACACCAGCACCGAGGCCACCGCCAGCGCATACCACAGCACCTCGAGCCCGGTGCTCAGGTGCCAGAGGACCGGCCGCGTCTTCTCCGCTGCGAGGACCCCGAGCATCCGGGGCTCAGTCCGCCTGCTGCTCGAGCTGCTCGGCGACGTCGAACAGGTCCGCCACGGCCCCGTAGTGCGCGACGCTGAAGATCGGCGCCTCCGGGTCGGTGTTCACGGCGATGATCGTGTCCGCTCCGCGCATCCCGGCGAGGTGCTGCACCGCGCCCGAGATGCCGAGCGCGAGATAGACCTTCGGCTTCACCGTCTTGCCGGACTGGCCGACCTGGCGCGCGTTCGTGACCCAGCCCGCGTCAACGAGCGGCCGCGACACGCTCAGCGTCGCGCCCATCTTGTCGGCCAGCTCCTCGAACTGGTCGAGGTTGTCCTTGTCCTCGATGCCGCGGCCCACCGACAGCAGGAAGTCCGCCTTGGTGATGTCGACGTCGCCGGCGTCCACCTCGCGGAACTCCACGTGCTCGCTGCGCGCCGGCGCGAGCTGCACGTCGGCGTCGCGCCACTCGGGCGAGCCGCCGCCGACCTCCGCCGGCTCGAACGTGCCCACACGCAGCAGCAGCAGGACCGTGTCCCGCCCCGGGAAGTCGAGCTCGGCCACGAGCTTGCCGGCAAACGCGCTGCGGCCGACCACCGGACCGTCGCCCTCCCACGACACCTTGGTCACGTCGCTCGCGAAGCCGTGTCCTCCGCGCGCCGCCACGGCTGGCGCGAAGCCGAGCGAGTCGATCGAGTGCCCGAGCACCACCACGGACGGCTGCTCGGCCGCGATCAGCCCCTCGAGCGCCGACTGCGCCACGTGCGGCTCGAAGTGCTCGTTGGGCGTCTTGACCGCGAGCACCGCGTCCACTCCCTCGAGCGCCAGCCGGTCGCGGTAGCGCGACGGATCGCCGTCCACGATCGCGACCGACAGCGGGCCCGCGCCCGCCGCCGCCAGCTCCTTCGCGGCCGCGATCAGCTCGAAGGTCACGTCGCGCAGCTCGCCGCGGCGCGCCTCGGCAACCACCAGCACGCCGCTCATGCGCTCAGCCTGTCGCGCACGATCTCGGCGATCCGCGCCGCCACCTCGGCGGGGGAGCCCTGGAGCATCTCCGCGCCCTCGCCCGCCTCCGGCTCGGCGAGCCGCCGCAGGCGCCCGCCGCTCGCGGCCTCGACGTCAGAGGAAGACAGCCCCAGCCCGGCCAGGTCGACCTCCTCGAGCGGCTTCTCGCGGGCTTGCTTGATCGCGCGCAGGTTGGCGTAGCGCGGCTCGTTGATACCGGTCTGCACGGTGAGCAGGGCCGGCAGCCCGAGCCGCACCACCTCCACGAGTCCACCCTCCAGCTCGCGCTCGACGGTCAGGGAGCCGCCGTCGGCCGAGATCGCCCGCACCACCGCCACGTGCGGCAGGTCGAGATGCCCGGCGAGCCCGATTCCCGTCGCGCTGTTCACCGCATCGGAGGACTGCACGCCGCAGAGCACGAGGTCCGGCTGCTCGCGGCGCACCGCGGCCGCGAGCACGCCCGCCACCGCCAGCGCGTCGGCGCCCTCGAGCGCGTCCTCCCAGATCCGGATCGCGCGGTCCGCGCCCTTGGCGAGGCAGGTGAGCAGGCCCTCGGTGGCCTCGTCGTCGCCGACCGTGACGACGACGACCTCCGACGAATCGGAGCCGTCGGCCTCGGCCAGCTGCAGGGCGGCCTCGAGCGAGAAGTCGTCCCACTCGTTGAGCGACCACTCGAGGAAGTCCGGATCGACGCGGGCGCCGTCGTCGACGAGCTCGAAGTCCTCGTCGACGACGGCAACCTGCTTGACAGGCACGACTATCCGCATACCCGCGGCCTAGCTGACGCTTGCCATGTCGGACTGCGCGAGCAGCTGGGACTCGAAGTCCCCGTTGCCCGTGTCCCCCCACAGCCGGCGTTCGCGGATGAACGGCAGCGGCATCGCCGGGTTGTCGGAGTCGATCTCACGTGCGAGGCGGTGGCCGTCGAAGATCGAGTCCACGATCATCCGGGGCGCCGAGGCGTCGCCGACGATGTAGAGACCCTCGATGCCCTCGCGCTCGAGCGCGGCGGGGTCCGACTTGAGCTCGCGGTAGAGCTCGTCGTTGGAGAGACGCTGCGTGCACAGCACCACCGTGTCCACGTCGACCGTGTCCATGTGGCGGTCGTCCCACACGTTGTAGAGCGTGCAGGAGCCCGGCTGGATCTCCGAGACCATCGTGTAGGTGCGGATGTCCACCCCGAGCCGGTGCAGGTCGCGGTGGAGCATCGGCGCCTCGAGCGTGTAGTGCATGTAGTCCGCCACGTCCGCGGCCTGCGTGACGAGCGTGACGTCCTTGCCCTCGCCGGCCAGCTTCTGGGCGATCGATGCCCCCATGAAGTAGGCCTCGTTCTCGAGCACGAGCACGCGCTGCCCGATCGTCTTGTTGCCCGCTACCACCTCGTCCGGCGTGAGCTGCCAGTCCAGCGACGTGTCGGCTCCCGGGATCGGGGCATGTGTGGCTGGGTTGAGGCCGTCGGTGGCGAAGTGGCAGCCCGTCGCGATCACGACGATCTCCGCGCCGTACTCGAGGATGTCCTGCGCGCTCAGACGCGAGTTCAGGTGCACCTCGACGTTCTTCAGCTTGTCGAGCTGGATCTGCCGGTAGTTGACGATCCGCTTCCACTCGCCCAGCCCGCGCGCCGTGCCGCGGAACAGGTTCTCCTTGCCGTCTGAGTGGCCGAGCTGCGAGATCCAGTTCACGGAGCCACCGATCTCCGAATTCGCCTCCACGAGATGGACCGCCGACATCTGGCGCTTGCCGAGCACCATCGCGCACTCCATCCCGGCCGGGCCGGCGCCCACCACGAGCACTCCCTTGTCGGCGTTCCCCGCCTTGGAGAAGTTCTCGGGGTGCCAGCCGCGGCGGTACTCCTCGCCGGCTGTGGCGTTCTGCGTGCACACCATCGGCGGACCGCCGATCTCCCAGCGCGAGATGCACTGGTTGCAGCCAATGCACTCGCGGATGTCGTCCGCGCGCCCCTCTTCGATCTTCTTTGGCAGGAACGGGTCCGAGATCGATGGGCGGGCGGCGCCGATGATGTCGAACTGCCCGCTCGTGATGATCTGGACCATCGTGTCCGGGTTGGTCACGCGACCGACGCCGACGACCGGCTTGTTGGTGTGGTTGCCGGCCTTGACCTGGCCCGTGTAGGGCTTCTCGTGGTTCTCCTCGAAGAAGCGCGACGGGCCGGCGTTCTGGCCCCACTCGGCGATGTCGCCGACGGTCAGGTCCCAGAGGTCCACGAGGTCGTCGACGTACTCGACGAAGCGCACGCCGTCCTCGCCGACCTGGATCGACGTGGCGCCGAGCAGGTGGTCGACCGCGAAGCGCGAGGCGATCGCGCAGTCGTCGCCCACGGCCTCGCGCACCTTCTCGAGGCACTCCTTCCAGAAACGGGCGCGGTTCTCGAACGAGCCGCCGTAGTTGTCGGTGCGGCGGTTGTAGAAGGGCGACAGGAACTGGAACGGCAGGTACGCGTGGGCCCCGTAGACGTAGACGATGTCGAAGCCCGCGTCGCGCGCCCGGATGGCGCCGTCGACGTACATCTGCTGGACCTCGTTGATGTCGTCCTGGTCCATGTAGCGCGGGTGGATGTTCAGCTCGAAGTCCGACGGGATCTGCGACGGACCGCGCGGAGTGGCGCGTGACTCCATGCACGGTGCGTGCGGGCCGCCGTACCAGAGCTCGATGCCGGCGAGCGCGCCGAAGTGGTGCAGGCGGTCGGTCATCGCCTTGAGGTTGCGCACGTCGCCCTCGTCCCAGATGCGCGCGGAGACGCGGCTCGTGTCGTCGGACTCGGGGTGGATCGAGCAGTACTCGGTGCAGCACGCACCCCAGCCGCCCTCGGCCTTGATGCCGCGGTGGTAGGCCTGCATGCCCGGCTTCTCGGAGCCAGCGCCGATGCAATGGGGCACCTGGTAGAAGCGGTTCTTCAGCGTCTTCGGGCCGATCTGGATCGGCTCGAAAAGGATGTCGTACTTCGGGTCGCGCGCCACCGACTCTCCTTCACCCCGGGAACAAAAAATGACAAATATGTCTAATTGCGGTTTGTACCGAAGTTGGCAGGCGCTGTAAAGGACGGCGTCCGGCGGGGGGCTGCTTGCTCTCGGACGGCGATGGCAAAGCGGGCCAGTTGACCGGCATTGGACAAAATGATACAAAGGCGCCATCGGTCGCTTGGACCAATTTGTCAACGCCGATGGGGGTCGGAATGACGGCTAGCGCAGTAGTTGAGGAACGCCAGCTGCTTAAGACGTTGCGCTGGTGGGACGGGTTCGTCATCGCACTATGCAATCCGGGCTTCCTGCTCGGGTCGCTCGGTTTCACGCTGGGGATCTTCGGCGTCACAGGCTCAATCATCCTGTGGGGCATCTCCGCGTTCATCGGCGTGCTCCAGGCCTGGATCTATTCCGAGCCCGCCACCATGTTCCCCAACCAGTCGGGCGGTATTTCGCTCTACGCCCACGAGGCGTGGCGCAAATACACGACGCTCGTCGGCCCGGTGGCCACGTTCGGCTACTGGATCGGCTGGTCGGTGGTGCTCTCGATCTTCGGGAAGATCATCGGCGACCTGATCGCCGCTCGCTGGTTCCCGCACACCACGTTCACGATCGACGACGGGCCGGTCCAGCTTGGGCTGCCGCACTTCATCGCGATCGGCGTGATCATCGGCGTGTGGCTGTTCAACGTGATGGGCGTGCGCCCGTTCGTGTGGCTCACGTATGCCTGCGCGGCTCTCTTGATGGTGCCGCTGCTCGTGTTCATCGTCGTCCCGTACCTCACGGGCGACTGGCACGCGAGCAACGTCCACGCCTCGTTCCCCGGACCGTGGGGGGGCGTCAAGCTGGCGCTGGTCTACCTGTTCATATTGGCGTGGTCTGCATATGGCACAGAAATCTGTGCCACCTTCACGCCCGAATACAAGGACACCAAACGCGACTCGGCGATGGCGCTGAGGAGCATCTCGATGTTCTGCCTGCTCGTCTTCACCCTCCTGCCGCTCGGGCTCGGCGGCGTGACTGGCGCTCCCTCGTCCGACACCGCGGAGGGTCAGTTCTACGTCACCGCGTTCCAGAAGATCGCGGGCCACACGGCCTCGAGCTTCTTCCTGATCTGCCTGATCGCGAGCCTCGTGCTCTCGATGGCGTCATCGACGGGTGATGCCGGCAGAGCGCTCTATGGCATCTCCAAGTCGGGCATGACGATCAAGCAGTTCGGCGTGCTGAACCGCTTCCACGTGCCCGCGCGCGCGATGACGATGGACCTGGTGGTCAACGTCCTCCTGGTCCTCTTCATCTCGAGCAACCTGGCGATCCTCTACATGAGCAACATCGGCTACGTGCTCGCGCACGTGTTCGCGCTCAGTGGCTTCCTCCTGTTGCGGAGGGACAGGCCCAACTGGCCGAGACCGATCAAGCTCGGCAATGCCTGGCTGCCCGTGGTCGCGTTCCTATGTGTGCTGAACGCGGTGTTCCTGATAGTCGGAGCGCTCGCGCCGAATCTCAACGGCTATGGCACGTGGACGGACTTCGCGATCGGTGTCGGAGTGCTGGTCGGATCGATCCTCCTGTTCATCTTCCGCCGCGTCGTTCAGGACGGCGAGGAGGTGCACTTCAAGGAGGACACGCCGACGATGCCCGACGAGGAGCTGGCCAAGATCCTGGCGGCGCCTTCGACGGTCTAGCGCGGCAGCAGGTAATCGTGTGAGCCCGGCCCCGAGCCGGGCATAGGGACGGCGGCCAACTGGCCGCCGTCTCCGTCATCCAGGCGCAACCAGCCGCGCCAGACAGCCACGAGCAGCGCAAGCAGTCGCGCCGGCGCGAAGGTGAGCAGCGGCGACAGCCACAGCGTGGGCCATGCGACGAGCTGCCCGACCACCGGGTTCATGTGGAAACCGTCGATCAGGACGAAGGCGAACATCGGCGCCATCCCCGCGGTGATCAGCACGAAGGTGACGAGACCCGTGCGGCGGCGCGCCTCGAGGCTCTCGAGCCGGGGCTGCGAGCGGTACCGCCGCTCGACCGCCAGCCGTATCCGGCCCAAGAGGCGGCCGTAGAGCCGATGCACCGGAGGGATCGCTTGAGCGGCCGCCGAGTCGTCGCGGCGCCGCAGCATCCGGCGCTCGAGTTGCACCCACCCGCAGACGACTGTCTCAACTATGACTGCGACGTACCAGACCAAGGTTCTCTGAATGTAGAGAAGCCCGGTTCCCGGCCTTGCTAAACCCGCGAGCAGCAGGGAAATCCGCTCAGCGGCGGCCGTTCTCGACGACCCAGGTGAAGTAGAAGGGCGCGTCGATCGGCACGGCGCTCACTCCGGCTTGAGCTCCCACTTGGGCAGCTCGGCGAGCTGCTCGGACAAGCGGCGCCGCTGGATCGGCCGCACGAACATGAACCAGCAGGTGAGCGCGAACGGCAGCAAGATGATCGCGTAGACGCGCCCGAAGACCATGAACAGCACGCAGGTGGCGAGCACGAGCGCGAACACCAACGCCGGCACCGCGACGTGGCGCCGCTGAATGCGGCGTACCGCCGTGTACTCCTCCGCGGGGATCTGGCTCGTGTCCCACGAGGTGCCGCACTTCTCGCACTGCCAGCGCTCGCCGTAGTGCAGATAGCGGACCTCGCCACAGCCGCAGGTGACGGTGATCGGCGGCCCGCTGAGGCGCTTGCCGGTGCTCATCCCAGGCTCACTCTAGTGCCCATTCGGGCGTCCGCGCGAACCCTTGTACCTATTTGTTCATCGGTGTATGGTTGTCGCGGATTCGACCACGCTGGACCGAGAGGGGGACGTGCATGGCGACTGCAGCGGATGGCGCTGTGACGACTGAGCAGCAGCCGACTGTGGGAGGCACCGTTCAGACGGTGCTGGCCACCGCCGCCACCAAGGCGCCCCCGGCCACGCTCGAGGAGGCGCGCAACGCGCCGGGGCGCAGCGAGCGCATCGCCGAGATCACGGAGCGCATCGAGCGCGAGGGGATCAAGTACGTCTTCTTCCAGCAGGTATCGGTCACGGGCCGCGTGATGGGCAAGGGCGTCGTCTCGTCCTTCTTCCCGCAGGTGGCACAGAAGGGCTACCAGCTCGTCTACGGCGCCACAGCCAACCTCTTCACGGACCGCGCCGGCAACTACATCGGCTTCGGCCCGGAGGAGTCCGAGCTCGCCGCCATTGCGGACCTCGACACCTTCGCCGTGTTGCCGTGGGACAACCGCGTCGCGCGCGTGTACTGCGACTGCTACGACACGGAGACCGGCGACCTGCTCGACGCCGACCCGCGCCAGAACCTGAAGAACGTCGTCGCCGAGTTCGAGCGGGAGCTGGGCTACAGCTTCCTGATCGGCATCGAGCCCGAGATGATGTGGCTCAGGCGCGGCGAGGACGGCGGTGAGCCGGAGGGCGTCACGAAGCCCTACTGCTACCACATCCACCAGTTCGAGGAACTGCGTCCGGTGCTGCTCGACGTGGTCGAGTACGGGCAGGCGCTCGGGCTCGACATGAGCTACGGCGACCACGAGGACGCGCCCGGCCAGCTCGAGCTCAACTTCCTCTTCGACCGCCCGGTGAAGACCGCGGACAACATCACCACCTACCGTCAGATCTGCGCGGCGGTCGGCCGCAAGCACGGGCTCCTGCCGACGTTCATGCCCAAGCCGTTCACGGGCGTGTCGGCCAACGGGCACCACCACCACTTCACCCTGGTCGACGGGGACGGCAACAACGTCTTCCATGACCCCGACGGGCCGGGCCAGCTATCCGAGACCGCGCGCAACTTCCTCGGCGGCCTGCTCGACCACTTCGGCGCGCTGATGTGCGTCGGCAACCCGACGGTCAACTCCTACTGCCGCATGTGGGACACGGGCTTCTGGGCGCCGGTCTACAAGAACTGGGGCTGGCAGAACCGCACCTGCACGGTGCGCGTGGCCTCCGGCGGCCGCTTCGAGTACCGCGGCGTCGACTCGTCCTCCAACCCCTACCTCACGGTGGCGGCGCTGCTCAAGGCCGGGCTCGACGGCATCCAGCGCAAGCTCGACCCGGGCCCGCCCCAGGCGGTCAACACCTACGACCTCCTGTCGGCGAACGGCCAGCAGACCCTCGACCGCGTGCCGGACAGCCTCGGCGCCGCGCTCGACGAGCTGGCGAAGGACGAGGTGGTCAAGAGCGCCATGCCCGGCCGGCTCTACAAGGTCTTCCACCACTACAAGCGGGACGAGTGGGAGCGCTACCTGGCTGCCGTCACCGACTGGGAGCGCGACGAGTACCTAGAGGTGCTGCCGTAAATGTGCGGCATCGCCGGAATCATCCATCGCAACGGCGGGGGCGAGCATCACGTGGGGCGTGACATGACGGCCATGCTCCAGGCGATGAAGCACCGCGGCCCGGACTCCACGGGCTATGCGCTCTATCGCTCGTCCAGGGACGGCTACGTGATGCACGTGAAGCTGGCCGAGGCCAACGGGCACCGCGAGTTCGACTTCGAGCAGCAGCTGCGCAGGCAGCGGCGCGACGTCGAGGCCCGCGTGCGCGAGCTCGGGGCCACCATCCGCGGCGTCGAGCCGGCCACCGAGCACGGTCTGACGATGACGTTCGACCACGACGGCGACCTCAAGCGGCTCGCCGACTACGTAGAGGATGTACGCGGGGTCGAGGTGCTGTCGCTCGGCCACTCGCTCGAGATCGTCAAGGACCTCGGCGACGCCAAGACCGTGGCCCACGACTACAAGCTCGACAGCTTCATGGGCACCCACGCGATCGGGCACGCGCGCATG
>DASXNY010000111.1:0-32391 GCA_036494715.1 Thermoleophilaceae bacterium
GGCTCCTTCTCTGTACTGGTTGGATCCGCCGTGTCCTAACGGCAGCCTGACGGTCCAGGGCGCCTTGAATGCTGACGGGGCTGAGAACTACGTCACCGCCGTCGAGGCCTGGGCCGCGGATGTATGGGCCGCCTGGGAGCCGCACCACGACACCATCCGCGGTTGGCTCGACGTGGCCTAGCCGTACCCAGATTCCCAGTCGGGGCGGGCGGATTCGAACCGCCGACCTCCTGCTCCCAAAGCAGGCGCGCTAACCAGGCTGCGCTACGCCCCGTATCGCGGCCCGTGGGCCGTTTGCTCAAGTCTAAGACCGGGAAGCCCGATTGAAGAGAAGGATGCCGTTCCGTCCCCGGCACATCCTGGCAGCCACGGCGCTGGCCGCCGCCCTCCTCGCTCCGCAGGCGAGCCGGGCCGCGACCCACTGCGCCGGCGCCTCCGCCGCGCCCAAGAGCGGCTCGGTGACCACCGCCAAGAAGGCCACGCTCTGCCTGCTGAACGCGCAGCGCCGCAAGCACCACCTGCAGCCGCTGCGCGACAACACGAAGCTCGGCCGGGCGGCCGTCGGGCACTCGCGCGACATGGTCCACAACAAGTACTTCGAGCACGGCGACTTCGCCGACCGCATCCACAACGCCGGCTACCACGGCTCGTTCATCGGCGAGAACATCGCCTGGGGATCAGGTCCGTACGCCACGCCCAAGTCGATCGTGAGCATGTGGATGCACAGCCCAGGCCACCGGGCGAACATCCTCAACCCGAACTACCGCGACATCGGGATCGGGATCGCCAACGGCGCGCCGCAGAGCGGCGTCGGCGGCGCGGCCACCTATACCACGGACTTCGGCAAGCCCGGCTGATCGCTAACTTCCGCCGTCATGGCGGAGATCCAGCCCCTTAGAACCCTGCGCTACGAGCCGCGCGTGGTCGGCTCGCTCGACGCGGTCACGGCGCCCCCCTACGACGTGATCGACGATGCCGAGCGCGCCGTGCTCGCGGCCAAGAGCCCGTTCAATGTCGTCGAGATCGACCTGCCGCGCGACGCCAACGGCGGCGACCCCTACCAGCACGCCCAGAACACCTTCGACGCCTGGCAGCAGCAGGGCGTGCTCGTGCGCGAGCGCGAGCCGGCCATCTGGGCGCTGACGCAGGACTACACGGGTCCAGACGGCAGGCAGCGCACCCGCCACGGCTTCCTCTGCCGCGTCCGCGTCGAGGACTACGGCCCCGGTCGCATCCGCCCGCACGAGCGCACCCACCCGGGGCCGAAGGAGGACCGCCTCCGCCTCACCCGTGCGACGCGCGCCAACCTGTCCCCCATCTTCAGCCTGTTCGAGGACAGCGAGCAGGCGGCCTGGCACGCGCTCGAGCCCTTCACCCACGCGGAGCCGTTCGGCGAGGCCACCGACCCGGACGGCACCGTCAACAAGCTCTGGCGGGTGAGCGACGAGGGGGCAATCGAGTCGGTCCAGAACACGCTCTCGGACCGCGAGCTCCTGATCGCCGACGGCCATCACCGCTACGAGACCGCGCGCGTGTACGCGGAGGAGGTCGGCGGCGAGGGCGAGCACCGCTACGTGCTGATGTTCCTCTGCTCGCTGTCCGATCCGGGGCTGACGATCTTCGCGACGCACCGCCTGCTGACGGACATCGACGACGCCAAGCGCGCGGCGCTCGCCGAGACGCTCGAGCGCGACTTCGACTCAACCGATATCGACGCCGCCGAGCTCGAGCCCAGCCCGGACGAGGACGGCATCGTGCTCGGCTACCTCGACCGCTTCGATAGGCAGCCGAGGCGCCTGCGCCTGAAGGACCAGTCGATCGCCGATGCCGCGCTCCCCGACAAGCCCGCGCCCTACCGCCGGCTCGACACCGCCGTGCTCGAGGCGATCGTGCTGAAGGGCGCCCTCGGCATGAGCGAGGACGACATCTCGCACCTCCACGGCCTCAATTACTCGAAGAACGCGCAGGACGCCCGCGCGGCGGTGGAGGACGGCCGCGCCGACGCCGCCTTCTTCATGCGCGCGACCCCGGTGGAGCAGGTGCGCGAGGTGGCCGAGGCGGTCGAGTCGATGCCGCCGAAGTCGACCTTCTTCTTCCCCAAGGTTCCCACCGGGCTCGTCTTCAACCCGTTGGAGTAGGCCACCCTAGGACGGGCAGCGCGTCGCATCTTTGGCGGTGGTCCGCGTCAGCGCGCTCACGGCGGACTCCAGCGAGCCGGTGTTGGCGAACTGGGCGTCGAGGCCGGTGAGCTCGAACGTCTGCCACACCCGCGGCTCGGGCCGCACGATCACGAAGCCGATCCGGTTCTCGCGCGCCCGTAGGGCCGCCTTCACCAGCGCGCGCAGGCTCGGGGCGCCGAACATCGTCACGCCGCGCATGTCGACGACGAGGTGCTGGTGGCTGCCGTCGAGCGCACCGGCGATGGTGCGCTCGAGGTCGCGGGTCTCGCGGTGGTGGAACTCGCCGATCAGGGTGAGCACGGCCACGCCCGCGCCGATCGCGTCGAGACTCACTGCGCCCAGCCTTCGCATCTGGGGCATACCGCAGGCGTTTCAGCGGCGGGCACGGCGCTCCTCTTCGCGCACGAGAAATCCCGCCGGCGTCGATCCGGCCCGTGAGTATCCTGCCGGACCCGTGGTGAAGATCTACACGCGCAAGGGCGACGACGGCAGCACCGGCCTCTGGTACGGGGGCCGCGTGCCGAAATCGGGCGGCCGGCCCGAGGCGTATGGGGCCGTGGACGAGGCCGCCTCGGCGCTCGGTCTCTGCCGCGCGGCCGCCACGGGCAACGACGACGAGCTGGCCGCCGACATCCTGCGCATACAGAACGAGCTGTTCGTCGCGGGCGCCGAGCTCGCCACCGCGCCGGAGGCGTCGGCGCGGCTCGAGCCGGGCACATCGAAGGTGACGAGCGAGATGGTCGATCGCCTCGAGTCCGACATCGACCGCTACATGGAGCGGGTGAACCTGCCGCCCAAGTTCGTCATTCCCGGGGGGAGCGAGCTGTCCGCGCGCCTCGACGTCGCGCGCACCGCCGTCCGCCGCGCCGAGCGCCGGGTCGTCGACCTGAAAGCCGCCGGCGACCTGGCGGACGACACACCACTGAGATATCTGAACCGCCTGTCGGACGCCCTCTTCGCGATGGCCCGCTACGCGGATGAACCCGAGCCCAAGCTGTTTGAGGGGAGAACATGAGAGCAGTCGCTCGCCGCGAGGGCGGCAAGCTCACACAGGAGGTAACGATCCGCGAGCACGAGCTCACGGCCGACGAGCCGAGAGACCAGGGCGGCGACGACGAGGGACCAAGTCCCCAGGAGCTGCTCGCCGCGAGCCTCGCCACGTGCACCGCGATCACGATGGAGATGTACGCGCAGCGCAAGGGCTGGGACGTAGGGGACATGACCGTCGACGTCGACTACGAGCCCGCCCAGCGCGGCTCCCCCACTCGCTTCGAGATGGTGGTGAAGATGCCGAAGGAGCTGCCGGAGGAGCAGCGCCGGAAGCTGATGCAGATCGCGGCCAAGTGCCCGGTGCACCGCACGCTCGAGGGCGAGGTCATGTTCGACGAGCGGCTCGAGCTGCGCTAGCCCTACGCGATCTTCGCGCCGGCGGCCCGCAACTCGTCGAGCGCACGCTCGTCGTCGCCGGGCTGCACGTTGACAGCGCGCACGGCGCTCGCGTCGACCGTCACGTCGAGCCCCTCGCGCAGCGCGTCGAGCGCGGTGTTCCTCACGCAGTAGTCGGTGGCCAGGCCGACGATCGTCACCGCGTCGATGCCGCGGCTGCGGAGGAGCTCGGCCAGCTCCGTCTCGTCGAAGCCGGAGTAGCCCTCGGTTTCTGGGTTCTGGCCCTTGTCGACCACGCCGTGGATCGCGGAGAGCTCGAGCGTCGCGTGCAGTTGCGCGCCGGTGCTGTCCTGCACGCAGTGCACGGGCCACGGGCCGCCGTGCTCCGCAAACGAGCCGTGGTCCGGCGGGTGCCAGTCGCGCGTGGCCACGACCAGGTCGAAGTCGCCCGAGGCGGCGAGCTCGTTGACGCGCGGCGCGATCTCGTCGCCTTCCGGGACGGCCAGCGCTCCGCCCGGCGTGAAGTCGTTCTGGAAGTCGATGATCAGGAGGGCGCAAGCCACGGCTTCGATAATAGGTAGATGGAGACGGCCGACAGGCTGCGCGAACTGCTGCTCACGCCCGAGGCGGCGGCCGAGCTGGACGCCCATGGGCGCACCGACGCCGCGGTGCTCGTGCCGCTGTACGTGGACGGCGGCGAGCTGCACGCCGTGTTCACCAAGCGCCGCGACGACCTGCGCCGCCACGCCGGCGAGATCTCGTTCCCGGGCGGTCGCCAGGACTTTCCCGACGAGGACCTCCGCCTCACCGCATTGCGCGAGGCCGAGGAGGAGATCGGGCTCGCGCCGGCCGCTGTCGAGTTGGTGGGCGCGCTGCCGCCCACCGGCACGTTCGTCACCTCGTACAAGATCCACCCGTTCGTGGGCGTGATAGCGCCCGGCCACGCCTGGACCCCGCAACCCACGGAGGTGGAGGAGGTGCTCGAGCTGAGCCTGCCCGACCTCGTCGACGGCTTCGAGATGCGGCGCCTGATCCGCCGCGGCGTGCCGATCAGGACGCCCGCCTACACGGTCGACGGCAAGCTGATCTGGGGCGCGACGGCGCGCATCGTCCAGAACCTGCTCGAGCGGCTCGCGCCGCTGGTGACCTCGTGAGCGGCCACATCGTCCCGATCGGCGGCGGCTCCTTCGCCGAGACGGAGCCGATCCTGCGCTTCGTTCTCGGGCTCGCGCGCGCGGAGCGCCCCCGCGTGTGCTTCATCCCGACTGCCAGCGGCGACGCGGACCTCTACGTCGCCAACTTCTACCGCGCCTTCACCGAGCTCGACTGCGCGCCCTGCGACCTCACGCTGTTCGACCGGGACGTCGAGGACCTGGCCGAGTTCGTCCGCGCCCAGGACGTGCTCTACGTGGGCGGCGGGAACACGGCGAGCCTGCTGGCGGTGTGGCGCGCGCACGGACTCGCCGAGCTGCTGCCGCAGGCGCTTGCGGACGGCGCCGTGCTGAGCGGCACGAGCGCCGGCATGAACTGCTGGTTCGAGGCGTCGACCACCGACTCGTTCGGCCGCGACAGGCTCGCTCCACTGCACGACGGTCTCGGCCTCCTGGCGGGCAGCGCCTGCCCCCACTACGACGCCGAGGAACAGCGCCGCCCCCACTACCACGACCTGATCGCGTCGGGCTTCCCGGCCGGCTACGCAGCCGACAACACAGCCGCCCTCCATTTCCAGGAGGGCGGCTTAGTCGAAGCGATCAGCTGCGACAACACAGCAAAGTGCTACCGAGTGGAACTACTGGACGGCCAAGTCAGGGAGGAAGAGCTCCCGACCCGAGTCCTAGAAACCGAGAACTAAGAACTAAGAACTAGACGTCTTTTTCAATTGGCACATCAACCAAATTCCCCCACTCCGTCCACGACCCGTCGTAGTTCTTGACAGCGTCATGCCCGAGCAGCTCGTGCAGCACGAACCACGTGTGCGCCGAGCGCTCGCCGATGCGGCAGTAGGCGATGATGTCCCCGCCGTTCAGCACGCCCTTGCCCGTGTAGAGCTCGCGCAGGTCGTCTGCCGACTTGAACGTGCCGTCCTCCTGCACGGCCTGGGCCCACGGCACCGACGCCGCGCCCGGGATGTGCCCGCCGCGCTGCGCGCCCTCCTGCTCGTAGCCCGCCATCGCGATCAGCTCGCCTGAGAACTCCTGCGGCGAGCGCACGTCCACGAGGCTCGTGCTCGCGTCGAGCGCCGCGAGCACCTCGTCGCGCTTCGCGCGGATCGCGGCGTCGCCGGGCTCGGCGTTGAAGTTCGCCGCCTCGTAGCCAGGGACGTCGGTGGTGGTGGGACGGCCCTCGTCGATCCACTTCTCGCGCGGACCGTTCACGAGCTTGACGTTGTCGTGTCCGTAGTACTTCAGATACCAGTAGGTGTAGGCCGCGAACCAGTTGTTCCGGTCGCCGTAGAGCACGACCGTATGGTCGTTCGAGATCCCGCGCGAGCCGAACAGGTCGCCGAACTCCTCGGGACCGAGGAAGTCGCGCTTGACCTGGTCCTGCAGGTCCTTCTTCCAGTCGAAGCCGATGGCGCCCGGGATGTGCGCCTCGGCGTAGAGGGCCGGGTTCTCGTCGACTTCGACGATGCGGATCGAGTCGTCGTCGAGATGATCCTGGACCCATTGCGTGTCTACCAGTACGTCCTTCGCGTAGTCGGCCACGCGATCACCTCCAGAGAAATGGTCTAAATCCAACCGGGATTTGGATATTAGCTCGCGGATCCCGCACTTTCGGTGAAAAGCTTTACACCGGCGACCGCGCTCGTGACTATGCTCGCGCGCCATGGAGGGGACGCCGCTTCGCTCGGTCCCTACTCGCCTACCGGGTCCGCTGGATTCGAGTCATGCGCTAGCGCAGGTCGAGCTGACGCTGCCCGGGCTCCAGCCGGAACTGCGCCGCGCGCTGGCACTCGTCGACCTCGCGGAGCGGCCACGGGCCGAGGCGGCCGGCGAGCTCGGGGTCGCCGCCGATGAGCTGTCGCGGGCGCTCGCCGCCGCGCGCAAGGCGCTCCGCCAGACGCTCGTCGCGGTGCCCTCGGGAGGCTGGTGCGAGCGGGCCGAGCGGCTGATCTCGGACGGCATGGACGACGCCCTCACCGACGCCGGCCGACGGCGCCTCGACGCTCACCTGCGTGGTTGCGAGCGCTGCGCCACGCACGAGCGCAAGCTGGTGCAGGCGCACGACCAGCTGATCGCCCGCTGCGCCCGGGGCCAGGCCCCCGGCGGCGCCGTGGCGTTGCCGGCGGCGACGGTCACCGAGCTGCGGCTCGTCGACTCCGCGGCGAGCGACGGGCGCTGGCCTACGCTGCCGCTCGGCTGGCGCGTGGCGCTGATCCTCGCCGTGCTCCTCGTGTTCGCGCTGGTGGCGATCGTACTGCTCGCAACTGGCGCGATCGACGTCCACTAGAGGCGGTTTGGAACTACCCCGGTAGGGGGAAATTCGCGGCACAGGGCCGCGGTGTCTTGCCCCAGCGAGACGGCAGCCCTGTGAGTAAGCGCCGCGGGATTCCGACACCCGCGGCGCTTACTTCCTTAAGCGGCCAGCACCCGGTCCACCGCGGCCGCCATCGCCTCGACCCAGCCCCCGTGGTCGGTGGGATCGTGCTCCACCACTTCAACCGGGATGTTCCAGGTCTCGTGCGCCCTTTCGACAAGCGCGGCGCCCTGCTCGAGCAGCGCGCCGTCGACCGAGCCCGCTGCCTCGTAGACCACGCCCCGCACGTGCGTGTCCACGAGCCGCTCCATAAGCGTCTCGAGCCGCGGCCCATGCACTGCCGCGACTGCCTCGTGGTCGCCGGCTGCCGAGCCCATCAGCCAGCACAGCACGCTCACGCCCTCGATGTGCGGCATCAGCGTGAGCAGCTTGTCCGGGTCGGCGAGCGCGGCCTCGGCGCCCGCGGCGGCGATCGCCTCGAAGCGCGACTCGTCGCGGGTCGTCCCCCTCACCGCGTGCCCGCGCTCGAGCAGCGCGGCGGCGAGCTCCCCGCCGCGACAGCCGCATCCGACCACGAGCACCCGCGCCATCGGCGGGAGCGTATGCGCTCAGCTGTCCCGCTGCTCGCCGTCGCCGCCGCGGTAGGTCTCCGCCCGCTCCTGCAGCTCGCGCTGCGCCGCGTCCACCTCCGCGCGCATGTCGTCCTCGGTCAGCTCCGGGCGGCCGCTGCGGCGGCGCCGCTCGTTCTGCGCCTCGAGCATCTGGTCGATATCGTCGAGCTCGAGCTGCACCTCGTCCTCGTACGAGCGCGTGGGCTTCCAGTCGAGCACCTGCGCCGCGCTCACCGGCGACCACTTCCCCAGCGCCACGACCAGCAGGATCACCCCAACGATCCCGATCGTCCACGCGGTGATGAAATCCATCGAGCCAGTCTAAGCCGCGGCGCGATGCAACAAATGTTGGCTACGCTGCATTGCCGCCGACCGTCCAGGAGGAACCTCACTTGATCGACTTCGAGCTGACCGACGAGCAGCGCCTGATCCGCGAGACCGCGCGTGACTTCACCGACAACGAGATCGTGCCCGTGGCGCGCGACAACGACCGCAACGAGCGCTTCGACACCGAACTCGTGCAGAAGATCGCGGACATGGGCTTCCTCGGCGCCATCGTCGCCGAGGAGTACGGCGGGCGCGGACTCGACTACCGCACCTACGCGCTGATCGTCGAGGAGATCGGCCGCGGCGATTCGTCCGCGCGGACCGTCGTGTCCGTGCAGACCTCGCTCGTGTGCTCGTCGATCGAGCGCTGGGGCAGCGAGGAGCAGAAGCACGAGTGGCTGCCCAGGCTCTGCAGCGGCGAGGCGCTCGGCTGCTTCGGGCTGACCGAGCCGAGCTCGGGCTCCGACGCGGCCAGCCTCAAGACGCGCGCCGTGAAGATCGACGGCGGCTGGAAGCTGAACGGCCAGAAGCAGTGGATCTCGATGGGCAACTACGCCAAGGTCGCGCTGATCTTCGCCCAGACCGATCCCGAGCAGGCGCACCGTGGGCTGGCCTGCTTCCTCGTGCCCACCGATTCAGACGGCTTCTCCTCCGGCGAGATCCACGGCAAGCTCGGCCTCAAGGCATCTGACACGGCCGAGCTGTCGCTCTCCGACGTCGAGGTCCCGGACGAGGCGATGCTCGGCGAGATCGGCGACGGCTTCAAGGTGGCCATGTCCGCGCTCGACTCGGGGCGCTACAGCGTGGCCGCCGGCTGCGTGGGCATCTCACAGGGCTGCGTCGACGCCTCGGTGAAGTACGCGAAGGAGCGCGAGCAGTTCGGGCGGCCGATCGGCGCCTTCCAGCTCGTGCAGGCGATGATCGCCGACATGGTGGTGGACACAGACGCGGGCCGCGCGCTCGTCTGGCGTGCGGGCTGGCTCAAGGACACGGGCAAGCCGAGCACCACCGAGACCTCGATCGCCAAGCTCTATGCCACCGAGGCCGCCGTGCGCAACGCCAACCTGGCGATCCAGGTCCACGGCGGCTCCGGCTACGTCGACGACCATCCCGTGGAGCGCTACCTACGCGACGCCCGCGTGGCGACCCTCTACGAGGGGACCAGCCAGATTCAGAAGCTCATCATCGGGCGGGCGGCCACCGGCCTCAACGCGATGGTGTAGTCAGTCCGCAGTCGGCAGTCCGCAGTCCGCAGGTCGTCACTGCGGTCTGCCGTCTGCGGTCTGCGGACTAGGTCCCTATGCCAGCGACCCGGCTGTTGAACGTCGTCCCGCCCGACGTCCACGCCAGCCGCCATCTCTTCCCGGCCTTGCGGCCGAGGCGGACCTGGAAGTAGCCGTTCGAGCTGGTCTTCACGGTCTTGACCGTCTTGAACTTGCTGTTGCCGTTCTGGATGGCGACTGTCTGCGCCGTGCCGTCGGCCGGGCGCACCTGGCCCCAGACGCTCACGCCGGAGCGGGTCCTCGTGACCCAGATCGGCAGCCGATAGGCGTTGAGAGCCGGCTTGGCCTTGCCGTTCTTGAGCAGCAGGCCGGTGTTGAAGTCGCTGAGCGCCGGCGCGTCGAACAGCTCGTACTGCGAGACGCCGGCGACGCGGCGGTTCTTGTACGCGATGTAGTCCGACTGGTTGATGTAGCGCGCCTGGCGCGACAGCGACACGCCGAACAGATGGTCCGGCGGGTTCGACTGGAAGCCGAACTCGGTGAAGTAGAACTTCAGCCCGCCGCGGATGCGGTGATTGTGCGAGCCCTGGTTGATCACCCGGCTCAGCGCGCTGAGGTTGGCGACGGTGATCTCGCCCGGCCCGGTGGGACGGCGCGTAGGCGGCTGGCTGCCGCCGCGGTTGTACGGGTGGTGCGAGATACCGGTGGCCGCGAGCTTCGTGTAGTGCGTGCAGCCCTCGTCCTTGGCGATCCGCCCACGCAGCTTGTGGCCGCGGGAGTCGAGGCAGAAGACGCCCTGGAAGAACTTGCCGGGGCTGAGGAAGCGCTTGCCGAGCGTGCCCGTGGTGCGGCCGAGCGGCGCGGTCTCGCCGAGCAGGAGCTGGTCGCTGCCGTGGCCCGTGGCCTTGAGTGCGGTCGTCGCGGCGCGGAACAGGTTGCGGTACTCGATCGCGGCCGTCGGGATGATGTGGCCGTGGACCTTGCTCTGCTGCGGGTAGAGCCAGTTGCTCTGGTTCGGCTCGTTCCAGACCGACCAGCGGTGCACCTGCGGGAAGTGCTTGCCGAGCGCGGTCACGAACTGGCCGTAGTCCGCGGGACTCGGCTTGCAGTGATGCCTGTTCGCGCTGTTCTTGCAGGTGTCCGCCCACGAGGGACCCTCGACCGGCGAGAAGATCACCTGCATGCCGCGCGCCTGCGCCTCGCTGACGAGCGCGTCGTACGGGGCGAACGCGCCGGCGGGGTAGGCGTTCGGGTCGGTGGCGTCGAAGCCGGCCGGCTTGGTGTTGGAGTTGGGGTCCGGCGCGATGTGGTTCCAGAGGATGAGCGAGTGGATCGTGGTGGCGCCGAGCGCCTTGATCCGGTCGAGCGCCTGCTGGCGCACCGCGTCGCCGGAGGTGACGAGTGTGGAGTCGTCCTGGAAGATCGATTCCTGCCTGGTGGAGGCGTGCGCGGGGACCGTGGCGACGGCGCCGGCGAGCACAGAGCTTGTGGCAACAGTTATGAGCAGCTTCTTGAGCATGGAGTTCTTAGACGTACCGGTCGGGGAAAAGTTGCGGCGAGTCTGAGGCTTTTAAGATGGCCCGCCTCCGTGGCAACCCCTACCCAATGACTGAGCTTCCCAGTCGTCTCGGCGTTGTCGGGGCCGGCACCATGGGCGCCGGCATCGCGCAGCTGGGCTGCTTGGCGGGCATGCAAACGCTATTGCACGACCCGGTCGCCGCCGCGCTCGAGCGCGGCGAGCAGAGCATGCGCGGCGGCCTCGCCAAGGGCGCCGAGCGCGGACGCTGGTCCGAGGATGACGCGCGCGCGGCCGCCGACCGGCTGCGGCTCTGCGAGCAGCTCGACGAGCTGGCGGACTGCGAGCTCGTGATCGAGGCGGCGCCCGAGCGGCCAGAGCTCAAGCGCGAGCTGTTCGAGCGCCTGTCGGAAGTGTGTCCGGACGACGCCGTGCTGGCCACCAACACCTCCTCGATTCTCGTGAGCTCGATCGCCGCGGCGGCGGCGCGCCCCGAGAACGTCGTGGGCATGCACTTCTTCAACCCGCCGCCGCTGATGCGGCTGCTCGAGGTGATCGCCGCCGCACAGACCGGCGAGCGCGCGCTGTCGCTTGCCCGCGCCGTCGGCGAGGCGATGGGCAAGACCGTGATCGTGGCGAGCGACGGCCCGGGCTTCCTCGTCAACCGCTGCGGGCGGCCGGTGAACGGCGAGGCGCTGCGGCTGCTCCAGGAGCGCGTGGCGACGCTCGAGCAGATCGACCGCATCGCGCGGCTCGGCGGCGCCTTCCGCATGGGCCCCTTCGAGCTGATGGACCTGGTGGGGATCGACGTGGGCTACGAGGTGGCGCGCTCGTTCAACGAGCAGAGCTTCGGCGAGCCGCGCTGGAAGCCGAGCATGCTGCAGGCGCGGATGGTGGCCGCGGGCACGCTCGGCCGCAAGACGGGGAGTGGCTGGTACTCGTACGAGCACGGCCCGCACCGGCCCGACGACGAGGAACCGCCCGAGCAGGGTGGCGGCGACGGGCACGCCGTGGTGATCACGGGCGAAGGGGCACTGGCGAACGGGCTACGCGAGCGGGCGCGCGCGGCGGGCTTCGAGCTGGGTGGCGCCGAGCCAGAGCTGATCGTGTACGCCGCGCCGGGCGGCATCTCCACGTCGGGCCGGGTGCCGCTGGCGGTCCTCTGCGCCGACCGCTCGCTGGCGGTGCACAACATCGCCGGCGCCGTCGGTTTCCACCTGCTGCCGCCGCTGGGCAAACTCGTCGAGCTCACCCGCCTGCCGGGCACCGATCCGGACGCGGCGGCGGCCGCCGAGCGCTTCTTCACCTGCCTAGGCCTCCACCGCGAGTGGGTGGCCGACGCCACGGGTCTCGTGCTCGGACGGTTGGCGTGCCAGCTCGTGAACGAGGCGCTGTTCGCGGTCGGCGAGGGCGTCGGCTCGGCCGCGGACGTGGACGCCGGCGCCACGCTCGGACTCAACCACCCGCGCGGTCCGGTGGCCTGGGGGCGCGCGATCGGCTTCGATCACGTGCTCGCCACGCTCGACGGGCTCTGGGACGAGCGGCGCGAGGAGCGCTACAGGGCGGCGCCTCTGTTGCGGCGGATCGTGGCGACGGGCGAAGACATAAGCTGACCGGCTTCATGCTCGCGGTGACCTTCCAGGAGCCCGGCAGGGTGGCCGTCGAGGAACGGCCCGAGCCCGAGCCGATCGAGGCCGACGACGCCGTCGTCCGCGTCGAAGCCTCCGGCATCTGCGGCTCGGACCTCCACATCTTCCACGGCCGCGTGCAGATCGAGCCCGGCTTCACGATCGGGCACGAGTACGTCGGCACGGTCGTGGCGGCGGGCGACGGTGTCAGCACCGTCTCCGTCGGCGACCGCGTGCTCGGCACCTTCCACTCCGCCTGCGGGCACTGCTTCTTCTGCCGCAAGGGTCTCTTCCAGAAGTGCGACGAGTCGCGCGTGTTCGGGCATGGCAAGGCGCTCGGGGCGCTGCAGGGCACTCAGGCCGAGCAGGTGCTCGTCCCCCACGCCAATCTCACGCTGCGCAAGGTGCCGGATGGGCTCGAGAACGACTCGGCGCTGTTCGCCGGCGACGTGATGGGGACGGGCTACCACGCGGTCGTGGCGGCAGGGCTCGAGCCGGGCGACACCTGCGCGGTGGTCGGGCTCGGGCCTGTCGGGCTGTGCGCGGTCATGGCCGCGCGCGTGGCGGGCGCGGCGCGTGTGATCGCGATCGACATGGTGCCGGAGCGGCTCGAGGTTGCGCGTTCGCTGGGCGCCGAGCCGGTGCACCTCACCGAGGAGGACCCGCGAGCGGCGGTGAAGGCCGCCAGCGAGGGCCGCGGCGTGGACGTGGCGGTGGAGGCGGTGGGCAACGGCAAGGCGCTCGACCTCGCCTGCCGGCTCGCGCGCAAGGGCGGCACGGTGTCGGTGGTGGGCGTGCACGCCGAGCCCACCGAAGTGCACATGGGCGTCGTCTGGATCAAGAACCTGCGGTTCGTCACCGGGTTCGCCAACGTGATGGGCCACCTCGACCCGGTGCTGTCGCTGATGGCGTCCGGCCGGCTCGACCCCACCCCGCTCGTGACCCACCACATGAAGCTCGCCGATGCCCAGGAGGCGTACGACACCTACGCCGGCCACGAGGCGCTTAAGATCGTGCTGAGCGCCTAATGGACTTGCACTCTGGCGAGGAAGTGATCTACGAGGGCCACCCGTCGTGGCGCTCCACCATCGCCTTCTATTTGAAGGGGCTGCTGGTGGCCGCGGCGGTCGGGGTGATCGTCTGGTTCGTGGTGACCAATGCCTCCGGCGTGGGCGCGTTCGTCGTGGTGTTCGCGGTCGCGGTAGTCGTCGGCTTCATCCGGCGCTACTTCACCAAGTACGTAATCACCAACCAGCGGCTGCGCATCCAGCGCGGCATCATCGCGCGCGACGTCCAGCAGACGCAGATTCAGCGCGTCCAGAACGTGAACACGAGCCAGGGCGTGATCCAGCGCGTCCTGCAGGTCGGCACCGTGGACTTCGACACCGCCGGCACGGGTGACGCCGACTTCAAGTTCATCGGCGTGAACAACCCCGAGGACGTGGTCGCCGCAGTCGACAAGGCACACGCAGAGGCCGCCGCGGCGCCCACCAGGACGCTCAGCGAGGCCGAGGACACGCTCTAGGCCGACGGGTAGCCGCGCAGCTTCGCCCAGCCCGAGAGCCACGCGCCAACTATCTCAACTACGCCGTCGAGACCTGCTCTCCGTGCTCTTGGAGGTAGTGCAGTAGGCCGCCCGACACGAGGATTTCGCGCTCCTTCGGCGCGAAGTCGTGCGTGACCTTGAACTCGTCGCCCGACTCCTTGATCTGCACAGTGATGTCGTCGGCGCCGTGCTCGAGCTCCTCGCGTACGTGCGGCAGCGCCCAGGTGTCGCCGACCTTGGCGCGGTCGTAGTCGGACGAGTCCTTGAAGGTGAGCGCGAGGATGCCCTGCGCCACGAGGTTGCGGCGGTGGATGCGCGCGAACGACTTGGCGAACACCGCCTTGACCCCGAGCTGGAGCGGCGCGAGC
Source organism: Thermoleophilaceae bacterium (assembly GCA_036494715.1). GTDB lineage: Bacteria > Actinomycetota > Thermoleophilia > Solirubrobacterales > Thermoleophilaceae > JAICJR01. The sequence goes on from DASXNY010000111.1 coordinate 14,263, forward strand.
GCGGCGTGCTCGCGCGAGCTGCCCTGGCCGTAGTTCTCGCCGCCGACGATGAAGCCGCTCCCCCACTCCTTCATGCGCTTGCGAAATTCCGGGTCGCGGTGCTGGAAGGTGAACTCGGCGATCGCCGGGATGTTCGAGCGGTAGCTCATGACGATCACGCCGTCGGGCGCGAGGTCGCCGGTCGAGATGTTGTCCGGCTGGACGGTGGCGATCCTCGCCTCGACCGACTCGTCGAGCGGTTTGTGCTCGGGCGGCGTCTTGATGTTCGGCCCGCGCGGAATCTCGATCGACTCGGCCTCGTCCTCGTCGGCCGGGGCGAAGATGTGCACGTCGTCCACGTACGGCTTGAGCTCGGGCGGGTCGAGCATCTCCGGCGGGTCGCCGTATTCGCGCGGGTCGGCGATCTTGCCCTCGAGCATCGATACGGCCGCCACGGCCGGCGAGCAGAGGAAGACGGAGTCCTCGGGCGTGCCCGAGCGGCCCGGGAAGTTGCGGTTGAAGGTGCGCAGCGAGTTGGCGTCCGACGGCGGCGCCTGGCCCATGCCCACACACGGCCCGCACACCGGCTCGAGCATGCGCACGCCGCCCTCCACGAGCTGGCGGTAGACGCCCGACTCGGCAATGGCGGTGAGGATCTGGCGCGAGCCGGGCGTCGCGGTGCAGGCGATCGAAGGATGCACGATCTGGCCGTCGCGGTCGGCGAGGATCGCACCCGGCAGCGCGAGGTCGAAGTAACCCGAGTTCACCGACGAGCCGATGCACACCTGGGCGAGCTCCGTGCCCGCCACCTCCTCGACCGCCACCACGTTGTCCGGGTTCTGCGGCTTCGCGACGAGCGGCCCGAGCTCCGACAGGTCGATCCCCACCCGGTCGTCGTATTCGCAGCCGTCGTCCGCGCCGATCTCCTCGAAGTCGTCCTCGCGCTGCTGGAGGGTGAGCCAGTCGCGCGTCTTGCCGTCGGGAGGGAAGACCGCGCTGGTGGCGCCCAGCTCGGCGATCATGTTGGCGATCGTGCCGCGCTCCGGGATCGAGAGGTCGTGCGTGCCCTCGCCCGTGAACTCGAAGATCTTGTTCTTGCCGCCGCTCGCCGACAGCTGCCGCAGCAGCTCGAGGATGATGTCCTTGGCCTGCACCCACGGCCGCGCGAGCGTGCCGGCCAGGTGCACCTCGACGATCTCGGGGCAGGCGATCTCATAGGGGTAGCCGCCCATCGCCACCGCGACGTCGAGGCCGCCGGCGCCGATCGCGATCATCCCCAGCGCGCCACTCGTCGTCGTGTGGGAGTCCGCGCCGACGAGGATGCCGCCCGGCTTGGCGAAGCGCTCGATGTGCACGTAGTGGCAGATGCCGTTGCCGGGGCGCGAGTAATGGAGGCCGTACTTGCGCGCCAGCGCCTGCAGCATGCGGTGGTCGTCCGCGTTCTTGAAGTCGAGCTGGATGACGTTGTGGTCGACGTACTGCACCGCGCGCTCGACCTGCACCCGCGGCACGCCGAGCTGCTCGAACTGCATGCACGCCATCGTGCCGGTGGCGTCCTGGAGCAGCGTCTGGTCGACCCGCAGCGCAATCGGCGAGCCGGGCTTGAGCTCGCCCTCCACCAGGTGCTCGTCGAGGATCTTCCGCGCGAGGTTGACGGCCATCTCCGGGGGGATTACCCGGCCTCGCCGGGCCGCAGACACGGACGTGTGGTCAATTTTCCAGGACTCTCATGGGAAATTGACCACACGTCAGTCGAACGGGGCGAAAACGCCCCGGGCCTCGGCAACGCGGCGGTCGCCCTCCGACGCCGACGCAACCGCGACCAACCCCTCATTGCCGCCGTTCACGACACGCGCCTCCAAGGCGACGAAGGTCCCCACCGGCGCCTCGCCGAGCAGCTCCACCTCCAGGCGCCGCGCCCTCGCATGCACCCCGCGCACATGAAGCGCCAGCGCCATCGCCTCCTCCAACGCGCTCGCCAGCACCCCGGCGTGGGCGCGCCCGCCCGGCCCCTGATGGTCCTGCTTGAGGAAGAAGCGCCCGGCCACGCCCTCACCGGCGGGCTCGAGCTCCAGCTGTAGGCCGAACAGGTTCGCGCTCCCGCAGCCGAAGCAGAGCTCGTGGTGAGCCAGGCTCAATGGGCGAGCAGCTGGCGCAGCACGTAGTGCAGGATCCCGCCGTGGCGGTAGTAGAGCCACTCGTTGGGCGTGTCGATCCGCACCGTCGCGTCGAACTCGATCGGGTCGCCGTCGTCGGGCGTGGCGGTGACGTGCAGCGTGCGGTCGCCGTCAGTCAGCTCGGCGAGGTCGAAGCGCTCCATGCCGGTGAGCCCGAGCGACTCGACGTTGTCGCCGTCGGCGAACTGCAGCGGCAGGATTCCCATGCCCACGAGGTTCGAGCGGTGGATGCGTTCGTAGCTCTCGGCGATCGCGAAGCGCACGCCGAGCAGGCGTGGCCCCTTGGCAGCCCAGTCGCGCGACGACCCGGAGCCGTACTCCTTGCCCGCGAGCACGCCCAGCGGCACGCCCTCGTCGGCGTACCGCATCGCGGCGTCGAAGATCGTCGTCTCCTGGCTGTCCGGCACGTGCACGGTGAAGCCGCCCTCGGTGCCCGGCGCGAGCTTGTTGCGCAGCCGCACGTTGGCGAACGTGCCGCGCATCATCACCTCGTGGTTGCCCCGGCGCGAGCCGTAGGAGTTGAAGTCCTTGCGCTCCACCCCGCGCTCCACGAGGTACTTGCCCGCGGGCGAGTCCGGCTTGATCGCGCCGGCCGGCGAGATGTGGTCGGTGGTGACGCTGTCCCCGAGCAGCGCCAGGATGCGCGCGCCCTCGATCTGCTCGAAGCCGTCCGGCGCGTCGGCCGGCATGCCGTCGAAGTAGGGCGGGTGCTTGACGTAGGTCGAGTCGCCGTCCCAGGCGTAGCGGTCGCCCTCGGGCACCTCGAGGCCGTTCCAGTTGTCGTCGCCCTCGAACACCTCGCCGTAGCTGCCGGTGAACATCTCGGACTTGACCGACTGCTCGACCACCTCGTGGATGTCCTGCTGCGAGGGCCAGATGTCGCGCAGGTAGACGGGCTCGCCGTCCGACCCCTCGCCGAGCGGCTCGTCGTAGATGTCGGCGTCCATCCGTCCGGCGAGGGCGTAGGCCACCACCAGCGGCGGCGACGCCAGGTAGTTCATCTTCACCTCGGCGTGGATGCGGCCCTCGAAGTTGCGGTTGCCGGACAGCACCGAGCACACCGCGAGGTCGCCGTCGGTGACCGCCTTCGAGACCTCCTCCGGCAGTGGACCGGAATTGCCGATACAGGTGGTGCAGCCGTAGCCCACGAGGTTGAACTGGAGCTGCTCGAGGTACTCGGTCAGCCCGGCCTTGTCGAGGTACTCGGTGACCACCTTCGAGCCGGGCGCGAGGCTCGTCTTCACCCACGGCTTGCGGGCCAGGCCGCGCTCGACGGCGTTCTTGGCGAGCAGCCCGGCGCCGACCATCACGTACGGGTTGGAGGTGTTCGTGCAGCTCGTGATCGCGGCGATCACGACGGCGCCATGGAAGAGCTCGAACTCGCTGCCGTCCGCGAGCTTGACCGGTACGCCGCGCGGCTTCTCCGCGAGGGCGGCGGCCGGCGCGGGCTGTCCGGCGTCGGGATCCGGGTCGCCGAGGCCGCCGCCCGTGGGCGGGTCGCTGGCGGGGAAGGACTCGGCCGAAGACTCGTCGCGGTCGTGCAGCGCGTGCCCGTGGCCGTTCTCACCGAGGTCGGAGGCGAGCGCCTCGGCGAACGCCTCGTGCGCCTCGCTCAGCCGTACGCGGTCCTGCGGGCGCTTGGGCCCGGCGAGGCTCGGCTCGACGGTGGAGAGGTCCAGCTCGAGCGTGTCGGAGTAGGTGGCCTCCTCCGAGTTCTCGTCGTGGAACATGCCCTGTTCCTTCGTATACGCCTCCACCAGCGCGACGAGCTCGGGCGGCCGGCCGGTGAACTCGAGGTAGCGCAGCGTCTCGGCGTCCACGGGGAAGATCCCGCAGGTGGCGCCGTACTCGGGCGACATGTTGCCGATCGTCGCGCGGTCAGCGAGCGGCATGTTCGCCAGGCCGTCGCCGTAGTACTCGACGAACTTCCCGACCACGCCCTTCTCGCGCAGCATCTGGGTGACCGTGAGCACGAGATCGGTGGCGGTGGAGCCCTCGGGCAGCGCACCCGTGAGCCTGAAGCCGACCACCTGCGGCACGAGCATCGACACGGGCTGGCCGAGCATCGCGGCCTCGGCCTCGATGCCGCCCACGCCCCAGCCGAGCACGCCCAGGCCGTTGATCATCGTGGTGTGCGAATCGGTGCCGACGAGCGTGTCGGGAAACGCCTGGCCGTCGCGTGCGTACACGACGCGGCCCAGGTACTCGAGGTTGACCTGGTGACAGATGCCGGTGTTGGGCGGCACCACGGCGAAGTTGTCGAACGCGGTCTGGCCCCAGCGCAGGAACGCGTAGCGCTCGCGGTTGCGCTCGAACTCGAGCTCGGCGTTGCGCGCGAACGACGTGCGCGACAGGAACTCGTCGACCTGGATCGAGTGGTCGATCACGAGCTCGGCCGGCTGGAGCGGGTTGATCTTGGCCGGGTCGCCGCTCATGTCCGCCATCGCGTCGCGCATCGCGGCGAGGTCGACGATCGCGGGCACGCCGGTGAAGTCCTGCATCAGCACGCGGCTCGGCGTGAAGGAGATCTCCTCGCTCGGGGCGGCCTTGGCGCCCCAGCGGGCGACCTTCTCTACGTCGGCGGCGGTCACGTTCTCGCCGTCCTCGGTGCGCAGGAGGTTCTCGAGCAGGATCTTGAGCGAGTAGGGCAAACGGGCGACGTCGTACTTGGACTGGAGGGCGTCGAGGCGGAAGATCTCGTAGTCGGTAGCGCCCACGCTCAGGGTCGCGCGGGCGTCAAAAGAGTTCGGATTTGGCATGTCTTGAACCCTACTCTTGCGGGGTGGGACCCCTTTACGACCTCGCCTGCGTGGTGCATGTGCACTCCACGCACTCCGACGGGACGGGCACGGTGCCGGAGATCGCACGCGCCGCCGCGCGCAACGACGTGGACGTCGTTCTGCTCACCGACCACGACACGCTCGCGGCTCGCCGCCACGGCGAGGAGGGCTGGCACGACGACGTGCTCCTGCTCGTCGGCGAGGAGGTGACGCCGAAGAACCGCGACCACTACCTGGCCTTCGGCACCGTGCGCGAGACGAGCCGCAACCAGCCGGCCGCCGGGATCGTGGCCGACGTGGCGCGCGCCGGCGGCTTCGGCTTCGCCGCCCACCCGTTCTCGCGCGGCTCGGCACGCTTCAGCCGCATCGCCGGCATGCCCTGGACCGACTTCGACTGCGACGGCCTCGCCGGCCTCGAGGTCTGGAGCTTCGTCACGGACACGGCCGACAACCTCGCATCGGCCGGCGACATCCTGCGCTTCATCGCGAAGCCCGAGCGGATGCTCGGCCATCCGCCCGCCCGCAACGTGGCCCAGTGGGACCGCCTCTGCCAACTCCGCCGCGTCGTCGGCATCGCGGGCATCGACGCGCACCAGATCGGCTACCGGGTGCGCGGGCATGTGCCGCTGCGGCTGATGTCCTACCGGCGCTCGTTCCGCTACCTGCGCACACACGTCCTGAGCGAGGCGGCGCTGAGCGGCGAGCTCGAGCGCGACCGCGAGCTCGTCTTCGGGGCGCTGCGCGAGGGCCGCTGCTACATGGCGGTCGACTCGCTCGCGCCGGCGCGCGGGTTCAGCTTCGGCGCCGGCGAAGGGACGGCAATGGGAGCCGAGGCGCCCTTCGACGGCCAGACCCTGACCGCGACCACGCCGCGTGCGGCGCAGCTGCGCGTGATCAGGGACGGCCGCGAGCTCACGCGGCGGGAGAACGTGTCCCAGCTGGAGCACCAAGCATCCGAGCCCGGCGTCTACCGAGTCGAGGCTCACCTCGGCGACCGCACCTGGATCCTCTCGAACCCGGTTTATCTCAGGTAGTCCGCCGCCCGAAGAGCGCACTCGCGGCCACGATCGCGACCGCTGCGATGCCGGCACACCACGCGAGCGCATCGTGGACGGCGTCGCCGCACTCGTCCGCTAGTCGCCGAGCCCCACCACGTCGAGCGCCTCGCCGCGCCGCCGGAACACCTTCCCCCACACCACCTTGCCCGACTCGAGCCGCCAGACGAAGCTGGCGGGGTCGTCGGCCACCGAGCCGCCGCCGGCCGCGTATATGCGACCGAACGCGAGCACGTAGTTGCCGGCGTGGCGGTACTCCTGGATGTTCACGTCGAGGCGCTCCCAGGTGCCGGCCACGTCCTCGAAGTACTGGCGCATGCCCGAATGGCCGAGGTAGGAGCGGTGCGGCCGCGCGAAGGTCGGCGCGGGCTCGAACAGCACCCCCGGGTCGAGCAGATCGATCATCGACTCGACATCGCGAGAGCCGAAGGCGTCGAACACCTTCCTGACCACAGCAACGTTGTCCGGGCCGTCAGACATGCGCGACGAGAGGTCGCGGTCCGGGGCCGCGCGAGTCCATGCCCGCGAGTGTTACCAGAGACTCAGAGGCGGGTCCATACCACGGCGACACTAACCAACACAATGGCTACTGCCAAAGTGCGTAATGCGCCGTCGAGCGGGGCGGCCAGGCGCTCGGCGTCGAGCTCGATCTCCGTGCCGTCCGCGAGGGTCTGCGTGCCGCGCACGTGCAGGGTGCTCCGCCGCAGCTCGCGCACCGGTGTGCTCAGACGCCGCTGGGCGAGGCTGAGCCCGAAGCAGCCCGCCCCTACCGCCAGCCCGGGGAGCCTGAGGGTTAGCGCGTTGGCCCAGTAGCTCGTGAGCGCGGGGAAGGCGCCCCAGGCGAGCGCGAACCAGGTGTCCGAGTGGAAGCGCCCGCCGAACAGCTCGAGGTTGTACGCCACGACGATGAAGGCCCCGGCCGCGACGAACACCGCGATCGAGGGCGACACCGTGGCCACGCCGAAGACGCCGATCGCCACCGCACCCACCAGGCTCAAGGCGGCCAGCCCGATGAGTGTGCGGTCCGACAGCCGCGTTTGCAGCGGGCGCCCGTGCAGCTCGTCGAGCGCGTGCGCGCACACCCCCACGCCGAGGAAGAAGGCGGCGAGCGTGGCCGCGAGCCGGCCCGCGTAGACCGTGGGCGCCGCGGCGGCGCCGAGCGCCACGTAGCTCAGGTGCCAGGCCGTGTACGGCGGGTGGAGCAGCGTGACGACGTCGCGCCAGCCGCCGGGAGCGAGCGCGTAGAAGGCGGGTCGCTGGACTCCCCTATGTGCGTCCGTTTTGTCTCACCCCCCACATCACGACGCCGCCGCCCAGGCTCATCTTCCGCGCCTCCACCGACTCGACCCCCGCCGAGCGCCACAGCTCGGTCAGCTGCGCGAGCGGGTAGCGGCGCCAGAAGCCGTCGATGCTCGGCCCGAGGAAACGGCCCACCTCGTACCAGTCGCGGGACACGATCCCGCCGAGCAGTGGCAACCCGACGCGCGTGTAGAGCCACCAGGCGGGATAGAGCACGGGCCGCGGGGGCACGAAGAACTCGAGCATCGCGATCCGGCCGCCAGGCCTCACGACGCGCGCGAGCTCGCGCATGGTCGCGCCCGGGTCGTCCACGTAGCGCAGGAGGTAGGTGAAGGTGAGCGCGTCGAACTCGCCGTCCGCGAACGGCAGGCGCTCGGCCTGGCCGTGCACGAGCTGTTCATACACGGGCCCCAGCAGCGGTTGCGCCCGCGACAGCATCTGCTCGCTCTGGTCGAGCCCGACCACGCGGCAGCCGTAGCGGCGCTTCAGGGCGCGCGCGACGAGGCCGGTACCGGTGGCCACGTCGAGCACCCGCTCGTCCGGCCCGGCGCCGACGGCGGCCACCATCGCCCGCCGCCAGCGCGGGTCCTGGCCGAAGCTGAACAGCGCCGCAATGCGGTCGTAGTGCCGGGGCAGGCCCGAGAACAGCTCGAGCGCTTGAGCCTTGCGCGGAGAAGGCGCCGCTATCGAAGGGGAGTCGGCCGTTGGCCGATGGTACGCCGAGTACTAGGGCTGCGCTGCGGCCGGCTCGTGATGCTCCCAGTGCTCCTCAGGGATAGGAGGCGCATCGCGTAGATAGGCCTCGGCGTCGAGCGCGGCCATGCAGCCCGAGCCCGCCGCTGTGACGGCCTGGCGGTAAGTGTGGTCCACGAGGTCGCCCGCGGCGAACACGCCCGGGATGCCCGTGCGCGTGGACTTACCCTCGGTGGCGACGTAGCCCTCGTTGTCTGTCGGCACCTGGCCCTCGACGATCGCCGAGTTGGGCTTGTGGCCGATCGCGATGAAGGCGCCGGCGATGTCGAGCACCTTCTCCTCCTGGGTGTCGGCGTTTCTCAGCACGGCCTGCTTCAGGCCGTCCTCGCCGCCAAAGTGGTCCACCACGTATGGCGTCACGAACTCGATGTTCTTCGTGTCGCGCGCCCGCTCCCACATGATCTGGGAGGCACGGAAGTCGTTGCGGCGGTGGACGATCTCGACCTTGCTCGCAAACTTCGAGAGGAAGATCGCGTCCTCCATCGCGGTGTCGCCTCCGCCCACGACGATCGTGGGCTTGTCGCGGAAGAAGGCCGCGTCGCAGGTGGCGCAGTAGGACACGCCACGGGCGGCGAGCTCCTCCTCGCCGGACACGCCCAGCTTCCTGGGCTCTGCGCCCATCGAGAGGATCACCGAACGCGCGGTGTGCAGCTCGTCGCCGACCCAGACCTTGTGCAGGCCGCCGCCGCGCGCCAGTTCGACCCGCGAGACGTCCTCCGTGACGAAGCGGGTGCCGAAGCGCTCGGCCTGCTCGCGGAACTTCTGCATCATCTCCGGGCCGAGGATCCCCTCGGGGAAGCCCGGGTAGTTCTCGACGTCGGTCGTCTGCTGCAGCAGGCCGCCCCAGATGAAGCCTTCGATCACGAGCGGGCGCAGATCGGCCCGCGAGCTGTAGAGGGCCGCCGTGTAGCCGGCGGGACCGCTACCGATGATGATCACGTTCTCTGGTGCGCTCACTTAGCCTCCGCTGTTACTTTACTTTCTGAAGTATAGGACACTTCCTCGGCGTCGTCGGCCCAGGTGTTGACCTGCCGGCGCAGCGCAAAGTACGCGATCACGCCGGGAATGATCGGCAGCCAGAAGCCCACCAGACGGAACGTGAGCACGGCCGGGAACACCGTATCGCTGGGGATGTCGAAGAGGAGGAAGGCCCCGATCAGGCCCGCGTCGAGCGTCCCGACGCCGGCCGCCGGGGAGGGCGCCAGGTTGGCCGCCATGCCGACGAAGAAGCCCATGACGACGACGCCGAACGGCACCCCACCACCGTAGGCGTGGAAACACGCCCAGAGGATGCCCAGCATCGCCGTCCAGTAGCCCACCGCGCCGCCGATCGCCCAGGCGCCGCTGCGGGGGTGGCGCAGGTATGAGATCGCTGTACGCACGCCCGTGGACACCGTGGCCGGCACGGTGGCCAGCCGGTGCACCCAGCGCTTGTCCTGATGGCGCGCGATGCGGCGCTCGAGGTCGGCGGGGATGAAGGCGATCAGCCCGGTGATGAGGATCGCGCTGAGGGCGAGCCCGGCTGGCACGATCGTGCCCGCGACGGGCGCCTTGCCGTGGATCCAGGGTGTCTGGAGCAGGATGCCGAACACGATCAGCGCGACCGCGTAGACCGTGTAGAGCAACACGATGAACGCCACCATCCGGCAGGCGGCGCGCCGACGCTCCATGCCGGCCTTGCGCAGCGCCCAGTAGGTGAGCGCGACGCCGCCCGCGCCCGCGGCCGAGAACAGCGTCGAGGCCGCCACGCCCGCCATGGTGATCTTGAAGGAGGCGTTGAAGTCGAGCCGCTTGTAGACGATGTCCTCGTCCTCTGTCCCGCCGAGGATGCCGCGGAAGAGCGCCGCGTACGCGACGAACGAGAGCGCGTTGAAGCCGACGGCCACGGCCACCCAGCCCCACTCGGGGTCGGACAGCCGCGACAGCGAGTGCCTGACGCCGACGACCTTCGGCAGCAGCACGTAGATGCCGACGATCAGGAGCAGGAATGCGACCAGCACGGTGATCATCCGGCGCTTGTTGCCGAGCAGACGTGTGCCGGCCTGCTCGATGTCGTTGGTCGACTCTCCTTCCGGAGCCTCGGGCCCGTCGCTCGCCGGCTGCAGGAGTTCGCGTTCCTGGTCCGTCATCAGGCTGCGCCCGGCTCCAGTCTCTGGATCGCGCGGGCGGCGGGCGCGAGCGCGCGTCCGGCGGCCGGGGCGAGCGCGCGCACGCCCTCGGCCAGGGCGAAACCTGCGATCAGGTCCACGACATAGTGCTCCCCGAGGTACACGAGCGCGAACCCAAGCGACAGCGCGTATGACCAGCCGAGTACGCCCTCGACGTGTCCGACGTCGCCGAGGACGTGTGCCGCCATCACGGATGTCGCGAAGTGAAGGGAGGGCATCGCAGCAAACGGGTTTCCACCGAGAAAATCGTAGAGAGGTCGCCAGAAGCGTCCCCAGAAGTGCTCGCCCGCCTCGACCATGATCCGGCGCACGTGCGGCATGCGGCCGGATTTGCCCGCCCACCACGGCGGCGCCGTGGGAAGCGCCCAGTAGCCGACGAGCCCGAGATCGAACACCGCGGCCATCATGCAGGCGGCCCTGGGGAAGTGCCAGCGGTGGCGCAGCAGGACGTAGGCGGATGTGCCGTGCGGGACGATGAACCAGGTCCAGTGCACCCACGCCAGCGCGAGGTCGTGCGCGCGCACGTGGCCGGGCCGCCCGAGGGCGCGCTGGAGCCGCACCGTGGGCACCGTGCCGCCGCCGAGCAGCGTGTCCGCCTTGATCGGATAGTCGACGCGCACGCGTGCCAGCATCCGCTCGGGGTCGTCGTTCGGCATCTCGTAGTGGGCCAGGTAAGCCCACATCTGGAGGGCGTAGATGCCCGCGTCGCGGAGGCCCGAGCGCGGGCGCGCGAGAGCCAGAGCCACGGGCGCCTGCCAGCTGAGCGCCGACACGAGCCCCGGTCTCAGCCTGAGCCGCTGCCGGACGACGGGAGCCGCCACTCCGACCGCCACAGCGCCCAGTGCGACGGTGCGTAGGGCGCGAGATGTCCGCAAGGCGCGGGCAGTATAGGCCCCCCGCCGGATCCGCAAAGGGTCGCCCAAGGCTCCGGCTCGGTATGTTTTCGCCGATCCATGCCCGGATATGTCGAAAGACATGAGCTCGGGCGGGGGAGGTTTCTTGTTGAGCGCGACTGAGCGCGACTTCGAATTGGCGGGCGGTCCATACGCCGCAACCGCGGCGCGATTGGCACTCGACAACCTGGATGCCGAACTCGACCCCGTGCTCGCCCAGGACCTGAGGCTGCTCGTGACCGAGGCGGTCAAGAACAGCGTGCAGCACGCCGGCGTGGGCCCGGAGGACTCGATCGGCCTGAAGGTGTCGGTACGCGACGACAACGTCCGCATCGAGGTCAACGACAAGGGGCCGGGCTTCGAGCCCGACGCCACCCGTCCCGACGAGGACGAGGTCTCAGGCTGGGGACTCTTCCTGATCGACCAGCTGTCTGACCGCTGGGGCGTGAAGCAGGACGACGGCACAACCGTCTGGTTCGAGGTGTCGCGCGCCGAGAGCTCGTCCGGCAACGTTGCGGCCTGAGCCTCAGCGCACCTTCTCGAGAATCCTGACCTCGCCCGGCGCCGCCGCCGCAAACGCCTCCGCGTCCGCGCGCGTGCCCAGGTGCTCTCCCCAGTGCATCGGCACCGCAACGCGCGGCGCGATCCGGCGCGCGGCCTCGGCCGCCTCCTGCGGGGTCATCACGTAGGTGCCGCTCACGGGCAGCAGCGCCACGTCCACCCCGGCCACCGCGTCCATCTCGGGGATCACGTCCGTGTCGCCCGCGTGGTACAGGCGCTCGCCGCGCACGTTCAGGTCGTAGCCCACGAAGCCCGCTCCCGGCGGGTGGAAGACGTTGCCCTCCGCGTCGCGCTTGGAGGTGTTGTAGGCGGCGACGGCGGCGATCGCCACGCCGCGCACCAGCTCGTCCTCGAGCATCTCCCCCGGCGCGATCGACAGCACGTTGCCGGACACCCGCTCGGCCACCGCCGCCGGCGCCACGAGCCACGTGCCCTTGTGCGAGAGCAGCTCGAGATCCTGCGGCGAGAAGTGGTCGTAGTGGCTGTGGGTGACCAGGATCAGGTCGGCCTTGGGGGCGTCCGCCGCCACGCGATAGGGGTCGATGTAGACGAGCGCACGCCCGGCCCGCAAGCGGAATCCGGAGTGGCCGAGCCAGTCGAGCGCGTCGATGAGCATCGAATCCAGGATATTTGCGAACCTCGATCCTTCGACCGGGAGTACTGATGAGCTACGAGACCCTGATCTGGGAGCAGTCCGGCGGCGCCGGGCGGCTCACCCTCAACAGGCCGGACAGCCTGAACGCGTGGACGCCAGAGCTCGGCCACGAGCTCCAGCAGGTGATCCGCGGCGACGCCGCCGACCCGTCGGTGCGGGCCGTGCTGATCACGGGCGCCGGGCGCGGCTTCTCCTCGGGCGCGGATCTGAAGACGGGCTTCGACCCTCACCCCGACGACCAGAAGCCCGATGTGCGCAAGGAGCTCGAGGAGGTCTACCACCCGATCATCGCCGGAGTGCGCCAGCTCGAGAAGCCCGTGATCGCCGCCGTCAACGGGCCCGCCGCGGGCATCGGCGCGTCGTTCGCGTTCGCGTGCGACCTGATCCTCGCCGGCGAGTCGGCCTTCTTCGGGCTCGCGTTCGTGAATATCGGCCTGATGCCCGACGGCGGCTCGACGCTGTTCGTGCCCGCAGCGGTGGGCAAGGCGCGCGCGTTCCAGATGGCCCTGCTCGGCGAGCGCGTGCCCGCGCCGACCGCGCTCGACTGGGGGCTGATCAACCAGGTCCACCCCGACGACCAGCTGATGGATGCGGCGAACGCCCTCCTCGAGCGCATGGCCGCCGGTCCCACCCGCTCCTACGCCAGCTCGAAGCAGGCGCTCAACAACATGCTCTTCCCGAACATGCAGGGCCAGCTCGACCTGGAAGCGGAGCTACAGCACGAGTTGGCACGGACGGACGACTTCACGGAGGGCGTGATGGCATTCGTCGAGAAGCGGGAAGCCAACTTCACGGGAACTTGACCCGCCACCCGCCCCCCCGCCGCCCGCCACCCGAAGCGCCTTTTGCCACTAACGCAGGAGCGGCTTTCCGACGACCACCCACCGTTATGATTCCGCGCGCCTTGCCTCGCCGTAGAGCATTCCTTCTTGCGGTGGCAGGGGCCGCGGTGCTCCTGCTCGCCCTCGCGCCGATCGCGTCGGCGGACTGGCTGACGCCCGAGTCGGGCGGCTCGCCCAACGCCAACAGCATCGACACCCTCTACAAGATCGTGCTGATCATCGGCGCGGTGATCTTCGTGCTGGTCGAGGGTCTGCTGATCACGGCGGTTATCAGGTTCCGCCGCCGGCGCGGCGGCCCCGAGCCCGCGATGGTGCACGGCAACACGCCGCTCGAGGTGGGCTGGACGATTGGCGCGGCGCTGATCGTGGCGGGCATCGCGGCGGTCACGTTCGCCTACCTGCCGCAGATCAAGAACCCGCCGAACACCGGCGCCACCGGCTATCAGCAGCTCGCGGGCGTGGAGATGGCGTCGCTCACGCAGCCCAAGCCGCCGAACGGCCGCGCGCTCCACATCAACGTGGTCGGCCAGCAGTACATCTGGCGCTACGACTACATCAGCGCGAAGCCGCGGCTCACCGAGAATCGCCCGGTGTTCGCCTACGAGTCGATGGTCGTGCCCACCAACACCACCGTCGTGCTCCAGATCAACTCTTCAGACGTGGCCCACTCGTGGTGGATCCCCAAGCTCGGCGGCAAGGCCGACGCGATCCCGGGCCACAACAACTACACCTGGTTCAAGGTCTCGAAGCCGGGGGTCTACAGGGGCCAGTGCGCCGAGCTGTGCGGCAACAACCACGCCGACATGCTCGCCCAGGTTCACGCGGTCACGCCGGACCAGTTCCAGGCGTGGCTGACGCAGCAGCGCCAGGAGATTCTGCAGTCGCAGCAGGCATTGGCGGCCCAGCGCAAGGCCGGCGTGGGTCAGTAGAGAGAGGAATCCGGACAACGTGGCAACCCAGGAGTACGCAGGAGGAACCCCGCCGCTGACCCGGCCCCGGGTGAACGGCGGCCCGCCGCGCCCGGAGGTTGTGCTGCGCGGGATCAAGGACCGGCCGACGGGCTGGCTCTCCTGGCTCGCCACCACCGACCACAAGCGGATCGGGCTGATGTACCTCTACTCGACCTTCCTCTTCTTCATGTTGGGAGGCGTCGAGGCACTGATGATGCGGCTCCAGCTGTCGGAGTCGCAGAACACGCTGATCAACCCGCAGACCTACAACGCGCTCGTGACGATGCACGGCACGACGATGATCTTCCTGTTCGTCGTCCCGGTGCTGGCGGGCTTCGGCAACTACATGGTGCCGCTGATGATCGGAGCGCGGGACATGGCGTTCCCGCGGCTCAACGCGCTGTCGTTCTGGCTGCTGCTGTTCGGCGGGATCGTCTTCTACGTGTCGGTGTTCTTCACGCCGCCGAACGCCGGCTGGACCTTCTACGCGCCGCTCTCCGACAACGCCTTCAACCCGTCGAACGGCGTCGACGCCTGGATCTTCCTGATCCACCTCACGGGCCTCTCGTCGATCCTCGGCGCGATCAACTTCATCGCGACGATCCACAACATGCGCGCCAAGGGCATGGGCTGGGCGCGGATGCCGCTGTTCATCTGGGGCATCCTGATCTACAGCTACCTGCTCGTGCTGGCGCTGCCGTCGATTGCCGCCGCGGTGACGATGCTGCTGTTCGACCGGCACTTCGGCACCGGCTTCTTCGACGTCGCCCAGGGCGGCGACCCGCTGCTCTGGCAGCACCTCTTCTGGTTCTTCGGGCACCCCGAGGTCTACATCATGATCCTGCCGGTGTTCGGGATGATCTCGGAGATCATTCCTGTCTTCTCCCGGAAGCCGATCTTCGGCTACAAGGCGATTGCTGCCTCGACGGCGGCAATCGCGTTCCTCGGCATGCTGGTGTGGGCGCACCACATGTTCACCACGCCGACGCCGATCGTGGTGCTCGCCTTCTTCATGCTCTCGTCGTTCGCAATCGCGGTACCGACGGGCATAAAGATCTTCAACTGGATCGCCACCATGTGGCGTGGTGCGCTCGTATTCAAGGTGCCGATGTACTTCGCCGTGGGCTTCATCGCCCAGTTCGTGGTCGGCGGCATCTCGGGCGTGATATCGGCGGTGTTCCCGGTGGACTGGCAGCTCCAGGACACCTACTTCATCGTCGCCCACATCCATTACGTGCTGTTCGGCGGCAGCGTGTTCGGGATCTTCGCCGGGCTCTACTACTGGTTCCCGAAGATGTCCGGCCGGATGCTCTCCGAGGGGCTCGGCAAGCTGTCCTTCTGGCTGATGGTCGTCGGCTTCAACGTCACCTTCCTGATCCAGCATTCGCTGGGGCTCCAGGGGATGCCGCGGCGCATCTACACGTACCAGTCGCAGAACGGCTGGGGCGTCGAGAACTTCATCTCCACCGTCGGCGCGTTCGTCCTCGCCGCCGGCGTGCTCGTGACGCTCTTCAACGTGGTGCGCAGCCTCAAGGTAGGCAAGAAGGCGGGCAACGACCCGTGGAATGCGAATACGCTCGAGTGGTTCGTGCAGTCGCCGCCCCCCGAGAACAACTTCGACGTGGTCCCGCGCGTGCGCAGCGCGGAGCCGATGAAGGACATCCGCCGCGAGGTGGCCGCCGCCGCTCGCGCGGCCGAGACCGTGTACCAGCCCGCCGCCCCCGGCACGTGAGCTGATGGAAGCCGGAGCACGCACACACCACGCGCCAGCCGCCGCTCCGCCTAGGGCGCGCCGCGGCAGCGCCGTCCGCCAGGTCGTGAGCGACTACGTCGACATGACCAAGCCGAAGGTGCAGTCGCTGCTGCTCTTCACCACGATCACGACGATGTACGTGGCGGGCACGCCTTCGATCGGGCTGGTCGTGCTCACCTGTCTCGGCGGGGCGCTCGCCTCGGGCGGCGCCGGCGCGATCAACCACTACATCGACCGCGACATCGACGCGCGCATGACGCGCACGGCCAACCGGCCGGTGCCCTCGGGCCGCGTGTCACCGCGGGCCGCGCTCGTCTACGGGATCGTGCTCGGCATCTGCTCGTTCGTGCTGCTGGCGCTGACGGTAAATGTGCTGGCCGCGTCGCTCGCCCTATCCGGTCTGCTCGGCTACGTGCTCGTCTACACGCTCTGGCTCAAGCGCCGCACGCCGCAGAACATCGTGATCGGCGGCGCGGCGGGCGCCGTGCCCCCACTGGTGGCCTGGGCCGCGGTCACCGGGCACCTCAGCGGCACCGCGATCTACCTGTTCGCGATCGTCTTCTACTGGACGCCGCCGCACTTCTGGGCGCTGTCGCTCCTCATGAAGGACGAGTACGCCGCCGCGGGCGTGCCGATGCTGCCCGTGGTTCGCGGCGAGGCCGAGACGCGCTGGCAGATCCTGCTCTACACGATTCTGCTCGTGGCGGTCACGCTGCTGCCGTTCGCGTTCGGCGTGTTCGACGGCTTCTACCTGGTCGCCGCGCTGCTGCTCGGGTCAGCGTTCACGGCGATGGCGCTCAAGCTGCGCCACGACGCCGACCGCCGCACCGCCCTCAAGCTCTACCTCTTCTCGCTGGCCTACCTCGCGCTGCTGTTCGCGGCCATGGTGGGCGACGCCCGGCTGTAACCTCGGGACAATGAGCGCTCGCGCGTGGACCGCTTTCGCGACGGTCTCGACGCTCTGGGGCATTCCCTACCTCTTCATCAAGGTCGCGGTGGACGACGGCGTGCCGCCGGCGTTTCTCGCCTGGGTGCGAGTGGTGCTGGGCGCCGCGGTGCTCCTGGCGCTGGCCAAGCGCGCCGGCGTGGTGCCCGACCTGCGCGGCCGCTGGAAGTGGCTCGTGATGTTCGCGGTGGCGGAGATCTGCATCCCGTTCCCGCTGATTGCGGCGGGCGAGCAGCGAGTGCCCTCGTCGCTCGCGGCGATCATCGTGGCGGCGGCCCCGCTGTTCGTCGCGCTGCTCGCGCTGCGCTTCGACGCCAGCGAGCGGCCGGACCGCAAGCGGCTCGTCGGCCTGATCGTTGGCCTCGGCGGAGTGATCGCGCTGATGGGCGTCGACGTAGCGGGCCGGCCGGGCGAGCTGCTCGGCGCCGCGGCGATCCTCACCGCCGCGTTCGGCTACGCCGTCGGGCCAATGGTGCTGAAGAGCAAGCTCTCCGACCTCGACCCGCGCGCCTCCATGGGGCTCAGCCTCGCCATCGCGGCGCTGATACTCACGCCCGCGGCCGCGGTGGACCACCCCACCGCGATGCCGTCGCTGGCGGCCAGCGGCTCGTTGCTCGCGCTGGGGCTGTTCTGCACCGCCGCGGCGTTCGTCTTCTACGGCATGTTGATCGCCGAAGTGGGCGCGGGGCGGGCGCTCGTGATCACCTACGTCAACCCGGTGGTGGCGGTGGCGCTCGGGGTCGCGATCCTCGGTGAGCACCCGGGGGCGGGCGCGATCGCCGGGCTGCTGTTGATCCTCGCCGGCTCGTGGCTCTCCACGGACGGCCGCCTACCGCCGAGTCTCGCCGCCGCGCTGGCGCGGCTGTGGCCGCGAGGGCGGCCCACAGAAGAGGCGCCCGTGCGGGAATTGACCGCTGGTTAACGGGTGCACCGTCCCCCAGACGGTAGGGTGCCGCGTTATGGGCGAACGCACTTCATACACACCCGGCACCTTCTCCTGGGCTGACCTGAACACCTCGGATCAGGACGGTGCAAAGACCTTCTATGCAGCGCTTTTTGGCTGGGAGGCGGACGACAGGCCGGTCGGCGACGGCGTCGTCTACTCGATGCAGCAGCTCGGCGGCAGGGACGTGGCCGCCATCTCCCCGCAGATGCAGGACCAGCGCGACGCGGGCGTCCCGCCGGCCTGGAACTCCTACATAACCGTCGCGAGCGCGGACGAGACCGCCGCCAAAGCCGGCGCGCTCGGCGCCGACGTGCATGCGCCGCCGTTCGACGTGCTCGACGTCGGGCGCATGGCGGTGATCCAGGATCCGCA
>DASXNY010000112.1:0-5179 GCA_036494715.1 Thermoleophilaceae bacterium
GCGGGAGCGGTCACCGGCAGCGCCGGAGCCGCGACAGGCAGCGGGGGCACAACCGGCTGCGCCACTACGGCGGCAGCAGCCTGCTGGTCCTGGCCCGCAGCAGCGTCAGAGGACTTGGACTTGTCAGAGGCGTCGGAACGATGGCCCTCGGCACTTCCGCCCTTCCGCGCTTCCTCACTCTGCTCTGGGCCTTCCGCATCGGCGGTCCGGGCCTGGTGCTGGTCGAGGAGGGTTCCGAAGGGATCCCCGGTCCCCTCCGGCCTGCCCCTCGTGGGCGGCCGTCCGGGCGGTGGTTGGGAGGTGATTGCTGCTGCTCGATCTGGAGTCATGTCAAACCGTTGAGTAGGAGAGGTCGGGAGCGGGCTGGGACAGCGCCGCGGTCGCCGCCTGACCGCCGTCCTGGCGGTACTGCTGGGCGAACGCGAGGACGTTCTTGACGTAGTTCTGGGTCTCGCTGTAGGGAGGGACGCCAGCGAAGCGCTGAACGGCGCCCGGGCCGGCGTTGTAGGCGGCAAGCGCCTTGCTGTAGTCGCCGCCGAAGCGGTCGAGCTGCATCTTCAGGTAGTGCGCGCCGCCGTCGATCGACTGCGCCGGGTCGTGCACGTCCGTGACGCCGAGCGAAGCCGCGGTGCCGGGCATCAGCTGCGTGAGGCCCTGGGCGCCGGCGGAGCTGCCCGCGTTCGGGTTGAAGCCGGACTCCTGCTTGATCAGGCCCTTGAGCACCGCCGGGTCGATGCCGTACTTGGCGGCGGCGTCGTCGATCTGCTGCTCGTAGGGCGTACTGCCCGAGCCGACGTCGGCGGTGCTCGTGTCGGCGGGCGTGGCGGTCGCGCTCGTGGCCTGGGCGAGCTGCTGGTCGAAGCTGGTGGGGCTGGTGGCGCTCGACGGCGACGGCGAGCCCGCGCCGGCGGCGGCGATCAGGCCCTCGATCTGCGAGACGCGGCTGACGACGTCGGTGACGCTCACGCGGCGGCGCTCCCCCGGCGGTGGATGTTGATGGCCATCTCGTCGAGCGCGACGCCCTCGCGGCGGGCGGCCTCGCGGCGGTGCTCCTCGCGGCGGCGCTGCTTGAGCCGCTCGAGCACCTCGCGCTCGCGCGCGGCGTTCTGGAGGGCGGTGCGGCGCGAGTCCACCTCGGCGTCCTGACGGTCGAGGTGCAGCGAGGCGCTCTCGCGCTCGCGCTCGGTCCGCTCGAGGTAGGCCTGGGCGGCCTGAAAGTCCTGAGCCGTCATCGGAGCGCCCGTGGCGGCGCGCTGCACGCCGCGAGCCTGCTCGAGGTTCTCGACGGCAGCCTGAAGCATCGCCTCACCGCGGAGACGCAGCGCGAGCGACGCGGCGAGCTCCTCCTTGGCGAGGTCTTCCTTGCGCTCACGGAGCGCGCGCACGCGCTCGAGCTTGAACGTGAAGGGACGGTCCACGGTCGAAGTGATCGACGGGCGCTCAGGCTCCTGAACCTGAGCTGGACGCCTGTTCGACGGCATCGGGTGTGGCGACGATCCGCTCCAGGCGAATGGCCCACTCGTCGTCGATCAGAAGCAGCTTGCCCGTGGCGAATGGCATGCCGTTGACGAACACATCGACCTCGTCCTCGGGCTCCTTGTCGAGGTCGACGATGGCTCCGGTGCCGAGCGCGACGGCCTCAGCCAGCGGTAGCCGGGAGCGGCCGAGCTCGGCCCAGAAACGCACGTTGACGTCGAGCAGATGCGCCGCCAAGTCCACCGCCGGATCTGCCACGTCCTCTGGGACGTCGGACTCGGCGAGATTGGAGATTGGAGATTGGAGATTGGAGAACTCTTCCTCCACCCCAGCCTCAAGCTCGGCGGATTGCGGATTGTCGACTGTGGACTCGTCCATGGGATTCATTTCATCGCTCATGCGACCCCTCCCCACGGCTGCCTGATCTGCACCGCGCGGGCGTTGCCGTTGCGGCCGGGGTCGCCGACGTGCGCCGCCACGTCGCCGGCATAGAGCACGACGCCCTTGGCGGCCGGACGGCGCAGGCGCACGACGTCGCCCGCGCGCAGCCCGAGCACCTCGGACAGCGGCAGGTCGACGGCGCCGACCTCGGCGCGCAGCTCCATGTCCACGTCGCCGACGGCGTCGTGCATCGCGGCCGAGCTTGCGTCGTCTACCTGGGTCGGTCCGTAGTGGCCGCCCTGCTCGAGCTTGGGGATGATCCGCTCGATCGCGCTGTGGGGGATCACGAGCGTGATGATCGACATCAGCCCGTCGACCTGGGCCGAGAGATTGACCAGCAGCGTGGGCTCGCTCGGCGACACGATCTGCACCGTCATCGGCGAGATCGCGTTGCCGTCGGGACGCAGGGTGACGTCGGCGAGGTCGTTCCACGTCGCCGAGAGCGCGTTGACGAGGCTCGACACCGCGCGGCGGGCGACGCTCAGCTCGACGTCGGTGAGCGAGGTGGGCTGGCCGGACGGGCCGCCGTGGCCGCCGAGCAGCCGCGCCACGAGCGCGAGCGCGAACGGCAGGTCCATGATCAGGGCCAGCTCGGTCTCGAGCGGCTCGACTCGCAGCATCGTCACGAGCGCCTGGCGCGGCACCTCCTCGGCCATCACGACGCCGTACGGGAGCTGGTCGGTGTTGAGCAGGCCGATCTGGAGCTCCGTGCGGAGCTCGGCGGACATGCGGCTCGACGCCGACTGGCAGAAGTTCTCGTGCGCGACCTCGATCCGCCGGACCTGCTCGCGGTTGAACTTCGAGGGGCGCCGGAAGTCGATTTCGCGTACGCGCGGGTGTCGGGTGGGAGTCATCCGTTCTCGTTATTCGGCAGCTAGACCGCCAGATGGAGGGGCGGGATCGCGCTCGGGCCCGGCGCGATGGGCGCGGGCTGCACGTCCCCGAAGGTCTCTGGTGCCAGGTGCTGGGTGTCGGGCACATCGCCGAGCTGCATCAGGAGCGAATCCGCCTCCTCCGCGCTACTCGGCTCGTCCACCCGCTGGCGCAGGAAGTCGTTGATCGGGTCGCGCTTGGCGATCGCCGCGTCGGTCACCGGGTCGGCGCCGTGCTGGTAGGCGCCGATCGCGATCAGGTCCGCCTTCTCACGGTAGGCGGCCATCAGGCGGCGCACCTCCTGGCCGGCGCCGCGGACCTCGGGTGACACCACCTCGCCGACGAGTCGCGACACGCTCGAGAGCACGTCGATCGCCGGGTAGTGGTTGGCGTGCGCCAGGTCGCGCGACAGCACCACGTGGCCGTCGAGGATCGAGCGCACGGCGTCGGCGATCGGCTCGTTCATGTCGTCACCGTCGACAAGGACGGTGTAGAGCCCGGTGATCGAGCCGTTGCGGTTCGTGCCGCTGCGCTCGAGCAGCTTGGGCAGCAGGGCGAAGACGCTGGGCGTGTAGCCGCGCGTGGCCGGCGGCTCGCCGATCGCGAGCCCGACCTCGCGCTGCGCCATCGCGAAGCGCGTGACCGAGTCCATCATCAGCATCACGTTGTTGCCGCGGTCGCGGAAGTACTCGGCGATGGTCGTGGCGGTGAAGGCGGCCTTGATGCGCACGAGTGCGGGCTGGTCGGAGGTCGCGACGATTACGACGCTACGGGTGAGCGCCGAGCCCAGGTCGCGCTCGATGAACTCGCGCACCTCGCGCCCTCGCTCGCCCACGAGACAGATCACGTTCACATCGGCGGAGGTGGAGCGGGCAATCATGCCGAGCAGCGAGGACTTGCCCACACCCGAGCCGGCGAAGATGCCGAGGCGCTGGCCGCGCCCGCACGGCACGAGCGCGTCGAGCGCACGCACGCCGAGCGACACGCGGTCCTTGATCGCCGGGCGCTCCATCGGGTCGGGCGCGGCGGCGATCGTGGAGAGCGGGCTGCCCGCCGGAGCGTCGCCGCGGGAGTCCAACGGACGGCCCAGGGCGTCGAGCACCCGCCCGAGCAGCTCGTCGTCCACGTTCACGCGGAACTGGCGGCCGGTGGGCGTGACGGCGCGGCCCGGGCCGATGCCGTGCATCTCGCCGAGCGGCATCAGCAGCGTGCGCGAGTCGCGGAAGCCCACCACCTCGGCGGGCACGGACCCGCGGTTGCGGCCGGTCTCGACCTCGCACACCTCCCCCACCTCGGCCTCGAGCCCGGTGGCCTCGATGATCAGGCCGATCAGGTTGATCACACGCCCACGGCGCGCATGGAGGTCACTCCACTTGAGGGCTTCGAATGCGCCCTCGAGCACGCCCCCGCTCGGCTTCGCCTCGCTCATCGCGCCAGCTCGGCTTCCAGCAGCTCGCGGGCGCGCTCGAGCTTGGTCTCGATGGTCGCGTCCACCTCACCGGCGGCGCTGCGCACGAGCGCGCTGCCGCGCGAGACGCGGCGATCCTCCTGTACCTCGAAGTGATCGATCCCGCCGAGCGTGGAGCTGAGTGGCTCGATCGCCTCGCGCACCAGCTCGAGGTCGAGCGAGTTCACGTGGACGGTCACGCGCTCGCGGTCCACGAGGCAGCGCAGCGCGCCGCGCACCACGTCGACCACACGCTCCGGCTGCGCCTCGATCGTGCCGGCCAGCACCTTCTCGGCCAGGCGCAAGGACAGCTCGACGGCGCGGGCCTCCGCCTGGTCGGCGGCCTCGGCGCGCAGCTGCTGCGCCTCCACCAGCGTCTGGCCCAGGGCGGCCGCGGCCGGCGCGAGCTCCTCGCGCGCGGCGGCGATACCGGCCTGGTAGCCCTCCTCGTACCCCTGCTGACGTGCGGTGTGGCGAAGGTCGTCGGCCTCGGCGCGGGCGGCGGCCATCACGTCGTCCGCCATCGTGCGCGGGTCGGCGGTGGCGGTCCGGCGCGCGCCGGCGGGCTCCGGCGGAAGCTGGTCGAAGAAGAAGGCGCCCACGGGCGCCTCGGCCACGCTAGACAAGTTCCTCAGCCTCCTCCTCTTCGCCGCCACCGCGCGCGATCACGATCGCGCCCGCGTCCTCGAGCCGGCGGATGCTGGCGACGATGCGGCCCTGCGCCTCCTCGACGATCGAGCGGCGCTGCGGCGGCTGGTACTCCATCTCCTCGACGAGCATCTCGGCGCCGCGCTGCGACATGTTGCCGAGGATCTTCTGCTTGACCTCATCCGACACCCCGCGCAGGGCGAGGGCGAGGTCCTTCTGGTCGACGTCCTTTAGCACGAGCTGCACGCCGCGATCGTCGATCTTGACGATGTCATCGAAGACGAACAGCAGCAT
>DASXNY010000113.1:0-26865 GCA_036494715.1 Thermoleophilaceae bacterium
CCGCTCGCCGACGGCGCGGCCATCACCACCGCTGCCACGCTTGCCACCGCGCCACTGCTGGCCCACCACTTCGGCTCGGTGCAGCTCGTGAGCCTGCCGGCCAACCTGCTGGCGCTGCCGGTGGTCGCGCCGATCATGTGGCTTGGGATGGTCCAGGCGGCGCTCGGCGCGCTGGGCGGCCCGGCGCTCATCGCCGCGAGACTGCTCGGCGCGCTAGACGGCCTCCTGCTCGACTACCTGCGCGCGGTGGCTCGCTGGTTCGGCGACGCGCCGCATGGACAGGCGGCCCTGGCGCTCAAATCCCCGCTTGCGGTGCTGGCGGCATACGCGTTGCTGGCCGCCGTCGTGATCCTGGTGTGGCGGCTCGCCAAGACGGCGGAGCCGCGCGCTCCCGCGTGGGCCGCGGCGTGGCGCCGGCTGCCGAGGCGGCGCCGGCTCGCGCTCGCGGCCGGGCTCGTCGCGGCGCTCCTCCTGGGCGGCTGGCGCTCCACCGCGCCACCGGCGCCGCCGCGGCGCCTCACCGTCTCGTTCCTCGACGTCGGCCAGGGCGACTCGACGCTGATCCAGGACCCGAGCGGCGCCGCCGTGCTGTTCGACGGCGGCCCGCCCGAGGCGCGCGTCGCGCGGCTGATCCGCAACCTCGGCGTCAAGCGGCTCAGCCTCGTGGTGGCGACGCACCAGTCGCGCGATCACCAGGGCGGGCTCCACGACGTGCTCGCCCGCTTTCCCGTGGGCCTCTTCCTCGACGGCGGCGACGGCAGCCGCGACCCCGACTTCCTGAAGCTGGAACGCGAGGCGGACGCGCGCGGCATCAAGCGCGTCGCCGCCCGCGCTGGCGAGCTGCTCCGCGCCGGCGCCCTCACGATCCAGATCCTCTCGCCCGAGCCGCGCGGTCCCGGCCCGCCGCCGGAGGACCCGAACGCCCGCGCGACGGTGGCGGTCGTCCGCGAGGGCGGCTTCAGCCTGTTCCTGTCCGCGGACGCGGAGAGTCCCTCGCTGCTGCCGCTCGATCTCCCGCGCGTAACGGCCATGAAGGTGCCCCACCACGGCAGCGCCGACCCCGGCCTGCCCCGGCTGCTCGCCCGGCTGAGACCCCAGGTCGCGGCCATCGAGGTCGGCGCCCACAACCTCTACGGCCACCCGCGACCGAGCACCCTCGCCGCGCTGCAGAAGGCGGTCCCCCACGTCTACCGCACCGACCGCGACGGCACCGTCAGCCTGACGATCGACGGCGGCCGCCTGACCATCTCCACCCATACATAGACTCCGAGGGGTGAGCGAACTCAGCCCCGTCTACCTGATCTCCGGCGAGGACGACGCCAAGATCGACGCCTGGCGCGGGCGCCTGCGCCGCCGCGCCGAGGAGGAGGGCGGGCCGGGCGCGCTCGAGACCCTCGACGCCCGCGACACGGGACCCGACGAGCTGGCGGCCGAGCTCGCGGCGCTCACCTTCAATCCCGGCACCCGCTACCTGCTGGCGGACTTCGTCCAGACCTGGAAGGCCGGCGACCTCGAGCCGCTCGAGCGCGCGATTGCCGACATGTCGCCCGACACCGTGCTCGTGCTGATCGCGCGCGGCAAGGTGCAGGCGCGGCTCGCCAAGGCGGTGCAGAAGCACGGGGGGGAGGTGCGCGCCTACGAGGCGCCCAAGCCCTGGGAGATGCACAAGTGGGTGATGGCGCGCGCGAAGGAGGAGGGCCTCAGCCTCGACTCCGAGGCCGCGAAGACACTCGTCACATCGGTGGGCACGGGCCAGCAGCGGCTGGCGCGCGAGGTCGAGAAGCTCGTGCTCGCCGCGCACCCGGCGGCCACGCTCAGCGCGGAGCAGATCGAGCAGCTCGCGCCCGCGGAGACCACCAAGGGCGCCTACGACCTGGCCGACGCGCTCGTGGCGGGCGACGGCCGCGCCGCGCTCGCGATCTCCGAGCGGCTGCTCGAGCAGGACGAGCACGGCTCGAAGCTGATGTTCCCGATCACCCGCCGGCTGCGTGATGTGCACCGCGCCGCCTCACTGCTCGAGCAGGGCGTGACGGAGCAGAAGGCGGCCGCCGCGCTCGGCGGGCCACCGTGGGTGGCCAAAAAGGTGATCGCGCGCGCGAAGTCCGCCGACCGT
This sequence comes from Thermoleophilaceae bacterium, assembly GCA_036494715.1. Taxonomy (GTDB): domain Bacteria; phylum Actinomycetota; class Thermoleophilia; order Solirubrobacterales; family Thermoleophilaceae; genus JAICJR01. Next base: position 2,114 of record DASXNY010000113.1, read on the forward strand.
CACATGCTCGAGCGGGCGATGTGCATCTTCGCCGAGCTCGAGGTGGACCTGCGCGGGGGCGGAGCCGGCGGCCTCGAGGAGGACACCGCGTTCTCGCTGGCGCTGACGAAGGCCGCCGGCTAGTCGCCGGAGCCCAGCGTGGCCCGCAGCGCCGCAGCGCGCGACTTCTTGCGCCCGCCGTTGTTGCGGTGCAGAGCGTGCCGCTTCACGGCGCGGTCGATCAGGGAGATCAGCTCGCGATGCTCGGCGTCCGCGGTGTTGGCGTCGCCGGCCTGTACGGCCGCCTCCAGGCGGCGGAAGTACGTCTTGATCGAAGACGTGTAGCGGCGATTCTCGAGCCGCTCCCGCTCCGCCCGGTGGATGCGCTTTTCTTGTGAGGCAATGTTGGCCATGACAGAAACCGACCGCGGCACTCGGCGCCGCGGCGGCGGCCTACTATAGCGGCCTCGTGGCGGCTCCAGAGCGCCCAGCCGCGCCCCGAGGGGCCGACCGCCTGAGGCCGCGGCAGAGCGGCGGGTCCGGGGACGGAACCACGCCGCAACCTCCCGGGGAGGACGGCGGCCGCAGGCTGGCCGTCAGCACGGCCTTCTTCTCGGCCGCCACGGGCATCTCGCGCGTGGCCGGCCTGGCGCGCGAGATCATCGCGGCGAGCTACTTCGGCGTGAGCGGCGCGATGTCCGCGTTCACGGTCGCTTTCCAGGTGCCGAACCTGATGCGCGCGCTGTTCGCCGACGCCGCGCTGCAGGGCGCCTTCGTCCCCGTCTTCACGGAGCTGCTCGAGAAGGGCAAGCGGCGGGAGGCGCTCACCGTCGCCTGGAGCGTGTTCAGCCTGATGACCGCCCTCCTCGGCGCGCTCACCCTGCTCTTCCTGCTGCTGGCGGCGCCGATCATGTCGGCGGTCACGCCCGGCTTCGACCACTCGCCGGAGCTGCGCCATCTCACGATCACGATGTCGCGGATCATGTTCCCGGTCGTGCTGCTGCTGGCGCTGTCGGGGATCGTCGTCGGCATGCTCAACTCGCTCGGGCACTTCAGCATTCCCGCGCTCACGCCGGTGATCTGGAACCTGATCATCATCGGCTGCCTGGTCTTCCTGCGCGACCGCTTCATCGGCCCGCACGAGATCTACGCGTACGCGATCGGGGTGCTGCTCGGGACGATCGCCCAGTTCCTGATCCCGTTACCCGTGCTCTTCAGGGCGGGCATCCCGTTCAAGCTTAGCTTCGACTGGTCGAACCCGGACGTCTGGCGCGTGCTGCGCCTGATGCTGCCGGTGACGATCGCGCTCGGCCTGATCAACTTCGACGCACTGATCAACTCGATCTTCGGCACGCTCGTGTCCGACTCGGCGCCGGCGGCGATCGACAAGGCGTTCCGCATCTACCAGCTCCCGCAGGGTCTCTTCTCGGTCGCGATCGCCACGGTGCTGTTCCCGACGCTGGCTCGGCTCGCCGCGCGCGAGGACTTCCACAACCTCCGCCACACGATGGCCAACGGCGTGCGCCAGACGCTGCTCCTGCTGATCCCCTCCGCGGCGCTGATGGCGGTGCTCGCGCAGCCGATCACGCGGCTCATCTACCAGCGCGGCGCGTTCGGTGGCGGCGCCACGCACCTCGTCTCCATCGCGCTGCTGTGCTGGTCGTTCTCGCTGCCGTTCCAGGGCGCGAGCCTGCTCTTCTCGCGCACCTTCTTCAGCCTGCAGAAGCCCTGGTTCACCACCGGCCTGTCGCTCATCAACCTGGCGGTGAACGCCACCTTCTCGGCGATCTTCTATTACCCGTGGGGAATCACTGGGGTGGTGCTCGGCTCTGTGGCGGGCACCTTCGTGATGGCCGTCTGCCAGGCGCTCGTCCTGCGACGCGACCTCGGCGGGATCGACGGCTACGTGACGATGCGGACGGTCGCGCGCATCGTGGTGGCGACGATCATCATGAGCCTCGTGAGCTACTTCGTCTGGTGGCTCTTCGATTCGGGCCTGGGCCACTCGCTGATCGCCCAGCTGATCAGCATGAGCGCCGCGATCGGCGTGGCGATACTGGTGTACGCCCGCTGCGTGATCGCCATGAACATCACCGAAGCGCACCAGATCAGACGCCTGCTCTTGAACAGGGCCCGTGTCTAGCATCAACTAAGTGAGCGCCCCCGCCCGCAACATCCGCAACTTCTCGATCATCGCCCACATCGATCACGGGAAGTCGACCCTTGCCGACCGCATCCTCGAGATGACGGGCGCGGTCGACGCGCGCAAGCACCGCCCGCAGATACTCGACAAGATGGAGCTCGAGCGCGAGCGCGGGATCACGATCAAGGCGCAGGCCGTGCGCGTGGAGTACAAGGCGCGTGACGGCGAGACCTACCGGCTCCACCTGATCGACACGCCAGGCCACGTGGACTTCACCTACGAGGTATCGCGCTCGCTCGCGGCGTGCGACGGCGCGCTGCTCGTGGTGGACGCGGCGCAGGGGGTCGAGGCGCAGACGCTCGCCAACACCTACCTGGCCGTCGATGCCGGGCTCGAGCTGATCCCGGCGATGAACAAGATCGACCTGCCGGGCGCCGAGCCCGAACGCGTGGCCGGCGAGATCCACGAGCTGCTCGGCGAGGATCCCGACGAGGTGCTGCGCTTCTCGGCCAAGACCGGCGAGGGCGTGGAAGACCTGCTCGAGGCGATCGTGCGGAAGGTCCCGTCGCCCGAGGGCGAGCTCGACGCGCCGGCGCGGGCGCTGATCTTCGACTCCGAGTTCGACCAGTACCGCGGCGTGATCGCGTACGTGCGAGTGGTCGACGGTGAGCTGAAGAAGGGTGACCAGATCCTCGCGATGCAGAACGGCACGCAGGCGGACATCGACGACATCGGCTTCTTCTCGCCCGAGATGGAGCCGGTTTACGGGCTGCGCGCGGGCGAGGTCGGCTACGTGATCACGGGCGTGAAGGACGTCTCGCAGCTGCGCGTGGGCGACACGCTCACCACGCGCGAGCGGCCGGCGTCCGAGCCGCTGCCCGGCTACCGCGAGGTCAAGCCCATGGTGTTCTGCGGGCTCTTCCCGGTGGACACCGACCAGTTCGAGGACCTGCGCGACGCGCTCGAGAAGCTGGCGCTCAACGACGCCGCGCTCTCATACGAGCCCGAGACGAGCCAGGCACTCGGCTTCGGCTTCCGTTGCGGCTTTCTCGGGCTGCTGCACATGGACATCGTGCGCGAGCGCCTCGAGCGCGAGTATGACCTCGAGCTGCTCGCCACCACGCCCAACGTGGAGTACGAGGTGACGCTTATGAACGGCGATGTGGTGGAGGTGCACTCGCCCTCGGACATGCCCGACCGCGGGCTGATCGAGGAGATCCGCGAGCCCGACATCCGCGCGTCGATCCTGTGCCCGAAGGAAGCGGTTGGCGCGGTCATGGAGCTCTGCCAGGAGCGCCGCGGCACCCACGTCGACATGCACTTCCTCTCGCCGCAGCGCGTGCAGATCCAGTACGACCTGCCGCTCGCCGAGATAGTGCTCGACTTCTTCGACCAGCTCAAGTCGCGCACGAAGGGCTACGCGTCGCTCGACTACGACCTGATCGGGATGCGCCCGTCCGATCTCGTCAAGCTCGACATCCTGCTCGCGGGCGACATGGTGGACGCGCTCTCGATGGTGGTCCACAAGGACAAGGCCTACAACGCCGGCCGCGCGATGACAGAGCGCCTGCGCAAGCAGATTCCCCGCCAGCAGTTCGAGGTGGCGATCCAGGCGTCGATCGGGTCGAACATCATCGCCCGCGAATCCGTGAAGGCGGTCCGCAAGGACGTGATCGCCAAGTGCTACGGCGGCGACATCACGCGCAAGCGCAAGCTGCTCGAGAAGCAGAAGGCGGGCAAGAAGCGCATGAAGCAGGTCGGCAAGATCGAGGTGCCGCAGGAGGCCTTCCTGACCGTGCTCTCGATCGGCGAGACCAACGGCGCCGGCAAGAACTGAGCGCTAGGCGGCGACGCGCGTCTCGGCCACTCGCAGCGGCAGCCCGCGCTTGGGGCTGAGCGTGGGCATCATGCGGATGTCGAGGTCGTAGTTGAGCGGCGCCTCGAGCCGGTAGCGCTGCAGCACGAGCGCGCTGATCGTCTTGATCTCGAGCTGGCCGAAGCGCATCCCGATGCACGTGCGCGAGCCGCCACCAAACGGCACGTAGGCGCCTTTAGGCAGAGCGGCCTTGCGCTCGGGGGTGAAGCGCTCGGGCCGGAAGGCGTGCGGGTCCGGGAACACCTCGGGCAGCCGGTGGCTCGCCCACGAGCAGTAGTTCACGAGCATCCCTGAGGGACACGGCACGCCGGCGAACTCGAAGCTCTCGACCGCCCTGCGCGGGCCCACCCACGCGGGCGGGTACATGCGCAGCGTCTCGTCCATCACGGCCTCGAGCTCGGGCATCCCGCTGACCAGCTCCTCCGCTGTGGGGGAGCGGCCCGCGAGCACGCCGTCGACCTCGTCGGTCACGCGCGCGAGCGCCTCGGGCGCGCGCAGGAGCTCATAGAACAGGAACGTCACGGTGGAGGTTGTGGTGTCGTGGCCCGCGAACAGCAGCGTGACGAGGTGGTCGCGCACCTCGCGGTCGGACAGCGGCTCGCCCGCGTCGTCGCTGGCCTCGAGCAGGACGCTCATCAGGTCGTCGCGGCGCTCGCCGCTCGCGCGGCGACGCGCGATCTCCTCGTAGACGAGCGCGTCGAGGCGTTGCTTGTGCCGCTGCATACGCGAGAACGGCGAGAACGGCCCACGCACGGTCTGCAGCAGGTAGTCCCGGCCCCAGAACGCGAGCGCCTCCTCGAACTCGTCGGCGGCGTGGAGGTCCTCGCCGCGGTCGGCGTCGAAGCCGAGCAGGGCGCGCATCGCGATCCGCAACGCCAGGCCGCGGGTCCAGTGGTAGAGGTCGATCTGCTCGCCGGCCTTCCAGCCGTCGAGCGCGTGCGTGGCCTCCTCGACCATGGTGTCCGCCATCCCCGCGATCCGCTCGCGGTGGAACGACGGCAGCATCACCCTGCGCGACTGGCGGTGGTAGGGGCCGTCGATCGTGAGCAGGCCGTCGCCGAGCAGCGGGATCAGGTCGCCCATGCTGCCGTCGCGCCAGCGGAACTTGGACGCGTTCGACACGGTGACGAAGTGGTTGGCCTCCGGGCCGAGCATGAACACCACGGGGCTGTGCAGCACCCGCAGGGTGAAGATCGGGCCATAGCGCTCGTAGGAGTCGAGCAGGATCGGCAGCGGGTTGAGACCGAAGCGGCGCGTGAACGGGAGGCTGAAGTTGAGACGGCCGGGCGGCATCGGGATGCCCGACGAGCGCGCCGCGCGCTCGGTGCCGAGGTCGAAGGCGATCCGCCGGACCGGGTTGGTGGTGGGGGCGGGGAGTAGAGACGCTGCCATCGACGCCAGCCTAGCCGCGGCGCTTGGCGGACTCCGCGAGCGTGCTCACACCTGCCACCAGGACGTCGAGCGCGAAGTTCAGCCGCTCCTCCACCTCGGGTTCGGTCAGCGGCCCGGCGAGCGCGGCGAGGTTCGGGAAGCGCTCCGCCGACAGGTTGGCGAAGTAGTTCGTCACCTGCTCGTAGTACTCGTGGATCTCCTCCTCGGTCGCCTCGGGCGGGTAGAGGCTCTGCTCGTAGGCGAGCGAGTTGATCGCGAGCGAGAGGAAGTCCATGGCGAGCCCGGCCACGCGGTCTGGCACCTTGCCTGCGATCAGGATCGCGAGCAACTGGTCGCCCTTCTCGAGCATGTTCGGCCCGATCGGCACCCGGGCCAGGCTGGCGTACGCGATGTCGCGGTGGGCGATCAGCACGTCGTACATGTTGCGCAGCCCCGTCTTGAGCTGCTTCCGCCAGTCCTTCGGGTCGGGCGGCGGGATCTCGACCTCGGCGAGCACGCGGTCGTAGACCAGCTCGGTGAGCTCCGCCCGGTTGGCGACGTGCGCGTAGAGGGAGGCTGGGCCCGTCTGCAGTCGCTCCGCCACGTTGCGCATGCTCAGTCCCTCGAGCCCGTGGGCGTCGACGATCGCGAGCGCCACGTCGACGATCGCGTCGCGGTTGAGCGTGCGGCGCTTGCGCCCCTCTTCCTTGCGTCCCCCCGGACGCGGCGGCTCTGGCAGCGGGCCGGCCGTCATCGCGGGAACAGTCTAGTTGACACGATCACCGTTCGCATGTTAGAACGCTGTTCGTCTTTCACGAACACTGTTCTACAAGTCAAAGGAACTCGCGACATGCAACCCACCACCACCGGCCACCCTCGTAGGTGGCTCATCCTGTTCGTGATCCTCGCCGCCGAGTGCATGGACCTGCTCGACGCGACGATCGTCAACGTCGCCAGCCCGTCGATCCGCCTCGACCTGCACGCGACGTCCACCCAGCTCCAGTGGATCGTCGGCGGCTACGCGCTCGCGTTCAGCGTGGGGCTCGTGACGGGCGGACGGCTGGGCGACATCTTCGGGCGGCGGCGCCTCTTTATCATCGGCGCGGCGGGCTTCACGCTCTCGTCGATGGCGTGCAGCCTCGCATCCTCGCCGGGGATGCTGATCGCCTTCCGCCTGACCCAGGGGGCCTTCGGCGCGCTGATGATCCCGCAGGGACTCGGCGTGGTGAAGGAGGTCTTCTCCGCGGAGGAGCTGCCCAAGGCCTTCGCGATCTGGGGTCCCGTGATGGGGCTGTCCGCCGTGTTCGGCCCGATCGTGGGCGGGGCGCTCGTCAGCGGCAACCTGTTCGGCAGCGAGTGGAGGTCGATCTTCTTCGTCAACGTTCCGCTCGGCCTGCTCGGCATCTTCGGCGCGTACCGCGTGATGCCCGAGTCGCGCTCGGCGCGCAAGCTCAGCGTCGACTTCGGCGGAGCGGCGCTGTTCACCGTCGCGGCCGTCCTGCTCGTCTACCCCCTGATCCAGGGGCGCGACTCCGGCTGGCCCGCATGGGCGTTCATCTCGATGGCCGCGAGCGCCGTGACGCTGCTGTTGTTCGCGTCCTATGAGAAGCGCCGGCAGGCGCGCGGCGGCGACCCGCTGGTCGTCCCGAGCATCCTGTCGAAGCCGGGCTACGTGAGCGGAACGCTGATCACGCTCGTGTTCTTCTCGGCGATGGCCGGCCTGCTGCTGGTGCCGACGCTGTACTTCCAGATCGCACTGCACTACAGCCCGATTCACTCTGGCCTGACCGTGGTGCCGTGGGCATTCGGCACGGCCATCGGCGCGGGACTGAGCGGCGGCTGGCTCGGCCCGAAGTTCGGCCGGCCGGTAATCCAGGGCGGTGCCGTGGTGCTGCTTGGCGGGATCCTCTGGATGCTCGCGGCGATCCACTCGAACGGCGCCTCGCTCACGTCGTGGGACCTCGCGCCCGCCGAGCTCCTGCTTGGCATCGGCATGGGTCTCGTGATCGCTCCGCTGTTCAGCATCATCCTCGCCGCCGTGAACGACGAGGAAGTGGGCTCGGCATCGGGCGTACTCAACGCGATTCAGCAGCTCGGTTCGGCCGTGGGGGTCGCGGTGATCGGCACCGTGTTCTTCTCGGCCCTCGGGCACGACGGCTTCCGGCTCGCGACCGAGCACAGCCTCTGGGTCGTCGCCGCGATCGCCCTGCTGGTCCTGGCGCTCACTCCGCTGCTGCCGCTGCACGGGCGGCCGGAGGAGGAGCTGATGGGCGGCGGCGAGGAGGTGGAGGTCCCGCGGTCGGCCGTTCTCGTCGAGCAGAGCTAGACTCAGGGCGATTTCGGGGCGTGGCGCAGCCTGGTAGCGCGCACCGTTCGGGTCGGTGAGGTCCCCAGTTCGAATCTGGGCGCCCCGATTTCGCAGCATCTCGCGGCCGCTGGCGGCGTCATCGTCCCGGGGGCCGTGCAGAGCACTGGTCCCCGGGACATTCCTTGCCAGATGACCGCGAGTTGCATCCGAAATCGGGGCGCCTTTCGGCGCCCTGGCGGCGAGGGCCCGGAGCGCGTATGTTCCACGCCGACCGTGTCGCCGCCTGAGCCGCAGCCGATTCTCAGTCATCCGACCGAGGCGTCGATCTTCCTGGTGCTCACTGTGCGCGTGGGGTCTGAGGCGGAGCTTGGGGAGCTGCTGGCTGACGCCTCGGGGATCAAGCGGTCGGTGGGATTTCGGGTGCCGGAGGGGGAGTTGTCGTGTGTGGTGGGGCTCGGTGCGGAGCTCTGGGAGCGGCTGACGGGCGGCCGCCGTCCGGCCGGCCTGCACCCATTTCGCGAGCTCGTCGGGCCGCGCCATACCGCGCCGGCGACGCCGGGCGACCTGCTCTTCCACATCAGGGCGCACCGCTTTGACCTCTGCTTCGAGCTGGCGCAGCGGCTGACCGAGCGGGTGCGTGGCTACGCGGAGGTGGTGGACGAGGTGCACGGCTTCCGCTCCTTCGATGACCGCGACGTGCTCGGCTTCGTGGACGGGACCGAGAACCCGGAAGGCGAGACCGCCACGGAGGCGGTGCTCATCGGCGACGAGGATCCCGCCTTCGCCGGCGGCAGCTACGTGATCGTCCAGAAGTACGTCCACGACCTCGACGCGTGGGACGCGCTCTCCACCGAGGAGCAGGAGCTGATCATCGGGCGCACGAAGCTCAGCGACCTCGAGCTGCCTGACGACGTCAAGCCCGCCGACTCGCACCTGGCGCTCAACGTGATCACGGGACCGGACGGCGAGGAGCGGAAGGTCATGCGCTTCAACATGCCGTTCGGCCGCGTGGGCGCCGCCGAGTTCGGCACCTACTTCATCGCCTATGCGCGCAGCTCGGAGCTGATCGAGCTGATGCTGACCAACATGTTCATCGGCGATCCGCCCGGCAACACGGACCGCATCCTCGACTTCTCCACCGCCGTCACGGGCGGCCTCTTCTTCGTCCCGTCGGCAGCGCTGCTGGAGTCGCTCGACGCGGCTGGCGACAGCGAAGTGAGCGAGGCTGCGGCGCCGGGCCCCGGAAGCGGGTCGCTGGGAATCGGCGGCCTGCGCGACTAGCGCAGTCGCTCGGCCGCGGCCTCGGCCTTCTCCACGCGCGCTCGCGCGTGGGCCTCGTCCGCGCGGGCCCGCTCGAGCGCGTTCGTCGCCTGCTTGAGCTGGCTCTGGGCGGCCTCTGCCTCACGCTCGGCGGCACGGACCGCGCGCTCGTGCTCGGCGACCTCCTTCGAACGCTCCTTCAGCTCCGCTTTGACCGTCTTGAGCGCGGCCTGCGCCTGCGCGCGGGCCTTCTGTTCGCTGTCCTCCTTCTTCGGCCGAGCTGCGACGGCCGCCGCCTTGCGCCTGCTGCGGCTCGGCGGCTCGGCGTCCTCGTCCGCGTCCGACACCGGGGCGAATCCGAGTCCGGCCGCCCGCTGCTCGCGCGTCAGGCGGCCTGCGGCGAAGGCGGCGCGGGCGTCCTCGTCGAGGGCGGTCGCCCGCAGGGTCTCCGCCGCGCGGTAGAGGGTCGGGTTGCTCGGCGAGCGGCCCTCGGCGTCGAGCATGCCCGGCGCCTTTGCGAGCAGGGCGCGCATAGCGCCGGCGTGCTCCTCCGACGCGCGCGCGAGCTCCTGCGGGCTGCCCGCCCCGGCGAGCGTTCGCTCTTGGGCGGCCCGCAGGGCGTCGGCGCTGTCGAGCACGCCCTTCGCGTCGGCGGTCTGCGTGCGGGCGAGCTGGTTGACGAGCCACGCCGGCTGGCTCGGCTTGCGCAGCGCCTTCACCCAGGCCGCTCCCTCGCGCTCATCCGCGGAGCGCAGCTCCTTCGCGAGCTCGTCGCGGCGCGCCGTGAACTCCTCGAGGGGGAGGCCGTAGAGCTCGTCCACGGCCTCCTCCTTCACTCCGTCCGGCAGCTCCAGTGGATTGCTCTCCGCCATCGAGTGACGGAAGCGTGGCAGGTCCGCTAGGCGCCGTAGCTGAAGCCACCTCCGTAGCCGTAGCTATCGCCGTAGCCGCCCGGGCTGTAGCCGTAGCCGCCGCTGCCCCAGCCGCCGTCGCCGTAGCCGCCGCCTCCGTAGCCGTAGCCTCCGGAACCGTCGCCGTAACCACCGGACCCGTCGCCATAGCCGCCGGAACCGTCGCCGTAGCCGCCCGAGCCGTCGCCGTAGCCGCCGCCCGCGCTCGGGTCGCTCGTGGCCACGTCACTCGACTGCGACGACACCGAGAACGACGAGCCGTCGCTCGACAGCGAGCTGGGCGATGCGCCGCTCGAGGAACCGTCGGCCGCCGCGAGCTGGAGCGGCGCCGAGGTCCACTGCGAATCGGAGATAGAGCCGGTGTGGCCGCCCGCGGTGGCGGACGCGTCCGTGAAGCCGACCTTGCCGAAGTCGGCGAGCGGCACCGGCTGGCAGCCGGCGTCGCTGCACGCGGACGGAGCCTCGGCGATCCACTCCGCCGTCGAGACGTCGATGTTGTCGGTGGTCAGGTTCTTGGTCGCGGTCTGGCCGGTGGTCTTGTCGCTGAGGGAGACGGTGACGTTGTGGCCGTCGACGCTCACCCACGCTGAGATCTGGTCGCCCGTGTGGATGTCGACGTCGAGGCGCACGGGCGCCGCCGGAATCAGCTCGTACCAGGCGTGTGCCTGGGCGCTGCCCGAGCTGCAGTCGATCTCGGTGCCCACCTGCTCGAGCCCGGTCGACGACTCGCCACCACCGCCGCCGAGACCGACCCAGAAGGCCGAGTCGCCATCGCTGCTCGAGCAGTCGGCGGATGGCTCCGTCCAGCTGCCCGCGACGCGCGAGAAGGTCCCGCCGGAGCTGGTGGCCGCCTCGTAGCCGGCCCAGTTCGAGCTCGTGAGTAGCTGTTGGTCGCCTGTGGCGGCGCTCGCCGAGGTGCCCCCCGAAAGCGCGATCGTCGCGCCGAGCGCCAGGGCGGCGTACGGCAGTCTTCTGTTTCGCATCTGAGTCCCTTTTCTGTGAGAACGGATAGGTGTGCGGCCTTCCCGGCCGTTCCCCGACGGTGGTTCGACTGCCTAAGGGATCTCTGCGGTTCTTCTTAGGAGTTCGTAAGAGCGCTCCGTGGTTACTACGCACCCCGGCCGGCGCGACAGGGGCTAGGCAGCCTCGGCCAGAACGACGGCGCGCAGGCGCCGGGCGGCCTGATGGCGCGCCGGAATTACGGCATGGGCGGCGCCGGCCAGGGCCACCACCGCGCCCTCGACGAACATGCTGGCGAGCCCGAGCGGCTCGGTCCAGTTGCCGATGTCGCCGCTGTCGCTCGGCAGGCCCGTGGTGCGGCTGAGCACGAAGCCGACAAGCGTCGCTGCGGCGAGCCCGGCGGCCGCGAGAAAGAACAGGCGGGAGCGGGTGAAGAGCACGCCGCCCGCGGCCACGAGACAGCCCGCGATGAGCGCCATGTACATCCAGAACAGGTAGCGCGTGTCGCCGAAGGTGTTGATGGAATCGAGCAGGTGGATCAGCGCGATCCCCGCCAGCCCGACCGCCAGGACGGCGCGGGTGGCGATGTCTCGAACCAGATTCAGAGGGTCGATGGCGTGCTTGTCCGGTTGCATATTCAAGGCCTCGCTGAGGTCGAAGTCGGTTGCTTCCCGAGCCGTGCCCGGCGGGGGTCATCCCCGAACCCGCAGAGCAGAAAGATTTGGCAAAGGCGCCCGGATCTTTGCCGAACCTTGACCTCGCGCTGGGGCTGGCATGACCTTCATCGGTGGATGCTGAGCCGCCGTACCATCCGATCGTGCCTCTGATCCTGCTCGCCGAAGACGACGAGGGCATACGCGTGCCGCTGGTTCGCGCGCTCGAGCGCGAGGGCTACGAGGTCGAGGCCGTGGCGAACGGCCGCGACGCGGTCGCCTCGGGCGTGGACGGCGAGCATGACCTGCTGCTGCTCGACATCGGCCTGCCCGGCGTCGACGGGCTCGAGGTCTGCCAGCGCGTGCGTGAGGGCCGGCCCTCGGTGCCGATCGTCTTCCTCACTGTGCACGATGGGGAGATGGACGCGGTCGGCGGGCTCGACGCGGGCGCGGACGACTACATCACGAAGCCCTTTCGCCTGGCCGAGCTATTGGCCCGCGTGCGCTCTCAGTTGCGCCGCACGACCGCTGAGCAGTTCCAGGCCGCCGACGTGAGCGTCGACGTGGCGGCGCGGCGCGCGTGGCAGGGCGACCGGGAGCTCGAGCTGTCCCCGAAGGAGTTCGACCTGCTCGCGCTGCTCGTGCGCGAGGCGGGCAAGGTCGTGACGCGCGAGCGGATCATGTCCGACGTCTGGGACGAGAACTGGTTCGGCTCGACGAAGACGCTCGACATGCACGTCTCGTGGCTGCGGCGCAAGCTGGGAGAGGACGCGGAGAATCCGCGGCGGCTGATCACGGTGCGCGGCGTGGGGCTGCGCTTCGAGCCCTAGCGGCGAGCGATGCGCCGGCGACTGATCCTGTCCACCGCGGCGATCGCGCTGATCGCGGTGATCGTGCTGGGCGTGCCGCTCGGCGCGGTGGAGGCGGCGCGGCTGCGCAGCGAGAGCACTAGCCGGCTCGAGCGCGAGGCGGATGGCGTGTCCGCCGCGATCGACGACCGGCTCGAGCGCGGCCAGCCCGTCACTCCGGCGCTCCTGCGGCGCTTCATCCGGGCCGGCCACTGGGTGTCGATCACGACGCGCGACGGCCGCCACGTGAGCACTGGCCCGCCGCTCGGGACGGACGCGCTCAGCGCCCGCTCCGGCGCCCCTCTGGGCGGGGCGGTGGTGGCGCAGGCGCCAATCGGCGAGCTGCACCACCGCGTCTACCGCGAGTGGCTGCTCATCGCCGCACTGAGCCTGGGCGGGGTGATGGTGGCGGTGGCGCTGGCCGCGCTCCAGGCGCGCCGGCTCGCGCGGCCGCTTGAGGCCATCGCCCGCCGCTCGGAGCAGCTCGGCGACGGCGACTTCTCCGTCCGGGCCGGCCACTTCGGCGTGCCGGAGATCGATGCTGTCGCGAAGGGGCTCGACAGCAGCGCCGAGCGCATCGCCGAGCTCGTGGCGCGCGAACGCGAGTTCTCGGCCAACGTCTCGCACCAGCTGCGCACGCCGCTCACCGCGCTGCGGTTGCGCATCGAGGAGGCGAGCGGCGGCGCCAAGGGGACGGCTCGGGATGAGGAGCTCGACGCCGCGCTGAGCGAGGTGGACCGGCTCGAGTCGACCATCGCCGCGCTGCTCGCCCACGCGCGCAAGACCAGCGGCGGTGACACGGTCACCGTCAACCTGGCCGCGGTGGTGCACGACCACGCCGCGCGCTGGGCGCCCGTCTTCGGCCGCTCGCGCCGGCCGTTCGAGGTGGTGGCGGAGAAGAACGTGCTGGTCAGCGCCTCGCGCGGCACGGTCGGCCAGATCCTCGACGTGCTGCTCGACAACGCGCTCCGCCACGGCGTCGGACCGGTGCGCGTGAGCGTGAGCGCCAACGGGCGCAGCGCCGGCGTGACCGTGGCAGATGCCGGTCCCGGCATTCCCGACGAGCTGAGCGATCGCATCTTCGAGCGCGGCGACTCCCACGCCGGCGGCACCGGGATCGGCCTGCACCTGGCGCGCGCGCTCGCGCAGGCGGACAACGGCAGCCTGCGAGCGCTCAAGGGCGACAGCACGCGCTTCGAGCTGCGGCTGGCGCGGCTCGCTCGCTGACGGGTCAGGAGCGCTCGGCGTCGATGCGCAGCGCGAGCGCGAGCTTCGGGCAGGCCGCCGCGGCGCGCCGCGCGTGTGCCATCAGCTCCTCGGGTATCGGGCCGCGGTCGACGATCGGGTAGCCCCAGTCGTCGAGCTCGATCCACTCGGGGAAGAGCTCGGCGCAGAGCCCGTGGCCGTTGCACGCGATCGGGTTGATCGTGAGGTGGTTGTTCACGCGGCCACCCGCGTTCGCCGTCCTCCGCCGCGGGTGAACTGCAACGTCGGCAGCCGCCGGCAACCGGCGCACGGGCCCCTGAGCGCGTGATCCACGAGCTCGGCCCCGAACACGCCCATGCCGCTGCGCAGGAAGCGCGCGGCGCCGTCCGGCAGCCGGCAGGCGCCGCGCTCGGCGATGTCGCCGCTCCAGCGGTCGAGGCGCTCGCGGGCGTCGCGCCCGCCGCGGCCCGCGGCGATCGCGGCGAGCAGCTCCGCCAGCGCCGGCAGCCCGTTGCTGCACGGGCCGCACTGGCCGGCGCTCTCCGAGGCGAGCCAGGCGAGCGTGCGCGCGAGCTCCTGCACCGGGCAGGCCGACTTGCCGAGCGCCACGACCACTCCCGCGCCGAGGCTGCCGCCGTAGCGGCGGAGGCAGGCGTCGTCGAGCGTGACCGCCTCGAGCTGATCGGCGTCGATCCAGATCCCGTGGTAGCCGCCCACAAGCGCGGCGCGGAGCGGCTCGAGCTCGCCCCCGCCCGCGGCGGTGAGCAGTGATCGCAGCGGCGTGCCGCAGGCCACTTCATATACGCCCTGGTCACGCACCGCGCCGGACACGGTCACAAGCGCGGAGCCGGGGTGCGCCGCCAGGCCGAGCTCGCGGAACCAGGTCGGCCCGTGGCGGGCGATCAGCGCGACGTGGGCGAGCGTCTCCGGGTTCTGGACGAGCGTCGGGCGCCGCCGTAGCCCGCGCTCGGACGGCCGCGGCGGCACCAGTGTCGGCTTCAGCGGCCCGCCGCCGAGGTAGTTGATCAGCGCGCTCTCCTCGCCGGCGAGGTGCGCGGCCGGCACGTCCACGACGCTGAAGCGCCGGCGGCCCGGCCGCTCCGCCAGCGCGTGGCGCATGACGCCGCGCGCGGCCTCCGAGTCGGCGGGCACCGCGATGACGATCGAGCGCGCGCCAACCGCGTCGGCGGCGGCCAGCGCGCCGTCGAGCACGAGCTGCGGCGCCGACTGGATGAGCAGCCGGTCCTTGGCGCTCATCGGCTCGCCCTCGGCCGCGTTGACGAGCAGCGTGCGCGGGCCGCGCCTGCGCGCGACGTCGGCCATCTTCAGCGCGGCGGGGAAGGAGGCGCCGCCGCGCCCGCGCAGCCCCGCCCGCTCCACCGCCTCGATCAGGGCGGGGCCTTGCGCCCTGAGGGCCCCGTGGATCCGCTCGTGCTCAGCGAGCGCGAGCGGCGCGTGCGGGCGAACGCCCGCGAGCAGGCGCGGGAGGCTCATTGCCCCGAGCTCCCCACCGGTGTGCCCTGGACGTCGCCACGCACGCTGCCGCCATTGAAGAAGAGCCGAATCACGAGCCTCACCGCGTTGCCCTGTGGGCTGCCGACGAGCGTCTGCAGAACGGTGTCCCTCAGCGCCTCGACCCGGCCGCGGTAGCGGGCGGCATCAGACGGGGGGCCGAAGCTCACGGCGCTGCGGTTCATCAGCAGGCCGCCGTCCGCGAGCGGCTGGCCGCCGAGGCGGATGCGCAGCACCCCGGGGGGGCCGCGCGTGAGGTGCATGCGCAGGTCCACCACCGCGCTGCCGCCGGCGCTGTGGCCGCGCTTGATCACCCCGCGGAGGCCGGCGGAGAAGGGTTGGTCGAGGGAGGAGCGGGCCGCTGCGCGCGCGGCGGGCGCCGATGCCGAACCGGGCGGGGCGAAGGCGGCCAGCACGCTCGCCGGAGTACCTGCCCGTCGCGCCCAGCCGCGCGCGAGCGGCCCCTGGGCCAGCCAGACCACGAAGGCGATGGCGGCGAGGCCGGTGCCGACCCTCGCGAGGGTGCGCAGCCGCGGCCGCGTGGCAGGTCCCGCCAGGCGCGCGAGCAGGGCAAGCACGACGGCGCCCGCGCAGGCCGCGGTGAGCAGCAACATCCAGCTGGTCTTCGCGTCGGAACCGCTGCCGAGCCCATGTACCAGCGCGAGCGGCCAGCACACATATGCGAACCAGTGCACGCCGCGCCACGCACCGAAGCCCAGCCGGCGCCGCAGCAGGCTCGTGATCACGAGCGCCAGCAACAGGTCGCAGGCGATCGCGCCGAAGCCCACCCACAGCGGCCGGTAGGAGCCGGCGAACGGGATGACCGCCGTGAGCGCGCCGATGTGGGGGAACGGATCGAGCAGCGTCGTGACTACGTGCACCGCGAGCAGCGCGACCGCCAGCAACGAGAACGTGCGGTGCAGCGAGGCGACCGCGACCAACGACGTGCCCGCCGGACGCCAGGCACGCACCTCCACGATCCCGAGGACGACGCTCGCGGTGAGCAGCACGAGCGTGACCGCTCCCGTGCCGCGCGTGGCGTACCAGAGCGCCGACGGGCCGTGCGCGGCGGCGAGCGTCACGCGGCCACCAGCTCCTCGGGCCAGGCGGCCACCGTGAGGACGTGGCCGTTCCGGCTGACGAGCCGGGCGGGCAGGCCGCGCTCGCTCAGCCAGGCCGGCGCCTCGTCGCCGAGCACGATCGCCGCGGTGCTCGCGATGTTGGCGTCCACGCAGGTGGCGGCCGCCACGCTGACGGTTCGCCACCGCGACAGCGCCGGGAGCCCGCTGCGCGGGTCGATGATGTGGTGCCTGCCGGGGCCCCAGCGTCGCACCGTCGTGCTCGAGGTGGCCAGGCCGCCCGCCGCGATCGTCAGCGTCTGGCCGGGCGCGTCGGCGGATGCGCGGTGATCGTCCGCGACGCGCACGAGCCAGCCGCCGTGCAGCGGCGGGCCGGCCGTGCCGATGTCGCCGCCGAGGTTCACCAGCACGCTCACGCCCGGGGCGGCGCGCGCCGCCGCCGCGGCAGCCCGATCGGCGCCGAGCGCCTTGGCCGTCGCGCCGAGATCGAGGCGCACCCCGGGCGGCACACGGACCGCGCGGCGAGCGCGGTCGACGTGCACCTTGGTCCAGCCGGGGACGCGCTGGGCCCTGAGTTCGGCGGGGCCGCGGCGCAGTTCACTGAAGTCGCGGCTGTAGCCGGCGGCTACGAGCGCCTCGCCGACGGTGGGGTCGACGATGCCGCCGGTGAGCGCGGCGGCGCGGAGCGCCACCTCGACCGCCTCGAGGAAGAGCGGCGAGGCCGGGACGCGGCGTCCGCGACCGGCGTTCAGCCGCGACAGCTCGGAGTCGTCGCGGAAGCGGCTGCACGCCACGTCGAGCGCGGCGAGCTCGTCTTCCACGGCCGCCCGCGCGGCGGGCAGTGCCGCCGCGTCCGAGACTGCCACGGCGGCGCTGCTGCCGAGCGCGTCCCAGCGGGCGTCGGCGCCGCTCACGAGCCGCCGGAGGTCTGCGGGGCGGGGACCGGCGCCGGCGCCGGTTCGGGCGCCGGCGCCGGGCTCGCGGGCGCGCGGGAAGGCGAGGTCGGCGGCGCGGCCGCCGGAGGAGACGACGGCGGTTGGAGCGGCGCCTGCTCGTCTATCGAGGGCACGTGCTGGGGTGGCGGCACGTGCACCCGGCGGGTGGGTTGCCTGCTCGCGCCGACCGCGGACGTGGGCGTGACCGGGGCACTCCGGTCGTGGCCCCGGAACGCGTGGGCGGCGACGACCGACAGCGCGCCGGCCAGGCCGGCCGTCATGGCTCCCACGGCCCAGCTGACGACGCGGATGCGCCGCAGCGCGCGGTCGCGCGCGAACGCGCTACGGGCACGGGGCTGTGGCGGCTCTGACATCTGCGTCCCCATATTCGGGAGGGCAGGGTCAAGGCACGGCAAAGGCACCGGCGGCTCAGCCGTGGTGGTGGCCGTGCCAGCCCGTGATCAGTGGCAGCACGGCCAACGCCAACGCCAGGCCTCCGCCGGTCGACGCCACGAGCAGGGTCAGGCGCGCGCCCGCGCCGCCCACGCGCCGCCGCGCCGCGGCGGTCCAGTCGTCGCGCAGGGAGCGCAGCATGCGAGGGAGATGGGCGAGGAAGTGCGCGGCGAACAACGCCGCCCAGACGATGAAGCTGATCTTGTGGAGCGTGAACAGGGCGCTCGCTTTATGGCCGACCACGAGGAGCGCGACGCCGGTGACGAACACGACCAGCGTGCACAGCACGAGCGGCGGCGCGAGTAGGCGCAGCGGTAGGAGCGGCGGCCCCTTCTCGCGGTAGGCGCGCGTCCCGGCGTAGTAGCGCGTGAAGCGGTAGCCCGTGCTGCCCAGCTTGAGGAGCACGGGCGGGATCAGCGCCATGCCGATGAACATGTGCTCGTTGCGCAGGCCGCCGATGAACACGATCGTCACGCCCTCGGCCAGCAGGAGGAGCGTGAGCAGCACCGCCGTGGCGCTCGTCAGCGTCGCATTGCCGGCCGTGCCGCCCATCGTGTGGATCGTGCAGGGCGGCCGGTCAAGAGGCGGTAAAGAACTGCGCGCCCCGAGCGGCTTACTGAAAGCCGTTTGCAATAGGGAGTAGGGTGGAGCCGTGAAGGCTTCAGCGCTCACGCCCGCCGAACGTCGCCGGGCCGCGCTGCTCGGCCTTGCGATCGTCGGCCTCCACGTGCTCGGCTTCTTCCTACTGATCGCGCTCGTGATCCCGCGGCACTACCAGCTCGGCGGCGGCGCCGGGGCCTTCGGGCTCGGGGTCGGGATCACGGCCTACACGCTCGGGCTGCGCCACGCGTTCGACGCCGACCACATCGCGGCGATCGACAACACCACGCGCAAGTTCATGAGCGAGGGGCGGCGGCCGCTGAGCGTCGGCTTCTTCTTCTCGCTCGGCCACTCCACCGTCGTGTTCGCGCTTGCCGCGCTGTTCGCGGTCGGCATCAAGGGGCTGGGCGGCGAGGTGTCGGACGGCGGCTCGTGGCTGCACGGGGCCACCGGGGTCGCGGGCCCGTTGATCTCGGGCTCGTTCCTGTTCGCGATCGGCATCCTCAATCTGATCGTCCTCGTCGGCATCGTGCGGATCTTCCGCAGCATGCGCCGCGGCCGCTACAGCGAGTCGCAGCTCGAGGACCAGCTCCAGCGGCGCGGCTTCATGAACCGCTTCTACGGGCGCGCCACGCGCGCCGTTAACAAGCCGGGGCAGATGTACTGGGTCGGGCTCTTGTTCGGCCTCGGCTTCGATACCGCCACAGAGGTCGCGCTGCTGGCCGCGGCGGGGGCGGCCGCCGCCGGCGGCATGCCGTTCTACGCGATCCTGTGCCTGCCGGTGCTGTTCGCCGCCGGCATGTCGCTGCTCGACACGATCGACGGCGCGTTCATGAACTTCGCCTACGGCTGGGCCTTCTCGAAGCCGGTCCGCAAGCTCTTCTACAACATCGCGGTCACCGGGCTGTCGGTGGCTGTGGCGCTCCTGATCGGGTCGATCGAGTTGCTCTCGGTGCTGGCGGACAAGCTCAGCCTGAACGGCGGCGTCTGGGGCCTCGTCTCGAACCTCGACCTCAACATGGTCGGCTACGCGATCGCGGGCCTGTTCGTCGTCACCTGGACGGTGGCGCTCACCGTCTGGCACTTCGGCCGGCTCGAGGAGCGCTGGAGCCCCAACCGCTGATGCCGCACTCGCCGCGCAGTCCGCGACTCGAGTTCGAGGACATCGACGACGTGGCCGCTGCGCTGCGGGCGCGCGGTGGCCGCCTTTCGGCGCCGCGGCGGCTCGTGCTCGAGGCGCTGTTCGCCGCCGACGGGCCGGTGTCGGCCGACTACATCGCGAGCGGGTTCGACGGCCGGATGGAGACGCTCGACCTGACGTCCGTCTACCGCGCGCTCGAGCAGCTCGAGGAGCTCGGCGTGGCGCGGCACGTGCATGTCGGGCACGGGCCGGGGCTGTACGCGCTCACCGGCGCGGGCGAACGCGAGTACATCGTCTGCGAGCGCTGCAACCGCGTGACGATCATCGAGTCGGAGCGGCTCGACCCGCTGCGCAAGCGGATCAAGAAGGAGTTCGGCTACGAGGCCCGGTTCAGCCACTTCCCGATCGTTGGGCTGTGCGCTTCGTGCATCGGCCACGAGCACTCGCACGGCCACACCCACAGCCACGGCGACTACGTCCACTCGCACCGCGGCGGGCACGGCCACTCGCACTGACCGGCGCTAGCCGATGAGGCTGTCGCGCAGGTCGTGGGAGATGGCCCCCGCGACGCGCTCCTGCCAGTAGATGTGAGCCAGCTCGTCGGGCGGCTCGCCGCGCAGGAGCCAGGTGCGGTCGCTGCGACGGGTGACGAGCCCGCTCTCCTCCATGCGGTGCAGCGCGGTGGTGATCGACGCCCGCCGGCAGCCCACGAGCTGGCCGAGCAGCTGGTGCGAGAGCTGCAGCTTGAGCCTGACCCCGTCCGGCGTGACTCGGCCCCAGCGGTCCGCGAGCAGCCAGAACATGAACAGGAGGCGCGTCTCGACCGGCGAGAGCTGGAGCAGCGCGGCGTGCATCGACACGCGTAGCGAGCGCCGCAGCGCGCGGTCGAGCAGCACGCGCATCACCGGCGGCCACTTGCCGAGCGCGCGCGAGAAGTTGTCGTCGAGCTGGGCGAACTTGACCGGCTCGAGCACGTGCCAGAGGACGTGGTAGCGGATCAGCGTGTCGTCGTGCATCGAGACGAACGGCTGCACCACGTCGCCGGGTCCGAGCAGCTCGGTGGTGGTGGTGCCGGCGAGGATCACGTCGCGGCCGAGGAGACCCTCGAGCATCAGGTAGCCGAGGTGGCCGGCGTCGTGCTCCTGCGGCGCCTCCCACAGCCCTCGGTCGAGCGAGCGCATCGGCGCCAAGAGCTCGGCGCGCGCCTCGCGGATCTTCTCGGCCGGCACGCGCAGGCCGAGCTCCGGATCGGCTTCCAAGACGTGTACGCACGGCCACTGATGGACACCCGGCGGGGCAGCGACGGATGCCGGTAGCGAGTCCTGTGGGCGCTGCGTGATCGCCACGGTCCACCTCGCTGTTTGCGCTGGAAGCAGCCACACCCTAACGCCAGAAGTTGCGCGTTGAAAGCCGACGTTGGAAATCAACGTCCCCGCTAGAGGTAGGCGCAAGCCCGGCGTAGGGTGCCCGCCGGAGCGCGAAGACCGAACGTTCTCCTCCGAGCGCAGAGAGGGAGCCCATGTGCCTGGCGATTCCAGGTCAGATCATCGAGGTCGTCGATGAGCAGAACCAGCTCGCCAAGGTCGACGTCGCCGGCGTGCGGCGCACGATCAACGTCGGGCTGCTGGCCGAGGACGGCGCCGGCGCGCAGCCGGGCGACTGGGTGCTGATCCACGTGGGCTTCGCGATCTCGCGCGTCGACGAGGAGGAGGCACGCGCCACGAGCGAGCTGCTCGAGCGAATGGGCGCGGACTACGAGCAGGAGCTCGAGGAGCTGAAGGCGAGCGTGATCGAGTGACGCTCGACTGCCACTCAGACCACTGCATCACCTGCGGCGACGAAGGCATCCCGATGACAGTGCTCCGCATCGACCCCGAGCGCTGCCTGGCCCTCTGCCAGGCAAGCGACGGCGCCAAGAGCTCAGTCGAGATCGCGCTGGTAGAGGCCGAGCCAGGTGACGAGCTACTGGTGCACGCGGGCGTAGCCCTGGTACGACTGAACAAGAGCCCTGCGGACTGTGGACTGTCGACTGCGGGCCTCAGCGAGGCGAAGCCTCGATGAGATTCGTCGACGAGTACCGCGACGCCGAGCTCGGCCGTGCGCTCGCGGCCGACATCCTCTCCAGCGTCGAGACCGGCCGCCACTACAAGGTGATGGAGGTGTGCGGCGGCCACACGCACTCGATCTACAAGTACGGCGTCGACGACCTGCTGCCCGCCAACGTCGAGCTGGTGCACGGGCCGGGCTGCCCCGTGTGCGTGATCCCGATGGGCCGCGTGGACGACGGAATCGCGATCGCGCACGAGCCGGGCGTGATCTTCACCTGCTTCGGCGACATGATGCGCGTGCCCGGGTCGAGGGGCAGCCTGCTCGAGGCGAAGGCCCGTGGCGCCGACATCCGGATGGTCTACTCGCCGCTCGACGCGCTGCGTATCGCCAAGCAGAATCCGGACCGCGAGGTCGTCTTCTTCGCGATCGGCTTCGAGACCACGGCGCCGTCCACCGCGCTCACGCTCAAGCGCGCGCTGGCCGAGGGCGTCGCGAACTTCACGTGCATGTGCAACCACGTGACGATCGTGCCGCCGCTGCGCGCGCTGCTCGACTCGCCCGACCTGCGGCTCGACGGCTTCATCGGCCCGGGCCACGTGTCGACCGTGGTGGGCGCGCGGCCGTTCCAGTTCATCCCGGCCGACTACGGCAAGCCCATCGTGATCGCCGGCTTCGAGCCGCTCGACATCCTGCAGGCGATCCAGATGATCCTCGCGCAGCTCGACGCGGGCCGCTGCGAGGTGGAGAACCAGTACAAGCGCGTGGTCCCGTGGGAGGGCAACGTGCGCGCGCTCGAGGCGATGGCGGAGGTGTTCGAGCTGCGGCCGCACTTCGAGTGGCGCGGGCTCGGCTTCATCTCGCAGAGCGGGCTCAAGCTGTCGGAGGCGTACGCCGAGCTCGACGCCGAGCTGCGCTTCAGCGTGCCCGGCGTGCGCGTGGCCGACCCCAAGGCGTGCCAGTGCGGCGAGGTGCTCAAGGGCGTGATCAAGCCCTGGGAGTGCAAGGTGTTCGGCACCGCGTGCACGCCCGAGCGCCCGATCGGCACCTGCATGGTGTCGTCCGAAGGCGCCTGCGCGGCCTATTACAACTTCGGTCGCTTCGCCCGTGAGAGGGAGGTGGTGTGACCCCCGACGCCACCGCCCCGCCGACGGGCCGCGAAGAGCGGATCCTCGGCATCATCGAGACCGCGCGAGGCAAGCGCGCCAAGTTCCGCGACGAGCACGTGAACATGGCGCATGGCGCCGGCGGCAAGGCCACTCAGAGCATGATCGAGGGCCTGTTTGTGCCGGCGTTCGCCTCGCCCGGCCTCGAGCAGATGGGCGACGCGGGGATGCTCAGCGTCGACGGCGTCGAGCTGGCGCTCACCACCGATTCGTTCGTGGTCAAGCCGATCCGCTTCCCCGGCGGCTCGATCGGCGACCTCGCCGTGAACGGCACCGTCAACGATCTCGCGGTGGCGGGCGCGAAGCCGCTGGCGCTGTCCCTCTCGCTTGTCCTGGAAGAGGGGCTCCCGGCGGAGGAGCTGCGCCACGAGGTGGAAGCGATCGCCGCGGCGGCGCAAGCGGCGGACGTCGAGATCATCGCGGGCGACACCAAGGTCGTCGAGCGCGGGCACGCCGACGCGATGTACGTGTGCACGGCCGGCATCGGCAGGCGCGACCCGCGCGCCAAGCTCTCGCCGCAGTCACTCAAGCCCGGCGACCGCGTGCTGCTCTCCGGCGCGGTCGGCGAGCACGGCACCGCGATCATGCTCGCGCGCGGCGAGTTCGAGCTCGACGCCGACATCGAGTCAGACACGCGCTCGCTCTGGCCGGTGGCCGACGCACTGCTCGAGGTGGCGGGAGAGAGCCTTCACTGCATGCGCGACGCCACCCGCGGTGGCGTCGCGTCGGTGCTCAACGAGCTCGCGCGCGCCTCGGGCGTGGCGATGCTCGTGCGCGAGGCCGCGGTGCCGGTGCACCCGGCGGTGGCGGGCGCGTCGGAGATCCTCGGCATCGACCCGATGTACGTGGCCAACGAGGGCAAGCTCGTCGCCTTCGTCGCCGCCGAGCGGGCCGATGACGCGCTGGCCGCGCTGCGCGCGGTACCCGGCTGCGAGGCCGCGGCGGAGATCGGAGAGGTACGGGCGGAGCCGCCCGGGATGGTGCTTGTGGAGACGAGCTTTGGCGGCAAGCGGGTTATGGACCAGCTGGTGGGCGACCCGCTGCCACGGATCTGTTGAGCGGCGAGGAGGTCAGATGACCATCGAGGCGATCGAGAATCACAAGAAGACGGAGGCGGTGACCGCACACGTCCTCTGGATGACGACGGGCCTCAGCTGTGAGGGCGACTCGGTCGCCATGACGTCGGCCACCAACCCGAGCCTCGAGGACATCATCACGCAGGCGATCCCCGGCATGCCCAAGGTCGTGGTGCACAACCAGGTCGTCGCGTACGAGGTCGGCCAGGAGTACATCCAGGCCTGGTACGACGCCGAGGACGGCAAGCTCGATCCGTTCGTACTCGTCGTGGAGGGCTCGCTCGGCAACGAGAAGATCAACGGCGAGGGTCACTGGACCGGCTTCGGCGTCAACCCGGAGAACGGTCAGCCCTGGACCACGAACGACTGGGTGGACAAGCTCGCGCCCAAGGCCGCGGCCGTGGTGGCGATCGGCACCTGCGCCACCTACGGCGGCATCCCGGCGATGAAGAACAATCCCACCGGGGCGATGGGCCTGCCCGACTACCTCGGCTGGCGCTGGAAGTCGCAGGCCGGCCTGCCGGTGGTCTGCATTCCGGGCTGCCCGGCGCAGCCGGACAACATGACCGAGGTGCTGCTCTATCTGGCGCTCCACCTCGCGGGGCTCGCGCCCGCCCCGGAGCTCGACGAGCAGCTCAGGCCCAAGTGGCTGTTCGGCCGCACCGTCCGCGAGGGCTGCAACCGCGCCGGCTTCGCCGAGCAGGGCGACTTCGCCACCGAGTACGGCTCGGACCACCGCTGCCTCGTGAAGCTCGGCTGCAAGGGGCCGGTGGTGAAGTGCAACGTGCCGATACGCGGCTGGGTGAACGGCATCGGCGGCTGCCCGAACGTCGGGGGCATCTGCATGGCGTGCACGATGCCCGGCTTCCCCGACAAGTACATGCCGTTCATGGATGAGGACCGCTGGGGCGGATGGGCGGCGAACATCATGAAGTTCAGCTACGGGCCCATCGTGCGGACGTTCCGCCAGCGCCACATCAAGAACACCTTCGACAAGGAGCCCGAGTGGCGCCACAACCGGGCGGAGCTGACCACCGGCTACTCGAAGCGCTGGTAGGCCGGCCCAGGACCTGAGCGAGGAGACACATATATGTCCACAGTTGAGACGCCACAAGAACAAAAGGTCATGGTCAAGGAGATGTCCTGGGACCCGATCACCCGCATCGTCGGGAGCCTCGGGATCCACACGGAGATCGACTTCTCCAACCAGCAGGTGCTCAAGTGCTACT
>DASXNY010000114.1:0-6584 GCA_036494715.1 Thermoleophilaceae bacterium
GCGCTTCTTGCAGAAGGCGAAGCGGATGAGCGGTCGCACCCGGTCCGCGGGCTCGGCCGTGAACGCGGATAGCGGGATGGCCACGACGCCGGCCTCGTGCGGCAGCCGCTCGCAGAGCGCCACGGCGTCGTCGAAGCCGAGCGGGCGCGGGTCAGCGGTGAGGAAGTACGTGCCGGAGGTGTGGAGCACGTCGAAGCCCGCGGCCGCCAGGCCGGCGGCCAGCAGATCACGTTTGCCGGCCAGCGAGCGCGCCAGCGCCACCGCCTCGTCGCCGGCCTCGTCGAGCGCCACCGCCGCCGCGTGCTGCAGCGGCGTGCCGCCCGCGAAGCTGAGGAACTGCTTCACGCCGCGCACGGCCGCAACGAGCTCGGCCGGACCGCTGGCCCAGCCGATCTTCCAGCCCGTGAACGAGTGCGTCTTGCCCACCGACGACACCGTGATGGTCCGCTCGAACATCGCCTCGCGCGTGGAGATCGGAATGTGCTCGCCGTCGTAGATCAGGTGCTCGTACACCTCGTCGGTGAGCGCGATCACGTCGTGGCGGCGGCAGGCGTCCGCGAGCAGTTCGAGCTCGTCCGCGGCGAGCACGCGGCCGGTGGGGTTGTGTGGCGAGTTCACGAGCAGCACGCGCGTGCGCTCGCCCACCGCCGCCTCGACGGCGCCGGCCTCGACGCGCCAGTCCGGCGGCTCGAGACGGATCGCGCGGGGCACGCCACCGGCGAGCGCCACGACGGCGGCGTAGGAGTCATACGAAGGGTCGAGCATCGCCACCTCGTCGCCTGGTTGCACCAGGGCCAGCAGCGCGGACGCCAGCGCCTCGGTGGCACCGAACGTCACCTGCACCTGCGTCTCCGGGTCGAGCTCGATCCCGTAGCGCCGCGCCTGGTGGCGCGCCACCGCCTCGCGCAGCGCCGGCACGCCCGGCAGCGGCGCGTACTGGTTGTGCCCGCCGCGGAGCGCGGCCACGGCGGCGTCGATCACGAGCTCCGGGCCGTCCTCGTCCGGGAAGCCCTGGCCGAGGTTGATCGCGCCCGTGCTCTCGGCGAGCGCGGTCATCGTGGTGAAGATCGTCGTGCCGGCCGAGCGCCCCATTGCGCCGCAGCGTAACCGCGCCGCCGCGCGCTTCGCTCAGCCCAGTGACAGCACGGCGAGCCGGCGGTCGCCGCGCGGCGTCGCGACCGTCACGGTGTCCCCGGCCTTCGCGCCCACGAGCGCCCGCGCCAGTGGCGCCTCGAAGGAGAGCTTGCCGTCGGACGGCTTGGCCTCCGTGGCGGGCACGAGCACGAACACATCCTCGCGCCCCGACGCCTCGTCCTTCACCTTCACGCGGCTGCCGAGCGCGACCACGTCCGACGTCGGGTTGGCGTCCTGCACCTCGGCGCGCAGCAGCCTGTCGCGCAGTCCGGCGATGCGGGTCTCGAGGTGCGCCTGGGAGTTCTTCGCGTCGTGGTACTCGGCGTTCTCCTTGAGGTCCCCCCACTCGCGTGCGGTCTTGATCCGGTCGGCGATCTCGCGACGCCCCTCGGTCTCGAGCCGCTCGATCTCCTGCTGCAGGGCGCGGAGGCTCTCGGCGGTCATCGCAACGCTGTCGGACATGCTCTCCCCTGGTCTGCTCGGGTGGACGGCCGCCGCTGACAATAGCCCGCGGCGGACAACAACCGGCGAAAAACTGCCAACCGTCTCGGGGTGTGCCGAGGGTCACGCACGCCGCGCTGCTACCGCACCTACGGTAGGCCGCGCTATGCGACGACCCCACTGGCTCCCCTCCTCCATCGCCGCCTGCGCCGCCGTGGCCGGCGCGATCGCGCTGCTCCCGTCGAGCGCCCAGGCCGGCTTCTCCGGCTCGCAGGCGCTCTCGGACCCCGTCCAGCAGATCGGGACGACAGCCGACGCGGTGGACTCCGCCGGCAACACATGGGCCGTCTGGGACGAGGTGAACGGCAGCGGGCCGACGCTCACCGACGACGTGAAGGCCAGGCGCATCGCCGCCGACGGCACCCTCGGCACCACGCTCCCGATCTCCACGCCCGGCGAGATCAGCTTCCAGCCGTCCATCGCTATGGGCCCCGACGGCCGCGTGTTCGTCGCGTGGGCGACGATCGGTCAGCCGAACGGCGTCGAGGGACGCTGGATCAACACGGACGGTTCGCTCGGCCCAATCGACACACTGCTCACCCCGAGCGCGACGGAGGACGCCACGGCGGTGACCGCCGTGGTCGGCGACGAAGGCGTCGCGAGCGTGATCTGGTTCAACCAGTCGCAGAAGGGCGGAAAGCTCGAGGCGCGCCAGGTCGGCCCGGACGACTCGCTCGGGCCCCAGCTCACCGGGCCCGCCGGGCAGTCCGAGTTCGCCGCCGCCGCGCTTCCAGGCGGCTCGACGTTCATCGTCGTTGGCGCGATGACGACCGTGCTGTCTGCGAACGGCACCTTCAGCACGCCCGTGAACGCGAGCACCTCGAACGGCGTCAGCACGCTCCACACCGGCATCGCCTTCGATGCGCACGGCGACGGGCTGATCGCCTGGCGGAAGGGCAACGGCCCGCCGGACAGCATCGTCGCGCGGCGCATCGACGAGACCGGCGCGCCGATCGGCGACGAGATCGTGGTGGACCCGCAGACCACGGACTCCATCGGGCCCGACCAGGAGGTCGGCGTCGACTCGAGCGGCCACTTCCTCGTCGGCTGGTTCCACCAGGACGTGGTGAACGACGGCCACGCGTTCGTCCGCGCAGTCAACTTGGACGGCTCGCTCCCGGGCGACGCCCACCCGGTCTCCGCGCTCGGCAACGCCACGCCCCTCCTGACCCTCGACGATCTCGGCACCGGCGTCGCGTCGTTCGTCTTCAGGGACCCCGGCGCGATGCAGGACCTCGTCCAGGGCCAGGCGCTCGACATCGGCGGCTCGCCCGCCGGGCCGAACGCGGCGCTCAGCGGTGGCAACGTCGGCTTCTTCGCGAGCCTCGCGAGCAATCCCGCGAACGGCGTGGCCACCACTGTCTGGAACCAGGTGGTCGGGGACAGCAGCGTGGCCACCTTCAGCCGCTTCCTCGAGCCGCTCACCTGCGCGAACGCCACGGCCACCGTCGTGCAGGGCCGGCCCGTCGCGGCGCCTGTCTCGTGCAGCGGGATCGGCTTCACCGGCGCGCGCGTCGTCAGCGGTCCCGCGCACGGCAAGCTCGGCGCGTTCGACCCGGCCACCCACAGCTTCACCTACACGCCGACAGCCGGGTTTGAGGGCAGCGACAGCTTGGTCTACGAGGGCGACAACGACGGCGGCCCGTCGGCCGGCGCGACCGTGCGGATCGGCGTCGGGCGCGACACCGTCCCGCCCGCAATCCAGGGCTTCGCGCTCAAGCGCACTCGCATGCACGCCGCGCACGTGGTCGCCGGCGGCAAGCACAAGAAGAAGCGCGCGGCGACGTTCTCGTACACGTTCGAGCTCAGGTACTCGGAGGCGTCGACCGTGAAGCTCACGATCCAGCAGCCGCGCCGCGGCGTGCGCAAGGGCAAGCACTGCCGCCCCGCGCATGGGGCGGCCCGCGGCAAGGCCTGCACGCTCTACCGCTCGCTCGGCTCGCTCTCCTCGAGCTCCGTAGCCGGCTCGGAGTCGATCGCCGTGCCCGCCACGCTCGTGCGCCGCCTCGCCAAGGCCGGGAAGCTGCGCGTCACCGCCATCGCCTTCGATGCGGCGCACAACCCGTCACAGCCGCGCCACCTGAACCTGCGTTTCACAAGCGCTGGAACATGAGCGCGTAGATAATCGCCGGATGGAAGCAGCCGGAGCCCGAATCGCCGTCGCGCCCGGGCGGGCACGCGACCGCGAGCGCACGCTGGATCAGCGCATCTACGTGCGCTTGCCGGCCCTCTACCGGGCGGGCGCGGCCGCGGCCAGCCAGCTGCCGCTCGGCTCGCGCCTGCGCCGAACGCTTGTCGCCCGCAGCGTGCGCCTGGCCTACGCCGCGGCCAACCGCCGCGACTTCGACGTCGTCCTCTTGGGACTCGACCCCGCCTTCGAGTACCGACCCGCGGGCGATCTCATGCCGCCCGACCTCGAGCCGGTCTTCCGCGGCCACGATGGTTACCTCGAGCTCTGGCGCTACTGGCTCGACGCCTTCACAGACATCCGCTGGGAGCCCGAGGAGATCCTCGACTTCGGCGACGCCTTTCTCGTCAGCACCCAACAGAAGGGCCGCGGGTCGGGCAGCGGCGTAGCGGTGAGCGAGCCGGTGTTCCAGCTCTTCGCGCTCCGGCGCGGCCTGGTGCTCCGCCAGGACGACTTCCTCGATCGCTCGCAGGCGCTCGCGGCCGCGGGCCGGCCCGAGTAGCCCATCTGAGGGATCCTTCCCAAGCAGGAGGAGAGACCGTCCGGCCCGCGAAGGCGTCGCGAAATGGCCAGCCGCGCAGCCCTCCTAGCCGCTGCGCTTACGTGTACCTGCCTGATCGCTCCGGCGCTTGCCGCCGGGGCAGGCGACGTCAACGTCGCCGCCCTGCAGGTGGCGCTTCGCGCACGGTCGCTCTACCCCGACACGATCGACGGCTACTCGGGGCCCGGCACCCATGCCGCCGTGGCCACGTTCGAGCGGCGCGTGGACCTGCCCGCCGACGGAATCGCCGGTCCGCGCGTGCGGCGCGCACTCGGGCGCCTCGGCCGGCACCGGCTCGGCAGCCGCGCGATCGGCCCGGGCGCCGTGGGCTGGGACGTTGCCGCGCTCCAGTTCCGCCTCGCCTGGCACGGCTTCCCGTCGGGCAACTTCGACGGCGGCTATGGCCCGCAGCTCCAAGCCGCGATCGAGGGCTACCAGCGCTGGGCCCGCCTCGGTGCCGACGGCGTCGCCGGACCGGCCACGCTCGCCTCCCTACGGCGCCATCCGATTCCGGCCTCCCCCATTCGGCTGTTGCGCCCACTCAACGCGCCACTCGGCGACGGCTTCGGCCCGCGCGGCAACCGCTTCCACAGCGGGCTCGACCTGCTCGCCTCGAGCGGGGCCGCCGTACATGCCGCGGGCAGCGGCCGGGTCTCCTTCGCCGGCTTCAGCCCCGGCGGCTACGGCAACCTCGTGGTGGTACAGCACGTGGACGGGGTCACGAGCTGGTACGCGCACCTGTCGAGCATCGCGGTCCGCCAGGGTCAGTCTGTGTCGGCCGGCTCGCTCGTGGGCCGCGTCGGGGCTAGCGGCGACGCCACCGGGCCGCACCTGCACTTCGAGGTGCGCGTGCGCGGAGCCGCCGTCAATCCGCTGACCGCGATCGGCTGAACCGCGCGTCGCCGGCCGGACGCGCTTGACCCGTCCGCGCCCGTGGCGGGACAATCGGCCACATGGCGGGGACGATCGCAGCGGGCTACTCACCCGGCCGGCTCAGGCTCGCCGTGCTGGGCGCACTCGTCCTGCTTGCAGGACTCGCGTGGTGGTCGACCGCCCTGCGCATGGCCGGGATGGACGCCGGGCCGGGCACGGACCCGGGCGCGCTCGGCTTCTTCGTCACCACCTGGGTCGTGATGATGGCCGCGATGATGCTGCCGTCGGCGGCGCCGATGGTGACGACCTACGCGGGACTGCAGCGCACCGGGCGGACGCAGGGCACGGCCTTCTTTGTCGGCGGCTACCTGCTGGTCTGGGGCGCGGCCGGCCTGGTCGGCTACGCCGCCCTCAAGCTCGGCAGCAGGCTCGACGGTGGCTTCTTCGCCTGGCAGCGCGCGGGACGCTGGACGGCCGCGGGGGTACTGGCGGCAGCCGCGATCTACGAGTTCACGCCGCTCAAGTACGCGTGCCTGCGGCGCTGCCGGGCGCCGCTCGGCTTCCTCGCCAGCGAGTGGCGCGAAGGGCCGACAGGTGCACTGCGCATGGGCTTCCTCCACGGCGCCTGGTGCCTTGGCTGCTGCTGGGCGCTGATGGCCGCCCTCTTCGCCCTCGGCGCGATGAGCGTGCCGTGGATGATCGTGATCGCGCTGCTGATCGCGCTCGAGAAGCTCGTGCCCTGGAAGACCGCGGCAACAGTGGGCGTGGCGACCGTGCTCGCCGTGCTGGCGCTCGGCGTGGCCGCGGCACCCGCGCGCGTACCCGGCCTGACGGTGCCCTCCGGCATGCCCGCGATGAGCATGCACATGGTCGGCTCGCCATGAGCTGGAGCATTTCCGGCAGCTACCTCGAGGCCTGCAACTGCGAGGCGATCTGCCCCTGCCGCCGCATCGGTGGCCGGACAGGCGGGCGCTCGACCTACGGCGAGTGCCTCGGCGCGCTCTCCTGGCTGGTCGAGGAGGGCCGGGCCGACGACGTCGACCTGGCCGGCATGCGGGCCGTGC
This sequence comes from Thermoleophilaceae bacterium, assembly GCA_036494715.1. Lineage (GTDB taxonomy): Bacteria > Actinomycetota > Thermoleophilia > Solirubrobacterales > Thermoleophilaceae > JAICJR01. The sequence goes on from DASXNY010000114.1 coordinate 6,302, forward strand.
TCGTGACCCGCTATCACGACGATGAGCCCGGCTCGCCCTGGACCGTCGCCCTGTTCGTGGACGCGCGCGGCGACGAGCGCCAGCGCGGCGCGATGGCCGACATCCTCACCGGGCGCCTCGGCGGCACGCCGCACAAGCAGTTCCCCTGGGTCTTCAAGCCGTCGCAGCTAGTCGGCGTCGAAGCGGTCGAGATCGAGATCGACCACACGCCCGGCCGCGGCTGGTTCCGCGCAGGCGGCAAGCTCGAGGTGCGGGCGCGCGAACCGGTGGCGGACCAGGAGCG
>DASXNY010000115.1:0-4789 GCA_036494715.1 Thermoleophilaceae bacterium
TCGGTGTAGAGGCCCTTGCCGCCGGGCTTGCCCGTGAGCAGCCAGTGCACGTGGTTGGAGATGTCGTAGCGCTGCTCGGGGATCGTCTGCACCTCGTCGAAGCCGGCGCGGCGCATCACGAGCTCCATCGTCTCGTGCGAGTAGTTGAAGTAATGCGCCTTCTGCCAGTAGAAGCGGTCGAAGGCGTCGACCTGGTAGTAGCGCACGAGCGCGTCGTCGACGTTCGGGACCTCCACCGCGAGCTGGCCGCCGGGACGCAGGAGCTCGCGCCAGGCCGACAGCTGCCCCACCGGGTCGCGCAGGTGCTCCACCACGTAGTAGGCGAGGATCAGGTCGAACTGGCGGCCGGCCACGTCCTCGATGTCGGCGTGCGTCTCGATGCCGCGTGAGTTGGCGTACTCGCGGTAGAGATCGCCGGGCTCGACGCCGGTAACCGAGGCCACGTGCGGCGCGATCGCGTCGAGCAGGAAGCCGGTGGAGCTGCCGATGTCGAGCACGTCCATGTCCTCGCGCAGGTAGGGCATGAGGTTCGTGAGCCGGCGCCCCGCCTCGGGCTGGAAGGCCTCGAACTGCTCGGCCGGCTTGGTCTCGCCCTTCGCCCCGCGCTCCTTCATGTAGCCGGCGAAGCTGGCCTCGTAGAACTCGCGCTCCTCCTCCTCGCTCATGATCGGGTCGATGAACACGACCCCGCAGTTGGTGCACTGGTAGACCGCCGCGCCGGGCGCCTCCCACACGGTGTCGACCACCTCGCGGCGCTCGCCCTCGGTGCACCCCAGCGGGCACGCGAGGTCGGCTACGGGCGCGGTCTCGGTCCAGTTAGGCATTCCGGCGGGTCAGCTCCTCTTCGACGATTGCATCAGGACGGTGGACGGGGACGGCCGCGCCGCTGCGCAGGCACTCGCGCGCCGCGTCGATGGCGGCAAGCGTCCCGAGGTTGTCGCGCGCGCCGGCCACAAGCGGCTCGTCCCCGAGCACCGCCGCGCGGAAGTTGCGGAGGATAGCCAGGTCACCCAGCTCGTACTGCGACTGCTGGTCGCGCTCGGTCACGTCGGCGGTGAGGTCGAGCGCCTCGTCGTCGCCGCGGCGCGAGAGCATGAGCGGCGGCTCGCTGTACTCGCTGTCGTTGTAGAGCGTGCCGAGCTCGCCCTCCACCTGCAGGCTCTCGAGCGGCAGGTGGGCGTTGCGCGAGGAGAACGTCGCCACGTAACTCACCACGGCGCCGCCGTCCATCTCCATCCAGAGCTGCAGCACCGACGGCTGCCTGTAGCGGCTCCACGACGGCGTCGTGCCGTGGCCCTGCACCGAGACGAAGTCCTGGCCGAGCGCGTACCGGAAGAGGTCGAAGTGGTGGATCGACATCGCGAACAGGATCGGGTCCTCCTCCTCGAACAGGTAGTCCGGGAGGTGCGGCAGCTCGCGATCGCGCAGGTAGCGGAAGAAGACGTGCGACACGTCGCCCACCGCGCCGTCGGCGATGGCCTTGCGCAGCGCCTGGCCGACGCTCTTCGTGCGCCAGTTCTGCACCACGCCGAGCTGGAGGCCCTTGGACTCCGCCTGCCCCACGAGCCCGACGGCGTCCGCGGCGTGCACCGCCAGCGGCTTCTCGACGAGCACGTGGCAGCCGGCGCCGAGGCCCGCCCCAGCGGCGGGCACGTGCGCGGCGATGATCGGGCAGACGAGCAGGACGTCCGGCTTCGTCGCGGCCAGCATCGGCTCGAGCTCGGCGTACGTCTGGGCCGGCTCGATCGTCCCGAGCTCGACCGCCTTGGCCAGGCTCTCCTCGCTCGGGTCCTGAACGCCGACGAGCTCGAAGCCCTCCTGCTCGCGCAGGTGGCGCTGCCAGACGCTGCGGCTGCGCATGCCGCAGCCGCTGACGGCCACGCGGAGGTTGCCGGCGCCGCCGCTCAACCTGCCGGCGTCCGGAACAGACGGGCCACGTAGCCGTCGTACTCCGGGCTGACTTGCGGGTAGCCGCGCCTCGTGATCGTCGCCTCGCGCAGCTCGGTGCAGCCAAGGCGCTCGAACACACGCCGGTAGCGGCGCGGGTACACGTAGCTGTTGGACGCGCTCTCGAGCTCGATCACGCAGACGAAGCGGGCCACGCGCGCCATGTCTGCGAACACGTCGACGCTCGTCGGGTGAAGGTGGATCAGCACGGCCATCGAGAAGACGACGTCGACGGCGCCGTCGGGCAGCTCGGTGAGCGCGGACTCGATCGGGCTGTTGATGAGCTTCGCCTCGGCCGCGAGCTCGGGGTAGACCCGGCGCAGCTCGTCGAGCGCGTTCGCGTTGATCTCGATCCCGGCCAGGTCGTCGAAGCCCAGCTCGCGCAGGCGGTTGAGGTTGGTGCCCGCGTTGCAGCCCACCTCGAGGACGCTCTTGCCCGGCTCGATCTCCGGGCCCCAGAAGTCGTTCAGGAAGTCCACGATCTCCGTGCGCTTGGTGGCGTAGCTGGAGGGCTCGTTGTCGCCCTCCACCCGGCTCGCCCAGTACGCCTGGCACTCCTCGCGCGACATCGACCAGGGCGGCGCGATGCCGCGCTCCACGAGCGCCTGGCTCGCGCGCGAGGTGGCCCACTTGAGCCCGCGCGGGGTCACGGGCGCGCCGCTCGGGTCCACGCGCTCGACGATCACCGTCTCTTCGAGGACGCGCCGCTTGAAGGCGTCGAGGAGGTTCGAGGTCGAGCTCATCCGGTGGCGCAGGCTAGCGCTTCCTGAGCTCGAGGTAGACGGCTCCGTGCCCGCTCTCGCGCAGCAGCTCGGGCGTCGGCCCGACCTCGAAGTTGCGCGCACAGCGCAGGCGCAACAGCCCGCCGTAGAGGTACGACCAGGGCACGCGAGCGTAGAAGCGCTCCTCCACGCTCTCGTCCTTCTGGCGCGCGAACTCCCTGGTCTCCACCTGCCACGGCAGGCCGAGCAGCCGCTCCTCGAGCGTCTCGAGGCTGTACTGGCGCTCGAAGAAGACGCCCTCTGCGCCGGCCTCCTGCGCCTCGCCGTAGATGCGCTCGTGCGCGAACACGTCGCGCGCCTCGAGCGCGACGTTGGTGGTGAGGTGGAGCACGCCGCCCGGCTTGAGCACGCGCCACATCTCCTCCATCGCCTGGGTGTCGCCGTCGCCCGGCACGTGCTCGATCACGGAGATGCAGATGCAGCAGTCGAAGCTCTCGTCGGGGAAGTCGAGCTGCGTCGCGTCCTGTACCTGGAGCTCGAGGCTTGGGTCCACCTGGCGCCAGCTCTCGATCTCGTCCGAGAACAGGTCGATGCCGGTCCAGTCGCCGCGGCCCTCGTGCTGGAGCAGGCTCATCAGCAGCTTGGGGCTCGACACGTCGAGGCAGCGGCCGTGGAACGGCCGCTCGGCCACGCGGCCGAGCTCGTAGTAGCGCCAGGGGTCGAGCGGCACGAGCAGGCGCTGGAGCCCCACGCGCCGGCCCTTCCAGCCGTTGCGCGCGCCGCGCGCGAGCCAGCGCAGGCCGAGCCGGTAGCTGTGGCGCCAGAGCCGCAGCCAGCCGGGGTCGTCCGTCGTGGCCGCGGCCATCTGCTCGGCCACGTGCCCGATCGACAGCTCGGGCACGGTGGCGGCGTAGTCCACGCGCCTCAGGTTGGCGGGCTCGAGCGCCTCGCCCAGCGCGCGCCGCAGGTCGTCCGCGTCGCCCACGCGGCAGATGAAGATCGAGCCGTCGAGCAGGCGGCGCAGGTCGCCGACGTCGGTGGCCACGATCGCTCGCTTGTGCGCCACCGCCTCGAGCACCGCCATCGGCAGTCCCTCGCTGTATGAGGGCAGCACGAGGCAGTCGCTGCGCTCGAAGAAGTCGGCCAGGCCCTCGTACGGAATGCGGCCGAGGAACTGAACCGCGCCGTCGAGCCCGCGCTCGGCCGCGGCGGCCCGCAGCGCGTCCTCGTCCTCCCCGTCGCCGGCCACTAGCAGCGTGCTGTCCGGGTCGCCCTCGTGCACCCGCGCGAAGGCGTCGAGCAGCTCCCAGACGCCCTTCTCGCGGGTGATGCGGCCGAGGAACGCGAAGCGCTTCACGCGTTCGGGATACGCGGTCTGCGCGAACGGGCCCATGTCGACGCCGTTCGGGATCCGCGTGAGCTTGGACTCGTCGAAGCCGAGCTCGCGATAGTGCTCGTAGTTGGCGTCGCAGATGCTGTTGAGCCGGTCGTGGTGCGAGATCACCCAGCGGAACGCGCGCCAGGCGCGATAGCCCTTCAGGGCGATCACGTCGTCGGCAGCTCCGCCGGTCTCCGCGGTGACGAGCGTCGGGTAGCGCAGCAGCCGCAGCGCCTTCAGCAGCCCTGTGACGAGCGCCGGGAACGTGAGCGTGCGGATCACCGCGAATTCGAACTGCCTGCGGTGGGCGATCAGGTAGCGCGCCATCTGGAAGCCCACGCGCGCGAACGTGAGCGGGCCGCGCCGCTCGGACGTGCGCATTCGCACGACGTCCACGCCGTCGAGGCGCTCGCGCAGCGGCAGCTGCGGGTAGGTGCGCTCGGTGAGCACGGTCACGGCGTAGCCCATCCGCCCGAACTGCGCCGCCAGCAACGCGCACTGGCGCTCCATGCCGCCGAGCCGCGGCAGGTAGCCGGGCGTGACTATGAGGACCCTAGGCACGGTTGCCGAGCCGGGCGGCCGCGCCCCGCGCCCAGGTGGGCCAGAGGCCCGGATTCTCGAGCGCCACGCGCATGATCAGGGGCAGGTCGCGCAGCACGCGACGGCGCGCCGCCGGGCGCGCGGGTCCCGGCCCGGATGCGGCGCTGGCGACCATCTCGACGGCCCGACTGTAGCGGAGCTT
>DASXNY010000116.1:0-3483 GCA_036494715.1 Thermoleophilaceae bacterium
GGAGCGCGGCGCGATCTCGCCGAGTCAGACGATCCTCGAGCCGACGTCGGGCAACACCGGCATCTCGCTCGCGATGATCTGCTCGCGCAAGGGCTACCCGCTCAAGGTCGTGATGCCGGACAACGTGACCCAGGAGCGCACGCAGCTCCTGAAGATGTACGGCGCGGACATCGTCTACTCGCCCGGCGCGCAGGGCTCGAACGGCGCCGTGGCGATGGCGCTCGAGATGGCCGAGGCGGACTCGTCCTACTACATGCCCTACCAGTACGGCAACGAGGCCAACCCGCTCGCGCATTACAACGGCACCGCGGTCGAGATCCTCGAGGAGCTCGACGACGTGGCCGCCTTCGTCGGCGGGCTCGGCACGGGCGGCACGCTGATGGGCAACGCGCGCCGGCTCAAGGAGGAGGACCCGGATACGAAGATCGTGGCCGCGGAGCCGCTGCAGGGCGAGCTGGTGCAGGGCCTGCGCTCGCTCGAGGACGGCTACATCCCGCCGATCATCGACCTCTCGCTGCTCGACCGCAAGATCTTCGTCTCGAACCGCGACGCCGTGGTCTGGACGCGCAAGCTGCTCGACGAGGAGGGCATCTTCGTGGGCGTCTCGGCCGGCGCGATCGCCTCGATCGCGGTGCGCGTCGCGAGCGAGCTCGACGAGGGCAACGTCGTCTTCATCGTGCCCGACGACGGCTGGAAGTACCTGAGCTCGGGCGTCTACACGAAGCCCATCGAAGAGCTCGACCTAGACTCTGCTTCATTCTGGTAGTCCTCGACGGCAGAACATGGTTGGCCTGATCCGCCGCGTGCGGTCGAATTCGCTGGTCGAGCTGGTGGTCCTCGTGGCCGTCGCGCTCTTCCTGGCGCTGACCGTCCAGGCCTACGCGGTCAAGCCCTACCGCATCCCGAGCGGCTCGATGGAGCCGACGCTCACGATCGGCCAGCGCGTGATCGTGGACCGGCTGACGCACAGGCTCGGCTCGAGCCCGAGCGTGGGAGACATCGTGGTCTTCAACCCGCCCGCCGGCGCCGACGACGAGCAGTGCGGCGCGCAGGGCCAGGGCGAGGGCACGGGGACGCCCTGCTCGCGCCCGCAGTCGCACAAGTCGAGCGAGACCTTCATCAAGCGCGTCGTGGCCGTGGGCGGCGACACCATCGCCATCCGCGACGGCCATGTGGTCCGCAACGGCAAGCCCACGTCAGAGCCGTTCGCGGCGAGCTGTGGCGGCGGTCAGGACTGCAACTTCCCGCACACGATCACGGTGCCGCACGGCTACGTGTTCATGATGGGCGACAACCGCGGCCAGTCGGACGACAGCCGCTTCTGGGGACCGGTGCCCATCTCGTGGGTAATCGGACGTGCACTGGTCACGTACTGGCCCCCCGACAGAGTCGGAACCCTCTAGGGCGCCGCCTACTCAGGCGGGCCGGGAAGGGTCTCGCGCTCTTCTTTTTCCTCGCCACTGATGGCGTCCTTGAACTCGCGCATCCCCTTGCCCACCGAGCGGCCCACCTCGGGCAGCCGCTTTGGGCCGAGCACGACAAGCGCGATGATCAGGACGACGATCAGCTCGAGTGGTCCGACGTTCGGCATCGCTCGTCACGATAGACCCTCCCGATAAGGAACGCCACAGCACGGCTAGCCTTCGAGCCATGCAGATGACGCGGGCGCAGTGGGACGAGCTGATCGCGCATGCGCGCGAGGACGCGCCGAACGAGTGCTGCGGCTACCTGCGGATGGACGACGGCCGCGTGGCGGAGTCCTTCCGCTCCCGCAACCTGCGCGCGTCTCCCTACGGCTACGAGCTCGATCCGAAGAGCCTGTTCGCCGCCAACGAGCTGGACGATGAGGGGGAGGGCGTGGGCATCTACCACTCGCACCCGCGCAGCCCCGCCAACCCGTCGCAGACGGACATCAATCTGGCCCACTACCCGCACTGGCTCTACCTGATCGTCTCGCTCGAGAGCGAGCCGGTGGTCAAGGCCTGGCGAATCGACGATGGCCGTGTCGAAGAAGAGCCCATCGTCGTCGAGTAGCCACGGGCTCGTCTGCCCCTCGTGCGGGCGGGAGTTCGTGGCCGACGAGCGCTTCTGCGACGACTGCCGGATGCCGCTCGTGCCGCCGGGCGAGGTGATCGAGTCGCCGCGCAGCGAGGCGCACGAGCGCGCGCGCAAGGTGGACCCGCGCTTCACGCGTGGGCCGCTCGTGCGCGTGGCGGGAGCGGCCCAGCAGCCGGAGGCCGAGATGATCCAGGGGCTGCTGCTCGAGCACGGCGTGCCGAGCGTCGTGCGGCGCTCGGCCGGCTTCGACGTGCCGGACTTCCTGGCCGCGGGGCCGCGCGACATCGTCGTGCCGGAGTCGGGTGTGGAGACCGCGCGACGGGCGTTGTACGGCGCCGGGCTGGGCGCGGGCGTGGCGATCTCGAGCCGGCCGGACCCTCGGCAGGTAGCCCTGGTGGTGGCGGGAATCTTCGCCGGAGGCGGCGCGCTCGCCCTCCTCATCTGGGCGATCTTCCAGCTCGCCTGACAGAACGGGAGTGAAACGGCGCTGACCCGGGGAGGGGTTGTCCGGAAGCTAGGGGCGACCGGGGCTGGGGCGGTCGCGGGTTGGAGAGTCACGGAGGTTGACGTATGCATGTCGCTCGCGCCGTCACTGCGGGGATCGTCGCTGCGCTGATCGGGGCCAGTGCCGCTCAAGCGGCTACGACTGAGCTCTCGGTCACGACGAGACTTCAGGATCGACGCGAAGTGGCCGCCGGGCAGCGCTCGTATGCCGAGGGCTTCGAGGACGGGCGCTTCTACGCGAACGGCTGGCATACCACCGGCGAGATGGGCGGTGTCATCACCCCGCCGCTGAAGCTGCTCGACGGCGTCTGGTTCGGCGTCGATGGGCAGTGGGTCGGGCAGGCCACGAAGTTCACGAGCGGCTGGGGTTACACGCGCTTCGACTTCCCGGACATCGACGGGCTGCACGTGCAGCGCACCGACTTCGCGCCGGATGCCCAGCGCGCGGTCCTGTTTGGTCTGAAGCTGACGAATCCGGCGTCCACGGACAAGACCGTCACGGTGATGGTCGACGCTCATTCCGAGCTGATGACGGCCTACCCATGGAGCTCCACCACACCGCTGAGCGCGAACGACAACATCCCAGACCACGGCTCGTTCACGGGCGGCGACCTCCAGTTCACGGACGACGGTGCCCTCCCGGATGCGCCGGAGCACCACTACGCGGCGCTCGTGGGCGCAAGCCAGAGTCCCACGAGCGGGACCGCGGCCGACACGGGAGGAAACTTCCGCGGCCCGCAGCCGGGCCACATCTGCGCGGCCAGCGACGGCACCTCACTCCCGAGCGCCTGCGACGACGGCCCGTTCGGCAAGGGCACCGGAGGAGAGCTCCGGTACAGCGTGACGGTGCCGGCGAACGGCTCGAAGACCCTCTGGGTGGGCGCGGCCGGGTCGAACGACGGGTCGACACAGGCCGAGAGC
>DASXNY010000117.1:0-2722 GCA_036494715.1 Thermoleophilaceae bacterium
GGCACGTAGCGCGGCTCGACGTCCCAGTAGCGGCAGAACTTCTCCCAGCAGACCTGCACGTTGACGCCCATCACGAGGTTGGGCTTGTCGGTGGGCTTGCCGGCCGCGCGCATGCGCTCACGCCAGCGCCACTTGAGTGCCATCCCGCCGAGCATCGCGGCCTCGCTGGAGCCGGTGGTGGAACAGCCGGTGGCGTCACCCGGGAGGCAGGGCGCATGCCAGAGACCGGCGAGCATGTTCACGCAGCGCTTCTCGATCTCGGCCGTCTGCGGGTACTCGTCCTTGTCGATCATGTTCTTGTCCGCCGTCGCGGCCATCAGCGCGACCGCGGCCGGCGGCATCCAAGTGGTGACGAAGGTGGCGAGGTTGAGCCGCGAGTTGCCGTCGAGGAGCAGCTCGTTGCCGATCAGGTCAGTGGCGACGTCGCCCAGACCGTGCTCGGGCAGGTCGTTGTGCGGCAGCCGGCCGAGCAGCTCCTCGCGGACCAGTTGCGAGTGCTCGCTGATCGAGGTGGCCATACGAATACGTCCTTTCTGGAGACTGGCCCGAACTTCTATCTCAGGGAAATAAGGGCGACCTCGTCTGGAAAGGGTGAGACCGCGGAAAGCCGTCCTGAGCGGCGGTTACCGTTCTGCGCCAGACGTGTACGACACGCTCCTCTTCCTGCACGTGCTGTCGGCGTTTGCGCTCGTGATCACCGTGGTGGTGTTCAGCGCGGCCGCGTTCGGCGCCCTGACCGATGCGCGCGTGCTCGCGGTCGGCAACGTCACGTGGGCCATCGGCGGCACCGGCACCATCGTGTTCGGGATCTGGCTCGCGATCTACCTCAAGGCCTACCACGTCTGGGACGGCTGGATCATCGCGGCGATCGTGCTCTGGGCCGTGGCCACCGAGCTCGGCCGCCGCGCACAGGTTGGTCTCTCCGGCCCTGGCGCGGAAGATTCCGATCGCTCGCGCGCGCTGCTCTTCCACTGGCTGCGCTCGCTTGCCGTGCTCGCCCTGCTCGTGGTGATGATCTACAAGCCGGGGGCCTGAGCGGTGCTGATCGCGGTCATCCGCCCCGACTCCTGGGACTTCCCGTTGCTCCTGCACGTGCTCGGGGCGATGCTGATGGTGGGGTCGCTGGTCCTGGCGGGAGCGGCGCTGCTCGTGGCTTGGCGCGACGGCAGCGTGGCGATGGTGCGGCTCGGGTACCGCTCTCTGTTGCTCGGGGTCGTGCCGTCCTGGATCCTGACGCGCGCCGGGGCCGAGTGGATCGCGTCCAAGGAGGGACTAGAGAACTCGAACGTGGCGTGGATCGGCATCGGCTACAGCACCTCCGACGTCGGCGCTCTGTTGATCATCATCGCCACGCTGCTGGCCGGCTTCGGGCTGCGCCGCCAGGCGCGCGCGCCCGGCAGCAACGGGCTCGGCCGCGCGTCCGCGGTAATCGTGTCGCTGCTCGTGATCGTCTACGTGGTGACGATCTGGGCGATGACCACCAAGCCGAGTTAGGCCGGAATCCCGCCGCGCGCGCGGGCCACCCGCGCGCGCCAAGTGACCCAGCTCACAACATCGCGCTGCCCAGGCGTGGTAGGACAGACACTGACGTCGAGTGATCCACGCGTAAGCCCGCCCCGTAACGCGCTCGAAACCCTCTGGCCCTAAGGAGTTCCCCCTCATGTCCGACGTTCTCTCCGGCCTGTCTCAGATCGAAGGCTTCAAAGGCGAGCAGCTGAGACCAGGCGACGCCGGCTACGACGACGCGCGCGTCGTCTGGAACGGCCTGTTCGACCGTCATCCGGCCATCATCGCCCGCTGCATCAGCACCGAGGACGTGGCCGCCGCGGTCAACTACGGCCGCGACAACGACCTGCCGATCGCGGTGCGCGCCGGCGGCCACTCCGCGGCCGGCCACAGCAACGTGGATGACGGCATCGTCATCGACCTCTCCCAGATGAAGCGGATCGATGTCGACCCCGACACTCAGATCACCCGGGCGCAGCCGGGACTGACCTGGGGCGAGTTCGACGGCGCGACGCAGGTCTACGGCCTGGCCGTGACCGGCGGGCGCTTTTCCACCACCGGCATCGCGGGCCTCCTGCTCGGTAGCGGCAGCGGCTGGCTCGAGCGTAAGTGCGGCCTCACCGCCGACAACCTGATCTCGGCCGAGGTCGTGACCGCCGACGGCGGCATCGTGCGCGCCAGCACCGACGAGAACCCCGACCTGTTCTGGGGCATCCGCGGCGGCGGCGGCAACTTCGGCATCGTCACCGAGTTCGAGCTGAAGCTGCACAAGGTCGGCCCGATCATCTACGGCGGCCTGCTCGGCTGCCTGCCCGAGCGCGCCACCGAGATCACCAGGTTCATGCGCGACTACATGGTCGACGCGCCAGAGGACCTCGGCGCGGCGATCGGCTTTCTCAGCGCGCCGCCGGCTCCGCACGTGCCGGAAGAGATGCACCTCCAGCCCGTCGTCGGCGTCGTGGTCTGCTGGACCGGCTCGAAGGAGGAGGGCGAGCGCGTCCTCGCCCCGATCCGCGAGATCGCGCAGCCGGTGCTCGACATGGTCGGCGAGATGCCCTACACGGTCCTGCAGAGGATGCTCGACGACAGCGGCCCGTACGGCGTGCGCGGCTACCTCAAGGCCGAGTTCCTCGAGGAGATGAGCGACGAGGCCATCGACACGCTCGTCGCGGCGGGCGCGAGCCGCCCCGGCCCGCTGGTGCAGTTGCTGCTCGAG
>DASXNY010000118.1:0-3569 GCA_036494715.1 Thermoleophilaceae bacterium
GGGGAGGAAACGCCAGGGCTGCGGGCCATCCGTAGACGCGAACAGGTCCGCGGGTTAGAGGCGTGGCCAAGGGCCTGTATGCGGCTGCCGCTCCGGTCCCGAGGGTAGGGACACTGCCGTGGGCCAGTGTTCCGGAATGACGCCTGAGCGTCACCCTCTTCAACGGTCAGGGCCGACATCAGCACCTGCGGCGGGCCTAAGCATTGGCCAAACCGGTGGGCCGCCGTCTGGCAGTTCAAACGCTCCCATGTGTCGAAAGCCGAGCCGCTCGTAGAGCGCTGCGCTGCGCTCGCTGGAGGCCTCGAGGTACGTCGGTAAGCCAGCCGAGTCGGCTCTCTCCAGGGTCGGCTGGATGAGCATCGATCCCACCCCCTGTCCCTGCAAGGCCGTACGCACCCCGACCGTTCGGATGTAGAAGTGAGGCTCACGTGGGTGTCGCTTCTCCATCGCCCGCTGCACTCTGCTCGCGCGCGGCAATCTCGTTCTGAATGCCCGCACCCACTCGAGTGCCTGCCTTCCCGTCATCGACTTCGGCATCTCCCAAGCGCCAGGTGGCAGCACGGCCACCGCGCCGTCGTGTCCGGAAGTCGTCCACACAGTGCCCCCGTTTCGCAGCACGTACTGCTCCAGCTCAACCAGGAACATCGTTCGCAGCCGCGCCTGCGGCCGCAGACGACCTGGCCGGAGGAACCTGTACACCGGGTCACCGACGAACGCGTCCGCGAACGCGGCCGCCACCTTCGGCACCTCATCTGCAGCCGCTGTCCGAAGTTCGCCCGCTCTCAACGCGCTGACCATATCGCCCTCCAGAGACCGTGAGTTGGGGAGACACCGCCCTCGCCTGGGCCAGTGCTCCGGGATGTTCCCTGGCGAAGGTTCAGGTAGTGCCTAGGGGCTGAGGGTAACGGTCATGCCGTTGTCGAAATGGGCTGTGAGAGCGCCCGCCTCCGGCAAGGAAACGCCTTTGTAGACCCACACGTTGTCCTTGACCGGCACCGTCACTTCGCTACCGGCCCTCTGAAACGAGACGGCCGTAACCCCGTCGCGGGCGACCCCGAAGGTGAGCTGGCCGATGCTGGTCGCTGTGATCGGCCTCGACGGGCTCAGCCCCTTCCCGCAGGTCATCAGAATGCCCGGGTTGACGACGCAGAGGTCGCCGTGAGTGTCGGTGATGACGTACAGGTTGTGACCGCTCGGCAACTGCCCGATGAGACGCGCGCTGTCGAGAACGAGGTGACACTGAGGCCTGTAGAAGCCGGTCACGTTTTTGCTGCCGCAGGTCTGCTGAAGTTTCGCCACGGTTTGGGGATCGAGCACGTCCGCCCCGATCTGTGGATGATCGGCGGCGCTGATTCCGTTGAAGGCACCGAGGCCGTCCGCGATCCCAACGCCGGTCAGCGCGAGTGCACCAACGACGACAGCCGCCACCATCAGCGGCCTCGAGCGCCGCCGGGCTGAAGGGAGAGCGGGCGCCGCCACCTGGTCTGCGCGCAGCCTCTCAAGTAGATCGTCGGCGCGCTCGGCCGCGACCTCGCGTAGTGACCCCGGCGGTACTGGGTTGGCCAGCCGTAGAAGCTTGAGCGGGTCGGAAACAGCGGTCATCGTGCTTCTCCTTTACTGACAGGCGCCGGGTCGAGCGCGACCGCTGACGCGGGAGCATCTTCTCGTGCCAGCGCCACTCGCAAGCGACGCCGTGCGCGATGGAGGCGGACTGAGAAACCGGTGGGCGTCAGTCCGACGACCTCAGCGGCTTCCCGCGGGGTCAACCCCTCCCAGGCCACCAGAAGGAGAGCCTCGCGGTCGGACTCGGAGAGCCGACCCAACGCCTCGCCGAGGCAAGCGTCCGTCGCGGCGACCGGCGGGATCGGCTCCGCAGTCTCCGCGAGGCGCTGGCTAAGTCTGCTCCGCCTCTGAATCGACCGGCGCTGCGTCGAGAGCACCCGGCGCGCGACGCCAAGCAGCCACGGCAGCGGGTCGCGAGGGATCTCGTCCGCCCTTCGCCATGCAATCGCGAAGGTCTCGGCTGCCACATCGTCAGCCACCTGGAGCGGGGCGCGGCGGCGCGCGAAGGCAAGCACGGCCTCGTAGTGCTGACGAAAGATCGCCTCCAGGCGGTCGCTATCGCTCGTCTCGCTCAGATCAGGTCCTCTCTACAACATGAATGGCCGGTCGGAGGCGATTCCTTTCACCCCGAGCAACCCCGAGGAGATCAATACTCGCCTGGGCCAGCGTCCTCACGTCTGACGAGGGCAGGGCGCCGGCGGCGCGGAGTTCCTTAGTCCCAAGCCGGAAACGCGACGCGTTTCCGGCTCAGCTACGCAATGCCCAGCCGGCCGCTGCGTAGGAGTGGCAGAGGTCCGTGCCGATCCGTTGACCGAGGTCGTCGTAGACCGCCGCGATCAGCCGGCGTCGCGCGAGCGTGCAAATGCGGTTGAGATTCGTCGGATCGCCGCTGTCCGGCGCCAGTAGTCGCGTGTTGGCGCGATAGGCCCAGGCGCCCCCTTGCGACGAGAGCGTCTGTGCCTGCGAGCGACAGAAGCGGATCGCGCCGACGCCGGAGACGACGAGGTTCGCGTCCGCACCGAAGGGCTGGACCGCGCACCGGGTCACCACGAGGTGAAGCTGGGGCGGCGAGGACTGCGTGGCGGCGAGCCTTCGGCCGAGCACGACTCCTCCGGCGGTAGCCGGAGCAGCGACGGCAAGCGCGACGAGGAGCGACACCCCGACACGCCACAGCCGGCTCCGTTGCGTGTGCCGGGCCGGAGTCCGCGGAATCGGGCGAGCACCGGGAGTCGTCCACGCCGGCAAGTATCTCCTCTGCTTGGTCGGCGCCGGCGCTGCTCGAAGCGCGTCCACGAACGCCGTCGCGGTTGGATATCGACGCTCCGGCTCGTCCGCCAGCGCGCGGTCGAACACGCTTTCAACCGGCGCGTCCAGCCCGCGGCCGTCCGCCGTCGGCAACTTGCCCGTCAGGAGCTGGTAGGCGACGACGCCGAGCGCGAAGCGGTCGCTGGCTGCGGTCGCGCCACGGCCGTCCACCTGTTCCGGCGCGAGATAGCCCGCAGTGCCCACGACCTCACCCTGCGCCGTGAGCGTGGTCTCCCCGTCACGTCGAGAGACGCCGAAGTCGGCGACGCTGACGTTGTCGTCTGCGTCGAGCAGCAGGTTCGAGGGCTTGATGTCGCGATGCACGACGTTCGCAGCGTGAGCGTGGTCGAGCGCATCTGCGATCTGCCCGAGCCATCGCATTGCCTTCGATCGCGGCGGCATGCCGTTCTCCCCGAGTCGGTCCGCGAGGCTCCCGTTCGGCATGTATTCGAAGACGACGTACGGCCGGTGCTGCCACTCGTCCGCTTCGTAGGCCGTGACGACGTGTGGATGTGTCCCGAGCCGACCCGCGAGCGCCGCCTCGCGCGCGAACCGCTCGCGCATGACCGCATCGGCGGCGAGCTCTTGCGCCAGGATCTTGACCGCCACGTGCCGGCACAGCACGGGATCCCAGGCGAGGAACACCGCCCCCATCCCGCCGCGACCCAGGAGACGCACGGACTCGAACCGCGGCGGCAGCA
>DASXNY010000119.1:0-6738 GCA_036494715.1 Thermoleophilaceae bacterium
CCTGTCGCCGCGGCTCGACGTGGTGCGGCGACTGTCGGTCTGCTGGGGCGTGCTCACCGGCCTCAACGAGGAGCCGAGCGAGACCTTCGAGCTGCTCGAGGAGTGCTCCCAGGCGGCCAAGGCGGCCGGCATCGTCTCACCTGGCGACCGGATCGGGATCACCGCCGGCCTGCCCGCGGGCAAGGCGGGCGGCACGAACCTGTTCAAGGTTCATACGGTCGAGTAGTGAGAACTCTGCCCTGAAGCGCGGCTTGGGGTTGCCCGTACGGATCAGCCACTCGCCGGAGGTCCTACTTGATGAGCTGCGCTTCGCGGCCCACGCGCTCGAAGATTCCGAGTGCGCGGTCGAGCTGCTCGCGCTCGTGCGTGGCCATCACGCTCGTGCGCAGCAACGCGTGCCCGTGCGGCACGGCGGGGTGGATCGCGACGTTGGAGT
Organism: Thermoleophilaceae bacterium; assembly: GCA_036494715.1. GTDB lineage: Bacteria > Actinomycetota > Thermoleophilia > Solirubrobacterales > Thermoleophilaceae > JAICJR01. The sequence goes on from DASXNY010000119.1 coordinate 437, forward strand.
AGACGCCCGCGTCGTACAGCGCCTTCCAGAAGATCACGGCCTGCCAGTCGTCGCCGATCCGCACCGGCACGACCGAGGTGAACATCTCCGAGCCGTCCGCCATGGGCACCGGGTCGACGACGTTGAAGCCGAGGTCGTGGAGCCCGCGGTTGAGGTAGCGCGCGTTGTCGAGCACCTTGGCGAACAGAGTCGGCCCCTCCTCGGAGCGGCAGATCTTGACGGCGGCGAGCGCGGCGCCCACCGCGGCGGGAACCGCCGACGCCGTGAACAGGAAGGCGCGCGACTGGATGCGCAGGAAGTCGATCACGTCGGCTGGGCCGGCGATGAAGCCGCCGCAGCTCGCGAGCGACTTCGAGAAGGTGCCCATGCGCAGGTCCACCTGGTCCTCGAGGCCGAACGCCTCGCAGGCACCCGCGCCGCGCTCGCCGAGCACGCCCACGCCGTGGGCCTCGTCAACCATCAGGCGCGCGCCGTGCTGGCGGCAGAGCTCGACGATCGGCGGCAGGTCGCAGACGTCCCCTTCCATCGAGTAGACGCCGTCGACCACCACGAGCACGCCGCCGCCGTCGCCGGCCGCGCGCTCGAGCATCTGGGCGAGCTTGTCGAGGCGGTTGTGGCGGAAGGGCCGCAGCCGCGCCCTCGACATCATCACGCCGTCCATGATCGAGGCGTGGTCGCCGGAATCGCAGATCACGGTGTCGCCCGGGCCGAGCAGGGTGGAGAGGCAGCCGACGTTGGCCTGGTAGCCGGTGGTGAAGACGATCGCGTCGCCGCTGCCCATCCACTGCGCGATCTCGCGCTCGAGCTCCTGGTGCAGCGGCGTCGTGCCGTTGAGCAGGCGCGACCCGGTGAGCCCGGTGCCGTATGTCTCGAGCGCCTCGCGGGCGGCCTCCTTGACGCGCGGGTCGCCGGTGAGCCCGAGGTAGTTGTTGGAGCCGAGCATCACCCGCTCCTTGCCCTCGACCTCCACGACCGGCCCGGCCTCCGACTCGATCAGGCGGAAGTAGGGCAGCAGGTCGTGCTCGCGGGCGGCCTGGAGCTGCTCCACGCGCTCGTGGGTACGTGCCTTCTCGAATAGATCGGTGACGGTGGGCATCGTTCGGATAAGGTGCCGCGCCGATGTCAGTCGAGGTGCGGCCCGTCCATAGCAGCAGCGACCTGATGCGCTTCATCAAGTTGCCGTGGCGGCTTTATCGTAACTCCCCCCACTGGGTGCCGCCCCTCATCTCGGAGCGCAAGCACCACCTGGACAGGGACAAGAACCCCTTCTTCCAGCACGCGGAGGCGGAGTACTTCCTCGCCTGGCGCGACGGCGAGCCGGTCGGCCGCATCACCGCGCAGGTGGACCGCCGCCTCAACGAGTTTCAGCACAACGACTGGGGCCTGTGGGGCTTCTTCGAGTCCGAGGACGACCCGGAGATCGCGAACGCGCTGCTCGCGACGGCCGAGTCGTGGCTGCGCGAGCGCGGCCGGGACAACATGGTCGGCCCGATGGACTTCACCACCAACCACGAGTGCGGCCTGCTCGTGGAGGGCTTCGAGCGCCCGCCCCAGATCCTCGAGAACTGGCACCACCCGTATTACGGCGCGCTGATCGAGGGCTACGGCCTGACCAAGGTGATGGACCTCTACAAGTGGGAGCTCGACATCGCCGACCGGGAGAAGATGCTGCCGATCATGTTCGAGCTCGCCGACAAGGTCGAGCCGAAGTACGGCGTGAAGGTGCGGCCGATGCGCAAGCGCGACTTCGAGAACGAGGTGCGCGCGTTCATGGAGATCTACAACGCGGCCTGGGAGAACAACTGGGGCTTCGTTCCGCTCACAGAGGCCGAGCTCAAGTCCTACGCCAAGGAGCTCAAGCCGATCCTCGACGAGAACTGGGCCTGGATCGCCGAGTCGGAGGAGGGCCAGGTGGTGGGCGCCGCGCTGTCGATCCCGGACTACAACCAGGTGCTGGCGAAGCTCAACGGGCGCCTCCTGCCGATCGGCTGGGCCAAGGCGCTGATCGCGCGGCGCAAGATCGACTCGGTGCGCGTGTTCGCGCTCGGGGTCAAGCGCGACTGGCAGCACACCGGCGTGGCCGCCAAGTTCTACGTCGAGCACTTCAACTCGGCCGGGCGGACCCCGCAGACGTGGGGTGAGATGGGCTGGATCCTCGAGACCAACAAGGCCATGAACCGCGGCATGGAGGCGATGAACGGGCGCATCGTCAAGCGCTATCGCCTCTTCGAGAAGCCCCTCGCCGAGGGTCGTCCGGACGGGGAGTAGACTCGCACGGCTCTATGTCCGACGCCGCCCACGAACCGTTGCCGGAAGACGACGGCGACGTTCGCCATCTGCCGGTGCCGTCCTCGGTCCCCGAGGCGCGGCCGATCGAGCGCCCGGCGCCGGCCGGCGGACTTCAGGCCTTTCTGTCCTCGCTGCCCGCGCCCGCCGTGGCGGCGGCCGGCGGCTTTCTCATGGGCGTCGTCACGTGGGTCGCGATCCGCGTGCTGCGCGGCGACAGCCGGCGCTCGATGATCGCCAGACGCAACCGGCGCAAGGGCGTCGAGGTCGCGGCCACGCGCTCGTTCCTCGTCGACGTTCACCTGCTCAAGGACAGGTAGCGCCGTTGGCGGTCGTCGAGGTCGACGTCCGCCCTCGCGGTCCCTACCGGATGCCGTACGCCGGCCGGGACGGCGTGGTGCGGCGGCGCGAGCGCGCGCTCGAGCGGCTGATCCACCACGGCGACGATGCCTCGGTGGTGCGCGCCTGGGCGGCCGGGCCGTGCGTACGCCTGCGGGCGGAGTCGCCGTCGCGCGCGGCCGCCGAGCATGCCGTCGCGCGCATGCGCTTCGCGCTCGGAGTGGACCACGACCTGTCGGAGTTCCAGCGCGAGTTCAAGTGGCACCCGCTGCTCGGGCCGGTTATTCGGCGCAAGCCATGGCTGCGCCCCCGGCGGCGCGCCGAGCCGTGGGAGGCGCTCGCCTGGGCGATCACGGAGCAGCTCATCGAGTCCGAGCGGGCGGCGCGGATCCAGCGCCGGCTCGTCTACCGCTACGGGCGCCCGAGCGCGTGCGGCACGCTGCGCGACGCGCCGTCGGCCTCGGCCCTGGCTGCGCGCGCCCCCGCTGAGCTCGAGGCCTGCGACCTGGCGGGCAAGCGGGCGATCGCGATGATCCGCGTGGCGCGCGAGGTGGCCGCCGGCCGGGCCGACCTCACGCAGCACGAGCCGGCCTGGAAGCGCCTCATGTCGATCCGCGAGATCGGTACCTGGACAGTGGACAAGCTCGCCTATGAGGGCCAGGGCCGCGACGACCGCCTGCCGGCGGGCGACCTCGCCTACGTAAAGCTGGTTGGCCGCCTCGTCCGCCTCGGCCGCCGTGCCACCGAGGAGGAGGTGCGCGAGTTCTTCGAGCCGTTCGCGCCGTTCCAGGGGCTGGCCGGGACCTACCTGCTGCTGGGCCACCTCGGCGGGGGCTGATTCACGCAAGCGGTACGATCGGCGCGTGTCACACGCGAGCGCGCTTGTCGACGAGATCGCCAATGAGCTGGACACCTGGCCTGGCGTGAGCATCGAGCTCCAGGCCGCCGGCGTGGCGCTGGTTCGCTACGAGCGGCTGCCGCTGGGGACGCTCGACCGCGAGCGTGGCGTGGCGGTGTTGCACGTCTCGCATCCGGAGCACGAGGAGCTGGTCGAGCACGGGGACGCCGAGCCGGCGGATCCGCGGCCCGAGTCCGACGACGTCAGCCACGCGGTGGAGGGCCCGTCGGACGTGACCGCCGTGCTCGCGCTGTTCGACGAGCGCTACCGCGACCTGCGCGGCGAGGACGACCCCTACAGCTCCGAAGACCCGGACTGACGCGCCCACGGCCGTGTACATGGGCGTGACCGAGCGCCTGCGCTGAAACGGCGAGGGCCGCGGCGACTCGCGGTCGCCACGGACCTCTGGTCTCCCCCTACCGCGAGCGGGGCATTACACCCCGGTGCCCGCCAGGACGGGCTGTCGCGCCTCGGCGGCGACGACCGGCTGCCGGGCCGTCCGGTCGTGCGCGACGTCGAGCACGAGCACGATCAGGTTCGCGCCGATGGCCGCACCGGCGATCGCGGTGAGCACGGCGAACAGGCCGTCGATCACACCGAACCCGAGCCACGCTCCGATCACGGCGCCGCCCAGCGCTGCCACGAGGCCGGCGGTCTTGGTGCGGGTGTCCCAGTCGCGGCGGACCCAGGCCCAGTAGATCCCGAGCCCGACCGGCACGCCGATCGACACCACGGCGAGCAGCTCGTCGTCGAGCGGCACGCGCAGCGAAGCCGTGAGCACGCACAACACCGCGGTGAACCAGCCGCCGAGGCCGAGCACGAACGGGTACAGCGTCCGCAGTGCGGCACTCGACTTGCGCCCGAAGCCGCCGCGCTTATGCACGCGCCACGGCAGCCAGGCGAGCGACAGCGCCAGGAGCGCCACGAAGCCGAGCATGACGGCGAGGATGATCTTCGCCACCTTCGTCTGCGAGGCAGCCGGACTGAAGTCGTACGCCCGGAAGCGGTAGAGCGACTTATCGACCTTGCCGTTGGCGAGGTACGTGTTGATCAGGCGGCTGCCGGCCGCCGGCTGATAGCTCCAGAAGTCGGTCGTGTGACCGAGCCCGGGCAGCAGCACCTGGTGCCCGTTCTGGAGATGCGGCAGCACTTCCTTGGTCGCGTTGGCGGGCGGGGTGGCGACGTCGAGCGTGCCGTCGACCATCAGCGTCGGCACGGCCGAGTCCTGCACGCGCCCGTACTCGTTGTCGTCGGGCTTGGCCGGCCAGGCGCTGGGCAGGCGCCCGCCGCCCCAGACGAAGTCCGAGTCGGGGTTGCCGATGATCGAGCTCGGGTCCGGCCCGGCCGCGAACGTGCGCCGCGCGGCGTCCGCGTCGATCATGCCGACGGCCGCCACGTCGCCCCACACGAACGACTTGGGGAAGACGAGGTCGGCGAGCAGCGACTGCATCCAGAGCCCGCTCGCGTCGCCCTTCGACGCGGCGATCCACGAGTTGAAGGTCACCGGGGCGGCGATCGGTCCCGCCGCGGAGGTCGAGTCCGTCAGCCCGAAGAACGTGGCGATGCGGACGTTGCCCTTCTTGATCGGGAGGAAGCCCCAGCGACTGGGAATGTGCGCGGCCTGGTCCTTGACGGTCGCGGCGAGGTCGGCGGTGCGCTCGTGGCACTTCGCGTCCCGCGCGCAGAGCGTGGAGAACTGGCCGATCTGCCGGTCGATCGTCTTCGAGTTGAACACGAAGTGCCCGGGCGGGTTGACGCCGATCATCACCGAGCGCTCGATGCTGCTTGGGTGGCGCCAGCTGTAGATCATCGCCGTGCGTGTGCCGGCGCTCTCGCTCAGCAGATCGATGCGTCCGTAGCCGAGCGCGTGGCGTGCGGCCTCGAGGTCGTCCACCCGCTCGGGGAGCGAGTAGCCGGCGAGGTCGATGCCGCTCGCGCGCAGCCGCTTCGCGCAGGAGCTGAACGCGTGTGAGTACGACGCGAGGGACTTCTGTCCCAGGAAATCGCCCGAGTGCCCGAGCGCCGAGCTGACCTCGGGGCAGGCGAGCTTCGATGAGCCGTCGATGCCGCGGTAGCCCACCAGCACGACGTCGTGGTTCCCGGCGAAGCGGCTGGCGTTCGCAAACTTCATGTTGGTGATGCCGGGGCCGCCGTCGAGCCGGAAGATCGGCGCGCCCGGATGCGCCGAGTGCGCCCGGATGCGGGTGACCGGCAGGGCGATCAGCCGGGAGTGCGGGTCGTGGCGGTTCTCGCGCACGACCAGCGTGCCGCAGTCGGCGGCGTAGTTGCCACGCTCGGTGGCGTAGGTGCAGTGCTTCAGCGTCAGCTCGCCGGCGTGCGCCCCGGCGGGCACCGACACGCGCTGGTGATCGGCTGCGAAGTGGATGTAGGCGAGCGCCGAGATGGCGATCGCGATGAGCACGAACGCCGCGATGCGCGCGGGCCCGAACGGCTTGTTGGGCGAGGCTTCCATGAGCCCTCCTGTGGTGGTGGAGTCCATGGCAGCGACGCTAAGTTCGCGGCTGCGCGGGGTCGTCGTCGGAAAGCCCCGATCGCGCTGGTACCAGGGGACGATTTCGTGTCCTACTGAGGTAGGACGCGCGGCCTCCGCGGCTGGGGTACGTTCAGCCGGTGAGCAGAATCTGGCCGCTCGCCCGCAGGTACGGACTCGACGTCCTGGTCGTGATCGCGGCGCTCGAGGGCCCCCTCGAGGTCGCGCTCAGGCGGGACGCCGCCGACGCGCCGCAGACGTCGCTCTGGTTCGCCGTCCCGGCCGTGG
>DASXNY010000120.1:0-20268 GCA_036494715.1 Thermoleophilaceae bacterium
TGCTGCAGTCGATCGCCCTGCTCACGAGCGCCTCGACACTGCTCGCCGACAAGTGCGTCGCGGGCATCGAGCCCAACGACGAGATGCTCCGCCGGCACGGCGAGTCGACCCCGGCGATCGCCACCGCACTCAACCCCTACATCGGCTACGACAAGGGCACCGAGATCGTCCAGGAGGCCGTCGCCTCCCAGCGCACGATCCGCGAGGTCGCGCGCGAGAAGGGCGTCGACGATGAGACGCTCGACAAGGCGCTGGATCTCGCCGCGATGGCCCGACCGCACGAGTAGGGGTGGCGGGGAGCGGGTGGCAGGTGGCGGGGCCGAGCCCCGTCAGTCCATGTTGACGGCGACGTACTTCGTCTCGAGGTACTCCTCGATGCCCTCGAAGCCGCCCTCGCGCCCAACGCCGGAGGCCTTCACGCCGCCAAACGGCGCGGCCGCGTTGGAGACCATGCCCTGGTTGAGTCCGACCATGCCGGTCTCGAGCCCCTCGATTACGCGGATCGCGCGCTTGAAGTTGCTCGTGAACACGTACGCGACGAGGCCGTACTCGGTGTTGTTGGCTGCCTGGATCGCATCCTCCTCGGACTCGAACGAGGTCACCGGCGCAACCGGGCCGAAGATCTCCTCGGACAGCACGCGCGCATCGGGCGACACGTCGCCGAGCACCGTGGGCTCGTAGAAGTAGCCCGGGCCGTCGAGGGGGCTGCCGCCGACGATCACGGTCGCGCCCTTCGTGCGCGCGTCCGCGACGAGCTCCTCGACCTTGTCGACCGCGTCCTCGTTGATCAGCGGGCCGACCTTCACGTCTTCCTCGGTGCCGCGGCCGACCTTGAGCGAGCCCATCCGGTCGGCGAGCTTCTCGGCGAACTCCGCCGCCACGGGCTCGGCCACGTGGAAGCGGTTGGCGGCCGTGCAGGCCTCGCCGATGTTGCGCATCTTGGCGAGCAGCGCGCCCTCCACCGCCGCGTCGAGGTCCGCGTCCTCGAAGACGAGGAAGGGAGCGTTGCCGCCCAGCTCCATCGACACCTTGAGGATCTGCTCGGCGGCCTGCTCGAGCAGCATGCGCCCGACCTCGGTCGAGCCCGTGAACGACAGCTTGCGCGTGCGCGGGTCGCGGATCAGCGGCTCCATCGTCTTGCCGGACGAGGAGCTCGTCACGACGTTGAGCACGCCGCCGGGCAGCCCCGACTCCTCGAGGATCTGCGCGAGGGCGAGCATCGACAGCGGCGTCTGGCTCGCCGGCTTCATCACCATCGTGCAGCCCGCGGCGATGGCCGGGCCGATCTTGCGCGTGCCCATCGCCATCGGGAAGTTCCAGGGCGTGATCATCAGGCTCGGGCCGACCGGCTGCTTCAGCGTCAGCACGCGCCCGACGCCGTTGCCGGACACGTTGTACTGGCCGTGGATGCGCGTCGCCTCGCCCGCGAACCAGCGGAAGAACTCCGAGGCGTACGCGATCTCCGCCTTCGACTCGGCCACCGGCTTGCCCATCTCGAGCGTCATCAGCAGGGCGAGCTCGTCGGCGCGCTCGACCAGCTTCTCGAAGGCGCGGCGCAGGATCTCGCCGCGCTCGATCGCCGGCACCGCGGCCCATTCGGCCTGCGTGTCCGCCGCCGCGTCGAGCGCGCGCATCGCGTCCGCGGGCGTCGCGTCCGCGACCTCGCAGAGCGCCTCGCCCGTCGCCGGGTCGATCACCGGCAGCGTCGCCGCCTCCGTCGCGTCGATCCACTTGCCGCCGATGTAAAGGTGCTTCTCGACGTGGTCTACAACCGTCTGCTCTTGCGTTGCAATGCTCATGTGGCCACCGTTTCAGTACCGAGTTCCTCAGAAATCGCAACGTCGATCGAGTAGTCGATCGGCAGCACGATCAGCGATGGAAGGTCCACGCCGAGCGCCTGCTCGAGCCGTTGCGGAAAGTCTTCGACCGACTCGCAGCGCCAGGCCGGCATCCCGAAGGACTCGGCCATGCGCACGAAGTCGGGGTTGGTGAAGTCGACGCCGAAGTGGCGGCCGAACTTCTTGTCCTGCTTCCAGACGATCGAGCCGTACTGGCGGTTCTCCCAGATCACCGATACGAACGGCGTCTTGAGGCGCACCGCGGTCTCGAGCTCCTGCGAGTTCATCAGGAAACCGCCGTCGCCGTTCACGGCAACGACCTTGCGGTCGGGGTGGACGAGCTTGGCCGCGATCGCCGCCGGGATCGCGAAGCCCATGCCGGCGAGCCCGTTGGCGATCAGCACCGTGTTGGGCTCGTAGGCGGGGAACATGCGCCCGATCCACAGCTTGTGCAGGCCGACGTCCGAGACCAGGATGTCGTTACGACCGAGCGCCTTGCGGATCTCATAGAGCGCGCGCGGCGGCTGCATCGGGAACTGGTGGTCGTCCTTGGCGGCCTCGAAGCGGCCGCGCACCACGTCGCGCAGGCGCTGCGACCCACCGGAGTGCGGCACGTGCCGGCACTCCTCGGCCAGCCTGGCGAGGATGTGGTAGATGTCGCCGATCAGCTCGACCTCGGGCACGAAGTACTCGTCGATCTCGGCGGCCAGCGAGTCGATGCAGATGATCTTCTTGTCGCGCTTCGGGTTCCAGTGCTCGGGCGAGTGCTCGACCAGGTCGTAGCCCATCGCGATCACGACGTCGGCCTCATCGAAGCCGGCCATCGAGTAGTCGCCCGACTGGAGCCCCACCGCGCCGAGCCCGTGCGGATCGTCGGGGGTGAGCAGGCCCTTGCCCATGAAGGTCTCGGCGGCTGGGATGCCCGTCGCGCGCACGAACTCGCGCAGCGCGGGCGCCGCACCCGCGCGGATCACGCCGTTGCCCGCCAGCGCCACCGGGTTGAGCGCGCCGCGGATGATGTCGGCGGCCTTGAGCAGCTCGCGCGCGCTCGGCTCGGGCTGAACCGGCTTGCGTCGCGGCAGCGGCTCGGCGTCCACCTGCGCGGCCATCACGTCTTCGGGCAGCTCGATGTGGGTGGCGCCGGGCTTCTCCGACTCCGCGACCTTGAACGCCTTGCGTACGACCTCGGGGATGATCGCCGGGTCCGACAGGCGCGCGTTCCACTTCGTAATTGGGGCGAAGACCCGTGGCACGTCGATGTACTGGTGCGATTCCTTGTGCATGCGCTCGAGATCGCCCTGGCCGGTGAGCGCGACCAGTGGCGCGCGGTCGAGAAACGCGTCCGCAACGGCGGTGGTGAGGTTCATTGCGCCCGGTCCGAGCGTGCCTAGGCAGACGCCGGCCCGGCCGGTGAGGCGGCCGTAGACGTCGGCGATGTAGGCGCCGCCCTGCTCGTGTCGAACAGGTACGAAGTCGATCGAGGAATCGGCGAGCGATTCGTTCAGGTCGAGCGTCTCTTCGCCCGGAATGCCGAACACGTGCTCGACGCCCTCGGCCTCCAGACATTCGACGAAGACGTCCGATGCTTTGCGTGAAGCCACGAGGAATTTGACTCTACTAACGCACGAGAATCGTCTGCCGGGAGCGCGACTCTGTACGTTGCGACTTGTTCGACCAGGTGCCGACTACGTTCCTTGACGCACCCTCCATGCGCCGCCTAGCCCTCCCATTCACGCTGATCGCGCTGCTCGCGCTGCCCCAGGCCGCGGGCGCCGCCGTGCGCCAGATCATCCGCGGCGCCGGTTTCGGCCACGGCATCGGGATGAGCCAGTACGGCGCCTACGGCTACGCCCAGCATGGCTACAGCTACCAGCAGATCCTGGCCCACTACTACCAGGGCACCAACCTCTCGAAGGCGGGCAGCGCCGACGTGCGCGTGCTGCTCGAGACCGGCAGCCGCACGGCCACCTTCTCCGGCGCCACCGACGGCGGCGGCCACAAGCTCAATCCCTCGAAGACCTACAAGGTGAAGCTCAACGGGCTGAGCGGCGAGATCCTGTTCGACCCGAAGGGCAAGCAGCTCGGCCACTTCGACACGCCGCTCGACATCACGAGCTCGACCGTGCCGTTGCGCTTAGGCGGTCGCGCGATGAACGGCGTGAACGGCGGCCACTACCACGGCGCGCTCGAGTTCCGGCCGAGCCCGTTCAGCGGCCTGGCGGTGGTGAACGTGGTGAGCCTCGACGACTACGTGCAGGGCGTCGTGCCCGGTGAGATGCCGACCTCGTGGGCGCCCGCGGCGCTCCAGGCGCAGGCGGTGGCCGCGCGCAGCTACGCTCTCGCCACCGACGCCGGCGGCCCGGTGTTCGACCAGTACCCCGACACGCGCTCGCAGGTCTACAAGGGCGCGGACGCCGAGGTAGCGAGCTCGAATGCGGCGGTCAGCGCGACCGCCGACCAGGTTCTGCGCTACCAGGGCCAGGTCGCCGCGACCTACTTCTTCTCAACCTCCGGCGGTCATACGGAGGACGTGCAGAACGTCTTCTACGGCGCCAAGCCCGAGCCGTACCTCACCGGCGTGAGCGACCCCTACGACAACATCTCGCCGAAGCACCGCTGGACCATCTCGACCACGACGGCGCGGCTGCAGCGCCGGCTCGGCTCGCTCGTGCACGGCAAGCTGCGCGGCATCAAGGTGCTCCAGCGCGGCGTGTCGCCGCGCATCGTGTGGGCGGGGGTCGTGGGCAGTCGTGGGACCACGCGCGTCCGCGGCGTCACGCTCCGCAACGAGCTCGGCCTCGACGACACCTGGGCCTCGTTCAGCCGCTTCAGCACGAAGCAGAAGCCGGGCAAGCCCCCGACGAGCACGCCGACGACACCAACCACCCCCGGCACGCCCGGCGGCGGCGTGCAGGCGGGCAGCGCGAGCATGTTCTCGGGCAAGCAGGTGCACCTCTTCCCGAAGGCCTTCCACCCGGGCAAGCCGGCGCGCCTCTACGGCAGCCTCTGGCCGGCGCACGGGCACGCGCTCGCGCTCGTCCAGGAGAAGGGCCGCGACGGCCGCTGGCACCGCGTCGGCCACACCCGCCTGACCAAGCACGGCTACTACAACGTCCCCGTGCGCGGCAGCGGGCTGTTCCGGATCACGGTCGGCCCACTGACCGGGCCGCCGATGCAGGTCCGCTAGGGCGTGAACTTGACGGTGATGATGTCGCCGTCCCGCATCTCGTAGTCCCGCCCTTCGAGCCTCAGCGTTCCTCGTTCCCGCGCGCCGGCGTAGCCGCCCGCGTCCACGAGCTCGTTCCAGGGCACCACCTCGGCGCGCACAAAGCCGCGCTGGATGTCGGTGTGGATCTCGCCGGCCGCGCCCCAGGCGGTGGTTCCCCGCTCGATCGCGTGGGCGCGCGCCTCCTTGTCCTCACCCGCCGTGAAGAACTGGATCAGGTCGAGTAGCGCGAACGCCTCGCGCACCACCAGCTGGAGGCTCGACTCGGGCACGCCGAGCTCCTCGCGCATCGCGCCGGACTCCTCGTCATCGAGCTCGGACAGCTCGGCCTCGATGCGCGCGCTCACCGCCACCGCGCGAGCCCCGGCGCGCTCGGCGTACGCGGCCACCTGTGCCGGCACCTCCGTCTCGCCCTCGCCGACGTTGGCCAGGTAGAGGACGGGCTTCGCCGTGAGCGGCTGGAGCTGCCGCATCACCCCGGGGGCGTCGGCCGGCGGCGGCACCGTGCGCGCCGGCTTGCCCTCCTTCAGCGCCTCGATCACCTGACCGAGCCACGCGTTCTCGGCCACGGCCACGCGCTCGCCCGACTTGGCCTGACGCGACACGCGCTCGAGCCGGCGCTCGGCCTGCTCGAGGTCGGCGTACAGCAGCTCGGTCTCGATCGTGTCGATGTCGGCGCTCGGATCGACGCGGCCCTCCGGGTGCACGACGTTCGGGTCCTCGTGGGCGCGCACGACGTGCACGATCGCGTCGGTCTCGCGGATGTTGGCGAGGAACTGGTTGCCGAGTCCCTCACCCTCGTGCGCGCCGCGCACGAGTCCCGCGATGTCGTGGAAGGCGATTGTCTCGTAGGTGATCGGGTGCGAGCCGAGTGTCGCGGCCACGGCGTCGAGGCGCTCGTCGCGTACGGGCACTACCGCCACGTTCGGCTCGACCGTCGTAAACGGGTAGTTGGCGGCCTCGGCGCCGGCCTTGGTCAGCGCGTTGAAGAGCGACGACTTGCCGGCGTTCGGCATGCCCACGATCCCGATCCTCATGAGGCGAGCTCCGCGACGGCCGAGCCGAGAGCCGCGCCGGCCACGATGTCGGACGGATAGTGCACGCCGAGGTAGAGGCGCGAGAGCGCGGTCAGAGTGGCCAGCGTGTAGAGCGGCGCGCCGGGGAGCAGCCCGGCGAGCATCCGCGCCCCGGCCAAGGAGGTGGCCGTGTGTGCCGAGGGGTAGGAGAGGCTCGACACCGTGCCGGCGAGCGGCGGCAGGTCTTCCATCCGCGGCCGCGGCCGGCGCACCACGAACTTGATCGCCTGGTTGAGTGCGTAGGTGCCCAGCACGGTCTTCGCCGCGCGGGCGTAGGGGCCGCGGTTGTCTCGGCTGACGAGGCCTCCCGCCGCGCAGATCCCAAGCCAGAGCGCTCCGTGCTCGCCGAGCAGAGACAGGAGCCCGGCGCCGCGCTCGAGCGCACGCGTGTGGCCGCGCGTCCTGAATGCGCGCAGCACGGCGAGGTCGACGGCCCCGAGCATCGCCCGGGCGGGTCTAGAACCCGACCCTGTGCTTCTCGGTGTCGAGCCGCACGTACACGACCTGCGCGAGGTGGAGCGACAGCTCCGAGTCCTCGGTCTTCAACGCGTGCCAGCCACCGGCGGCGCCGGCACTGTCGAGCGCCTTGCGAAGCTCCTCATAGGCGGATTCCTGCATCCGCACGGACAGCACCTGCCCGCCCGAGAAGCCGATGTCTACGCGCGATGCCTTGGGTGTTTCGTCTGCCATCAGTGAACGGGCTCCACGAGTTCGGTGAGCACCCCGCCGGTGGACTTGGGGTGCAGGAACGCGACGCGGCTGCCGCGGATGCCTCTGCGCGGCTCCTGGTCGATGAGGTCGAGCCCCGCCGCCTTCACCTGCTCGAGCGCGGAGTCGATGTCGGAGGTCTGGTAGGCCACGTGGTGCAGCCCGGGACCGTTGCGTTCGAGGAACTTGCCAACCCCGCTGTCGCCGCTGAGCGGCCTGAGCAACTCCACGTGACCCTCGCCGACCTCGAGCAGCACTGCCTCGACGCCGAAGGCCTCGATCGTCTCGCGGTGCTGTTCGCGCATGCCGAAGCCCTCGCTGTACAGCTCCACGGCGCCGTCGAGGTCGTCCACGGCCACGCCGATGTGGTCAATCCGCCCGAACACGGGCGCGGAGTCTACTTAGCCGAGTCGGGCGGCTCGTAGCGGTGCGGCTTGGGCGCCTCGGGCTCGTGGCGCTCGGCGGCGGCGACCTGTGCCGCGGCGCTCGATCCGTTCGACGCATTCGCCGCGATCTCGGCCTGCGCCAGTCCGGTGCGGTAGCGGGCCACGATGCGCTCGATGTCGGCGCGCTCCAGCACTTCCTTCTCGAGCAGCGTCTGCGCGAAGGCGTCGAGCAGCTCGCGATGCTCCAGGATCGTCGCCTGGGCGCGGCGGTACGCCAGGTCGGTGAGGTGCTGCTGCTCGTCGTCGAGCATCCGGCGCGTTGCGTCGGAGACCGAGTAGTCGTCCAGCGGCAGGCGGCGGGACATCAGCTCGGTCCCCATGCCGTACTCGGCCACCATCGCGCGGCTGATCTCGTACACGCGCTTGAGGTCGTCCGAGGCGCCGGTGGTGATCGCGCCGAACACCACGTGCTCGGACACGCGGCCGCCCAGTAGGACCACCAGGTGGTCGAGCAGCTCGTCTTTCGACTTCAGGTAGCGGTCCTCCTCCGGCAGGTTGAGCGTGTAGCCGAGCGCCCTCCCGCGGGGGATGATCGAGATCTTGTGCACCTTCTCCACCGAGGGAAGGAGCTCCGAGCAGAGGGCGTGGCCCGCCTCGTGGTAGGCGACGACCTTCTTCTCGTGGTCGTTGATCACGCGGCGCGACTGCATGCCCGCCACCACGCGCTCGAGCGCCGCCTCGTAGTCGTCCATGAGCACGACGTCGCGGTGGTGGCGGCCGGCGAAGATCGCGGCCTCGTTGCAGATGTTGGCCAGGTCGGCGCCGGTGAGGCCGCTGGTCTGGCGCGCGACCAGCTCGAGGTCGACGTTCTTCAGCGGCTTGTTGCGGGAGTGCACCTTGAGGATCTCGATGCGGCCGGTGAGGTCGGGCGGCGGGACAAAGATCTGGCGGTCGAAGCGGCCGGGCCGCAGCAGCGCCGGGTCGAGCTTCTCGAGCAGGTTGGAGGCGGCGATCACGACGACCTCGTCCGAGCCCTCGAAGCCGTCCATTTCCACCAGCAGCTGGTTGAGCGTCTGGTCCTTCTCGCCCGAGATGTCGTGGCCGCGCGTGGCGCCGACGGCGTCGAGCTCGTCGATGAACACGATCGCCGGGCGCGCCTTGCGGGCTTCGCGGAAGAGGCGGCGGATGCGCGCCGCGCCGAGGCCGGCGAACATCTCGACGAACGAGGACGCCGACTGCGCGAAGAACTTGGCCTTCGACTCGTTGGCTACGGCCTTGGCGAGCAGCGTCTTGCCCGTGCCCGGCGGCCCGTGCAGCAGGATGCCGCGCGGCACCTTTGCGCCCAGCCGGCGGAAGCGCTTGGGGTCGCGCAGAAACTCGACGACCTCGCGCAGCTCCTCCTTCGCCTCCTCGGCGCCCGCCACGTCGTCCCACCTGATCGCCTGCGAGGACTCCGGCGTAATTCGCTGCGGCTTGGTCCGCGGCATGTAGCGCAGCGTGGCGCCGATCAGGACCACGATCAGGCCCATGAAGATGATCGGCAGCCAGGTGAGCGCCCAGTTCTCGAAGCCGGACATGAAGGTTCCGAGAAGCAGCGTCATTCGGACCTGTAATCGGCCGCTGTGTACCAAACCATTACTCGACGACCTCCAATCGGGTGTTCGGCCTATGACGGCGGCCCACCTTGGAGCATTCTCGCCCGTTCACGAGCACGATGTCAGCCGTGAAATCGTTCTGTCCTTGGAGGAGCGAGGAGCCGACGCCGTAGGCGTCGACGGGCACGTCCTGCGACTCGAAGCGGCGGATGCGCTCCGCGTCGAAACCACCGGAGACGACGATCCTCACGCGCTCGTGCCCGGCGGCGTCGAGCGCCTCGCGCACGCGCCGCACGAGCACCTCGTTCACCCCGGTTGGGATGAAGTCACCCATCTCGTGCCAGAGCGACTGGTCCACCAGCCGCTCCGAGGTGTCGAGCCGCACGCCCCAAAGGTCGTCGCCGAGCGCCTCGGCCACCTCGAGGCTGGTCCTCACCGAGTCGTTCTCGAAGTCCACCAGCACGGTCACGTTCATGTCCCTCGCATAACGATTGGCGAAGGCCTTCGCCGCGTCAACGGTGCTCCCGCCATATGCAGCGATTAGTGCATGCGGAACTGTGCCGATGCCGGTGCCGCCCCACCACGATGCTTGGGCGTCCGTCGAGACGCCGATCGCGCCGGCAACGTGGGCCGCCCAGCCGTCGCCGGTCTGCACGAGCCAGTGGTCGTGGCGGGCGGGGAAGAAGAGGATCTGCTTGCCGCGCGCGGCCTCCACGACCTCGTGCACGTTCTTCATCACGAGCGTGCGGCGCGCCAGGCAGCCCAGGTAGACGGTCTCGAGATGGGCGAACAGCGAGTAGTCGCCCTCGATCGTCATCACGGTCTCGAGCGGCGAGATCTCGTCGCCCTCGTGGAGCGCGCGCACGATCAGGTCGTCCCAGCCGCCCTCCCAGCCACCGTCGGCGGTGTGGCGACCGGAGCACTCCTTCAGCACCGCGATCGCCTCGTCGATCCCGCCCAGCACCGATGCCTTCTTCTGGAACACCTGCATCGTCACGTCCGGGCGCCGGTCCTCGGCCTCGAGCAGCTCGCGCGAGAAGTTGAAGTACGCGTCCGAGTAGTAACCCTCGCGTATCCGCTCGACGGGCAGGCGGAAGACGGCTGGGTCCAGCCGCTTGCGGACAGCCGGCGTTGCCATCGGCCAATGGTATGGGCCGTACCCTGTCGGCGTGGCCGACTACTACCTGGTCAGACAGGCGCGCGGCCCCGAGTGGGATCCGTCGCGGGGTCGCCGCGATCAGCCCGGCTGGGATGCGCATGTCGCCTTCATCGACCGCCTGAGCGAGGAGGGCGTGATCGTGCTTGGCGGCCCGATCGGCGATGTCGATGGCCGGCACGTGGTGCTGGTCGTGGAGCTCGACAGCGAGGCCGAGGTGCACGCGCGCTTCGCCGAGGACCCGTGGATCGGCAGTGTCCTTAAGATCGAGAGCGTGGAGCCTTGGTCGGTGTGGATCCGCGCGCCCGGCTGGGCTCCCAGCTAGGCCTCGACGCGCAGGATCTCGTCGAGCGCGGCGCGGCCGACGTCGAGCTGCTCGGAGGTCGGCTCGCGCGTGCCCACCAGGCGCTGGATCTCGTAGCCGGGGCGCTTGAGCGCCTTGGCGAGCTTGGTTTCGGAGTGGCGCTCGGACCACGCGAAGATCTCGGCCGCCACCGCCATCCCGCCGAGCGCTCCCACGGCATCGGCCGCCGAGCCGCGCATCCCGGCCCGGCGCGCGGCCACGTTGCCGAGCGCCGAGGTGGCGATCAGCGGGGCCACCAGATTCGAGCCGCAGCGGTCGTGCTCCTTGGTCGCGCCCGCGGCGTCGCCGCCCTGTTCGTAGGCGCCGATCGCCTTGTGCTCGACGCCGTGGTAGGCGGCGATGTCGCCGCCGCGCAAGACGAGCAGCGCCGGGGCCAGGCCGAGCACGGACACCGCGGCCTCGCGCGCGAGCGTGCGCTCGCCGCCGCGCCGGATCGCCTGCGACACAGCGGCCGCCGCCACCATGCCGCCGATCGCCTTGACGTCCTCCATCGGCAGCCCGGCCTCCGGCAGCCGCCGCTTCACCGCGGGGATGATCGCGAACGCCTCCGCGAGCTTTGACACCCCGCGCACCCCCGGCACGCGGTCGAACGCGCGCCCGCCGAGCTGCGGCTTGCGGCCCGACGCCACCTTGATCTTGCCGTCCTTCGAGCGGATCGCCGCCGCCCAGTGTGTCGGGCCGTGCACGAGCAGGCCGTTGCGCAGCGCCATGCCGCCGAGCCGGAGCTTCTCCGTGTCGCTCATCCGAGCACCTCCTGCGCGAGCTCGGCGTAGAAGCGCGCCGCCAGGCCGAGATCCTCGACTGGGATGCGCTCGTCGGCGCCGTGCACGAGCGGCGCGGACTCGAACATGTCCATCCGCTGCTGCGGGAAGAAGCCGTAGGCGACGCAGTCGGGGAAGGCCTCGCGCCACCAGCGCGAGTCGGTGAAGCCGGGCAGCACCGTCGGCACCACCACCGCGCCGGGATCCTCGCGCTCCACGAACGCGCGGATGCGGTCCATGAGCGGCGTGTCGATCGAGGAGCGGTTGCCGATCACCTGCTCGTCTTCGAAGAAGCTGATCTCGTAGCCGTCCGCGCTGCCGAGCGCGTCGCGGATGCGCTCGCGCGCAGCGTCCTCGCCGAGGCCGGGCGGCACGCGGCAGTCCACCTGCAGCTCCGCGCGGGATGGGATCACGTTGATTTTCTCGGAGGCGCTGGCCATCGTCGGTGACAGTGTTATCCCGAGCATCGGCTCGACCAGCACCGCGAGGCGCGAATCCTTCTCCGCCACCGCCTCGAGCGCGGGCCCGGGGGCGCCGCCGTTCAGCACCCCGAGGCCGCGCAGGAACGCCTCCGGCTCGGGGCTCAGCTGGAGCGGCATCGGCGCTTCGGCGAGCGCGGTCAGGAGCGGGCCGAGCTTGAGCAGCGCGTTGTCGCCGATGCGGGGCACCGAGGCGTGTCCCGCGCGTCCGAGCGTGGAGAGCTTGAAGCGGAACACGCCCTTCTCCGCCACGCAGACGCTGTAGTAGCGCCGGCCGTCGAACTCGAACACCTCGCCGGCGCCCTCGTTGACGCTGAAGTCGCAGCGCACCTTGTCAGGGTGGTTCGCGCACAGCCACTTGGCGCCCTGCAGCGAGCCCGCCTCCTCGTCGGCCACGAACACGAGCAGCAGGTCGCCCGACTCGGGTCGCCAGCCCCCGTCGGTGAGCGCCAGCGCTGCGGCCAGCTCGGCCGCCACCTGGCTCTTCATGTCGAGCGCGCCGCGACCCCACACGCAGCCGTCACGCAGCTCGCCCGACCAGGGGTCGGTGCTCCACTCGGACGCGTTTGCGAGGACGGTGTCGACGTGGCCCGACAGCGACAGCACCGGCCCGTCCGAGCGCCCGCGCAGCCGCGCGACCAGGTTGGGACGGCCCTCCACCGCGGCGAGCAGCGCGCATTCGAAGCCGGCGTCCTCGAGCAGCTCGCGCAGCCATTCCTGCAGCGCCTGCTCGTTGCCGGGCGGATTGACCGTGTTGAAGCGGATCAGCCGCTGGAGCAGCTCGGTGGTACGTCGCTCCAGGTGGGCGGAATCCGGCACGACGGCTGAGTATATGGAGGGCTGGAACCCCGCCGAAGCGGCTGCCAGACTCTGGGTGTGGAGCGCCTTTTCGAGACCGAGGAGAGACCGCGAGGCCGCACGTCGGTGCCGCCGGGCGATCAGCCGCTCGCTGTGCGCATGCGGCCCGCGGCGCTCGCCGAGTTCATCGGGCAGGAGCACCTCCTCGGCGAGGGCTCGGCGCTGCGCATCGCGCTCGAGGAGGGGCGCCCGCACTCGATGGTGCTGTACGGGCCGCCCGGCGCCGGCAAGACGACGCTCGCGCGGCTGCTCGCGTTGAACTCGCGCTCGGCGTTCGAGGAGGCGTCGGCCGTCAACGCCGGTCGCCAGGAGGTGCGCGACGTGCTCGAGCGCGCCGAGCATCGCCGCCGCACGAGCGGCGAGGGAACGATCTTCTTCCTGGACGAGATCCACCGCTTCAACAAGGCGCAGCAGGACGCGCTGCTGCCGGCGGTGGAGGAGGGGCTGATAGCGCTCGTCGGCGCCACCACCGAGAACCCCTACTTCGAGGTCAACTCGGCGCTGCTCTCGCGCTGCACCGTCTACGAATTCCGCCAGCTCGAGGACGCTCACGTGCTCGCGCTGCTGCGGCGCGCGCTCACCGACGAGCGCGGCCTGCCGGACGCGCCGCAGGTGTCCGACGAGGCGCTCGAGTTCCTCGCCGCGCGAGCCGGCGGCGACGCCCGCACCGCGCTCGCCGCGCTCGAGGTGGCGTGCGAGACCGCGGGCGGCGACACCGTCACCATCCGCCACGCCGAGGACGCGCTGCAGCGCAAGGCGCTCCTCTACGACAAGGGGGGCGACCGCCACTACGACACGATCTCGGCCTGGATCAAGGCCACTCGCGGCTCGGACCCCGATGCGTCGATGCTCTATCTCGTCGAGATGCTCGAGGGCGGCGAGGATCCGCGCTTCATCGCGCGGCGCATGGTGATCTTCGCGAGCGAGGACGTCGGCAATGCGGACCCGCGCGCACTCCAGGTGGCCGTGGCCGCGGCGCACGCCGTCGACTACGTGGGCATGCCCGAGTGCGCCTTCAACCTCGCGCAGGCTGCGATCTATCTTGCGCTCGCGCCCAAGTCGGACACGGCCAAGCGCGCGCTCAGGGCGGCCGGCGAGTGGATTGCGGAGAACGGCGCGCCCGAGCCGCCGGGCTACCTGCGCAGCGCCTCCTACCCCGGCGCCAAGGCGCTAGGCCGCGGCGACGGCTACGACTCGCCCCACAGTCGCCCAGCGGGGGTATCTCCGCAGGAGCTGATGTCGCCCGAGGCGGCCGGCGAGACCTTCGTCGAGCTCACCGAGCACGGCGAGGAGCCCGCGCTGAAAGAGCGGCTCGAGAAGATCCGGCGCGCCCGCGGGCGTTAACCGGTCGGTCGCACCATCTGGTGCAGAACCCTGGACTAAGCGGCAGGCGTATGCCACCCTCGACCGGTGCGTAGAAGACTTCGTCAAGAGCTGCTCGACCCAGGGGCGATGCTGGCCACGATCCACGAGCTGGACAGTGGCCTGCGGATCGGGCTGCGGCTCACCCGTCCCAGCGACGCGCCGCGCGTGCGCGCGTTCCTCGAGCGCCTGTCGCGGGAGGCGCGGCTCAAGCGCTTCTTCATGGCGATGCCCGACATCGACGAGCGCAGCGTCAACCACTTCACCTTCTACAACCCGCGCGAGCGTATCGTCGTGGCCGCCACCGCGCCGCTCGCCGGCGTGGAGGAGGTGATCGGCATCGCCGACATCGCGCTGGTGGACACCGGCGTGGCCGAGCTCGGCATCGTCGTCGACGACGAACACCAGGGCCGCGGCGTCGGCACGGCGCTGATCGAGGCGATCTCGTCGCTGGCCGCCGCGCACGGCGCCACCCACCTGCGGGCCGAGATGCTCGACCGCAACCCGCCGATGCTGCGCCTGCTCGAGCGGCTCGGCCACACCGTGAAGACGATGGAGGACGGCCACATCCTGGCCTACACCCGGCTGCCCCTCCGGGCCGAGCGCCGCGCCGCCTGAGCCGGCTCGGCACAATCCTCGGGGTGGAAGGCAGCACCGCCACCCGCGAGCAGCTCGAGTCGTTCAGCCCGACGACGGGCGAGCGCATCGGCGCCGTCCCCACCGTCGCGCCGGACGAGGTGCAGGCGATCGTCGACGACGTCGCCAGCGTGCAGCCCTTCTGGGCGCAGCTCTCGCTGCCCGACCGCGCTCGCTACATGCGCCGCGCGGCGCAGGCGATTATCGACGAGCTCGATGACATCGCGACGCTGCTGAGCCGCGAGCAGGGCAAGCCCATCAACGAGGCCTACGTGATGGAGCTCCTGCCCACGATCGACGCGCTCCACTGGATCGCCGACAACGGCGAGAACATCCTGCGCGACGAGGGCATCAAGCAGCCGCAGCTCTTCTTCAAGCAGAAGAAGGCCTGGTTTTCATACGAACCGCTCGGTGTCGTCGGCGTGATCGCGCCCTGGAACTACCCCTGGTCGATCCCCTTCGGCGAGGTAGCGATCGCGCTGATGTGCGGCAACGGCGTGGTGCTCAAGCCCGCCTCGCTCACCCCGCTGATCGGCGAACGTATCCAGACGATCTTCGAGCGTGCGGGTGTGCCGGAGGGCCTCGTGCGGACCGTGCACGGCGGCGGCGCGGTGGGCGGCGCGCTGGTGCAGTCGAGCGCGGCCAAGATCTTCTTCACCGGCTCGGTGGAGGTGGGCCGCGGCGTCGGCACCGCGTGCGCCGAGCGGCTCAAGGGCTGCGTTCTCGAGCTGGGCGGCAAGGACCCGCAGCTCGTGCTGAGCGACGCCAACCTGGCCAACGCGATCTCCGGCTGCCTGTGGGGCGGCTTCGCCAACGCGGGGCAGACCTGCTCCGGGATCGAGCGCGTCTATGTAATGCGCGACGTAGCGGAGCGCTTCACCGCCGGGGTGGTGGAGGGGGCGAAGGCGCTGCGGGTCGGGGACCCGCTCGCGTTCGACACCGAGGTCGGGCCGATGGTGTCGACCGAGCAGTACGAGCTCGTAGTCGAGCTGGTGGACGACGCCGTAGCGAACGGCGCCACGCTGCACTGCGGCGGTCCCACCGAGATGCCCGGCAAGAGCGGTCGCTTCTATGCGCCCGCGGTCCTCACGGGCGTCACGCACGAGATGCGCATCATGCGCGAGGAGATCTTCGGCCCGGTCGTGCCGATCGTCACGGTGGACTCCGAGGAGGAGGCCGTCGCGCTCGCCAACGACTCGGAGTTCGGCCTCGGCGCGTCGATCTGGTCGCTCGACCGCGAGCGCGCCGCGCGCATCGGCCGCCGCCTCGAGACCGGCATGGTCTGGATCAACGACCACATGTACTCGCACGGCGCCTGCCAGTGCGCGTGGGGCGGCGCCAAGCACTCCGGGCTCGGCCGCGCGCACTCCAAGTTCGGCTTCTACGAGTGCGTCAATGTCAAGCAGATGGTCTGGGAGCCATCGCGCACCCGCGACTTCTGGTGGCACCCCTACGACGCCTCCCTCGCCAAATCGATGCAGGCCGCAGCAAAGCTCCTGTATGGCAGAGATTCGGATAAATGGGCGGCGCTTCGTGCAGGAGCCCTGCCGCTGGCAAAGCTGGGCGCAAAAATGCTGAGCGGACGCAAGTAGAAAGCCCTGCGGACTGCGGACTGCGGACTGCGGACCTTGACCTACACTCCCACCCATGCCCGCCGCGGCCTACGAAGGCAAAGAATGCGTCTGCCAGCTTCGCCGGGGCATCTGCGACCAGTCGTGCGTGCAGGGGATGCTCGACACGCCGTTCTACATCGCCTGCCTGCGGCTGTCAGGCCGCCGCTGCCTCGTCGTCGGCGGCGGTGATGTCGGGCTCGAGAAGGTGGAGGGCCTGCTCGCCTGCGACGGCGACGTCACGCTGATCGCGCCCGACGCGATCGATGCTCTTCAGGACCTCGCCGCGGACGGCTCGATCACCTGGGAGCAGCGCGAGTACGCGGGCCCGGAGGACCTCGAGGGCACCTTCATGGTGATCGCGGCCACGAGCAACACCGACGTGAACATCCGCGTCTACGAGGACGCCGAGCGCCGCGCGATGCTCGTCAACGTGGTCGACGTGCCGCCGCTCTGCAACTTCATCCTGCCGGCGATCTTCCGCACCGGCCCGCTGGCGATCGCGATCTCCACGGCCGGTGCGAGCCCCGCGCTCGCCAAGCGCATCAAGGCGCAGATCGCCGAGGAGTACGGCGCGCCCTACGCGCGGCTCGCCGAGCTGCTCAACGAGGTCCGCGGCTGGGCGAAGGGCTCGCTGCCCACCTACCAGGACCGCAAGGTCTTCTTCGAGTCGATCGTCAACGGTGAACCCGACCCGGTCGAGCTGCTGCGCCAGGGCGACGAGCGGGCCGTCCGGGACCTGATCGCGGCGGCTCAGCGCTCGGCCAACGAAGCCGCCGTATAGCCGAGCAGCTCTCCCATCTCGACGACGAGGGCAACGCCCGCATGGTCGACGTGGGCGAAAAGCCCGTCACGGACAGGCGCGCCGTCGCGCGCTGCGTGGTGCGGATGAAGTCCGAGACGGCCGCGGCGGTGGCGGCCGGCAACGCGCCCAAAGGCGACGTGGTCTCGACCGCCCGCATCGCCGGCATCCAGGCGTCCAAGCGCACCCCCGAGCTGATCCCGCTCTGCCACCCGCTGCCGCTGTCGTTCATGGACGTGACGATCGACGTGGACGCGGCCGCGGGCGTCGTGACGATCCAGTCCGAGGTGCGCACGAGCGCCCAGACCGGCGTCGAGATGGAGGCGCTCACCGCCTGCTCGGTGGCGGCGCTGACGGTCTACGACATGGTCAAGGGCATCGAGCGCGGCGTCGAGATCGCCGAGCTCACGCTGCTCGAGAAGACCGGCGGGCGCCACGACTGGCGGCGCGAGTGAGCGTTCACGAGACAGCCTCCAAGGCCTGGGGCGACTCCGCCGAGGTCTACGAGCGGGCGCGGCCCGGCTATCCGCCCGAGGCGATCGACTACCTGCACGAGCTCGGCCTCGGCCCCGACAGCGACGTGCTCGACCTCGCGGCGGGCACCGGCAAGCTCACGCGTGCGCTGATCGCGGCGGGCGGGCGGGTAACGGCGGTCGAGCCCTTGTTCGCGATGCGCCAGATGCTGCAGCAGCGGCTCCCCGAGGCGACGGTGATGGAGGGCACCGCGGAGCGCATCCCGGTGCAGGATGCGACGATCGACCTGGTGACAGTCGCGCAGGCGTTCCACTGGTTCAACGCCGGCGAGGCGGTGCGCGAGATCGCGCGCGTGCTGCGCCCGGGCGGCGGCCTCGCGGCGATCTGGAACGTGCGCGACGAGAGCGTGGAGTGGATGGCGATGATCCGCGAGCTGATCGAGTCGGCGCGCGCCGATACGCCGAGCCACCTGAGCGGCGACTGGCGCAAGCCGTTCGACACCGCGAACAGCCCGTTCGGGCCGCTGAGGGTCGAGACCTACCGCCACACCCAGGAGCTCCCGCGCGCCGACGCGGTGGACGTGTTCGCCTCGCGCAGCTACGTCGCGGCGCTCCCCGAGCACGAGCGCGAGGCGCTGCTCGAGCGGGTGGCGGAGCAGGTCCCGAAGTCGGAGATCGTCGCGATCCCGTACCTCACCGAGCTGTATTGGACCCGCAAATCCACGTAGGCTGAGCGCTCGATGCGAGCGGCGGTGCTCACGATTTCGAGCTCGAGGACGCGGCGCGAGGACGACGAGTCCGGCAACGCGCTCGTCGGCTTCTGCGAGGAGGCGGGTCTCGAGACCGTCTACGACTCGGTCACGGACGATCGCGAGGAGATCGCGACCGCCCTCAAGCGGCTGGCGGACAACGAGCAGGTGCGCTTCATCTTCACCACCGGCGGCACCGGTCTCACCCACGACGACGTGACGCCCGAGGCCACGCTCGACGTGATCGACCGCGAGGCGCCGGGCTTCGCCGAGGCGATTCGCGTCGAGTCGCGGACACACACCCCGCTCGGCATCCTCACACGCGGCGTGTCCGGCGTCCGCGGGCGGACGCTGATCGTCAACTTCCCGGGCTCGCCTAAGGCGGTCCGCCAGTCCTGGCCCGTGGTGGAGCCCACGCTCAAGCACGCGGCCGAGACGCTCGAGCGTGGGTGAGCCGGCGGGCGCTGCGCCGCTGGTCGAGGTCGAAGGTCTCGAGCGGCGCTACGGCGAGCGGGCTGCGCTCAGCGGCGTCTCATTCGCGCTCCGGGAGGGTCAGACGCTCGGCCTGTTCGGCCCCAACGGCGCGGGCAAGTCGACGCTCCTGCGGGTGCTCGCCACGCTGCTGCGCCCGCACGGCGGTCAGGTGCGCGTGCTCGGCGCCGACCTGCCGGGCGAGGCCTGGAAGGTGCGCGGGCGCGTCGGCTACGTCGGCCACGACCCGCTGCTCTACCGCGAGCTGAGCGGGCGCGAGAACCTCGTCTTCCACGCGCGCCTGCACCGCGTCGAGGAGTCGCGCGTGGACGAGCTGATCAAAGGGGTGGGCATGGAGCGTCGCGCACGCGACCCGGTGCGCGAGCTCTCGCGCGGCATGGTGCAGCGGCTGTCCGCCGCGCGCGCCCTGTTGCACGACCCGGCGCTGCTCCTGCTCGACGAGCCCTACTCCGGTCTCGACCCGGCGGCGCGCGAGCTACTCGACCCGCTGATCGGCAAGCCGTCCGGGCGCACGCGCGTGCTGGTCTCTCACGACCTCGCCGCGGGCGCCGCCGAGTGCGACGCCGCGCTCGGCCTGCGCGCCGGCAGGCAGGTCCATCTCGGCAGCCCCGACGCCGCCGAGTTGCGGAGGCTCCTGTTCCAATGATCAGCGCCGCCTGGGCCATCCTGCGCAAGGACCTCCAGATCGAGCTGCGCACGAAGGAGTCGGTGCCGGCGATGGCGCTCTTCAGCGTCACGGTCTTCGTGCTTTTCCACTTCGGGCTGCAGCGCAACGCGCTCGAGGGCGACCTCGCCGCCGGCGTCCTGTGGGTGACGCTGATCCTCGCCACCGTGCTCGCGGTCAACCGGCTGTTCGTCACCGAGCGCGAGCAGGGCGGCATCGACGGCCTGCTGCTCGCGCCGATCGACCGCACCGCCGTGTTCATCGCCAAGGCGAGTGCGCTGTTCCTCTACCTGGTGCTGCTCGAGCTGGTGGCCGTGCCGGCGTTTGGCCTGTTGCTGCTCGAGCCGGATCTGTTCAAGCCGCTGCCCACGCTGATCCTCCTGCTCGTGCTGGCGGACGTCGGCCTGGCTGCCGTCGGCGCGCTGGTGTCGGCGCTCGCGGTCGAGACGCGCGCGCGCGACCTGATCGTCCCCCTGCTCCTGCTGCCGCTGCTCGTGCCCGTGGCGATCGCCGGCGCTGAGGCCACCGAGCCGCTGTTCATGGGCTCGCAGGCGCCTCACGAGCTGGGCAAATGGGTTGGGCTCCTGGGTCTCTACGATATGGTCTTCTTGCTGGTCTCGATCGCGGTTTTCGACTTCCTTCTGGAGGACTGACCCTTGTACGGCAAGGGACTAAGGACCCTCTCCATCGCCTCCGCCGCAACGCTCGGCACGGCATTCGGACTCGTCTTCTTCTACGCCCCGCTCGACGCCGATCAGGGCTTCATCCAGAAGATCTTCTATATCCACGTGCCGCTCGCGATCGTCACGCTATTCGGCTTCATCGCCGGCGGCTTGATGGCGATCAAGTACCTGCGCTCGGGCGACCGCAGCTGGGACATGCGCTCATACGTGGCCATCCACCTGTCGATCGTGCTCGCCGTCGGCGTGCTGATCACGGGAGCGATCTGGGCCAAGGCGTCGTGGGGCCACTGGTGGGTCTGGGACGAGCCGACGCTCGTCTCGTTCCTGATCATCTTCCTGCTCTACTGCTG
>DASXNY010000121.1:0-1660 GCA_036494715.1 Thermoleophilaceae bacterium
GGCTGGGGCACGTTCGACGACGACAACATGGTCGGCGCCACGGCGTTCATGGAGACGCTCGAGCTCGCCCTCGAGCTGCGCCGCGCCGGCTACGGCCGCGACGGTGACGACCGCCGGCTCGGCTTCGACCTCTACCCCTACACCGAGGACCAGGTGGCGGCGGTCAAGCGCTCGGTGCTGCAGTGGCGCTTCATCGACGACACCGCCGGCCGCATCGACGAGGCCGCTCTGCGCGAGGCTCAGCAGCAGAAGAACGCCGTGCGCGCCTACGAGCTGGTCTACGACGCGCTCGGCGCCGCGCGGTGATCGTCGCCGGCCTCGACGTCGGCACAACATCGGTCAAGGGGCTGGCTCTCGATACTGACGACGGCCGCGTGGTGGCGAGCGCGGAGGAGGGCTATCCGTTCGACACGCCGCGGCCGGGCTGGGCCGAGCAGGACCCGGAGCTGTGGTGGCGCGGGTCGGAGCGGGTGCTGTCGGCGCTGAGCGCCGCGGCCGGGGGCGACGGCCTCGGCGGCATCGGGCTGAGCGGCCAGATGCACGGGCTCGTGGCGCTCGACTCGGCGGACGAGGTGCTGCGGCCGGCGCTCCTGTGGAACGACCAGCGCACGGCGGCCGAGGCGCGCGAGATCGAGGAGCGCCTGGGCGGCCTCGAGGCGCTGGTGCGTGTCACCGGCAATCGCTCGCTGACCGGCTTCACCGCGCCGAAGCTCCTGTGGATGGCGCACCACGAGCCCGAGCTGTACGCGCGCATCGCGCACGTGCTGCTGCCGAAGGACTACGTGCGGCTGCGGCTCTGTGGCGAGCACGCCACCGACGTCACCGACGCCTCGGGCACGCTCTGGTTCGACGTGGGGAAGCGGCGCTGGAGCGACACCGTCCTCGACGCGCTCGAGGTCGATCCGGCGTGGCTGCCGCCCGCGGAGGAGTCGGGGGTGGTCAGCGGGACGACGCCGGGCGGCGTGCCGGTGGCGGCCGGCGCGGGCGACCAGGGCGCGGGCGCACTCGGCGTTGGTGTCGACCGACCGGGGCCCGTGTCGGTGGTGCTCGGCACCTCGGGCGTGGTGCTCGCCGGGCTGCCCGCCTACGCGGCCGAGCCCGAGGGGCGTGTGCAGGCCTCCTGTCACGCGCTACCCGGCGCCTGGTTCGGTATGGGGGTCATCCTCTCCGCGGCGGGCTCGCTCCGCTGGCTGCGAGACGTCACGGGCGACGTCGCGTTCGGCGGTCTCGACGCCGAGGCCGAGAAGTGGGGGCCGGGCGCCGAGGGCCTCACCTTCCTGCCGTACCTCACCGGCGAGCGCACCCCCCACTTCGACCCCGGCGCCCGCGGCGCCTTCGCCGGGCTCACCGTCCGCCATGACCGCGGGGCGCTCGCCCGCTCGGTGCTCGAGGGCGTGGCCTTCGGGATGCGCGACGCGCTCGACCTGGTGGCATCCCTCGGCGGCCACCCGCGCGTCGGCCGCGTGAGCGGCGGCGGCGCGAAGAGCGACCTCTGGATGCGCATCATGGCCTCCGTCCTGGAGCTCCCACTCGAACGAGTCGCCGTCGACGAAGGAGCCGCCTACGGCGCCGCCCTCCTGGGTGGCATAGCCGGCGGCGCATGGGCAAAGGCGGAAGAGGCAGTACAGGCCTGCGTCAGAACAAAAGCGACAGTCGATCC
>DASXNY010000122.1:0-35075 GCA_036494715.1 Thermoleophilaceae bacterium
TAGAAGGTGAAGAGGAAGCCGAGGCCGAGGATCCCGATGAACATGAACGGGAGCGACCAGATGTCGATCCTCTCGAGGCGTCCGAGCAGCTCGTTTGCCCGGCTGCCGCCCACGGCGCCCGGCTCGGCAGATCTTGTACGCGGGCGCGCGACAGTGCCCGTGCGTGTCGAAGCTTCCATCGTCCCCCCTGGACCCTGGACCTAAATTGTCTGGTCGTTAGGGTTCCAGGGCGGGCGAAACTCAAACCCGGCTCAGGACGCCTTCCCCAAGATCGATTTCTGCCCGCGCTTCACCACGTAGTGGAAGTCGGGCAGCTTCTCCTTCGAGTGCTGCTTGATCGTCTTCATGCGGCGCAGCCTCACGTCGAGGCTCGTCTTCGACGCCTTCACGACGCCGTAGCCATGGTGGTCGAAGTCGGCCTGATCGACCCAGGGGTTGAAGCCGCGCAGCGCGTTGATCACCGCGGGCGACGTGTTGGGGTTCTGGTCGTTGCCGGGCAGCGTCTGGCCGCCGCCGAGGTCGATCGTGCTCTCGCCCAGACCGGCCGAGGTGATCGAGCCACCCACGAACTCCAGGCCGGCCGGATCGCCGGTGCCGCCATTGGTCTTCACGTCGCCGGTGACGAACGTGTGGATGTCGCCGGTGATGAAGATCACGTCGTCGATCTTCTGCGAGTGGATGAACTGCGTCAGCTCCTCGCGCTCGGTCGGGTAGCCCTGCCAGCTGTCGTAGCCGTAGTAGGTGTTCGGCCCCACCTTCGTGTCCATGATCATCACCTCGTTTCCGATGATCTTCCAGGCGGCCTTCGAGGACTTCAGTCGCTGCTTCAGGAACTTCATCTGCTTGGCACCGAGGAAGGCGCGCTTGTTCGGCAGCTCCGTGCAGGGCGGCGCGCTGGCGTCGTCGCAGGGCTGGTTGTCGCGGTACTGGCGCTCGTCGAGCATGAACAGCTCGACGTTCCGACCGAACGGCAGCGTGCGGAAGATGCGCTCGCCCGGGCCGCCCTTGATGTCGTACAGCGGCATGCTCTCGAAGAAGGCGCGGTAGGCCGCGTTCTTGCGCGCGACGCTGTACTGGTTCTGCGGCGGCAGGCCGCCGTCGGACGGGTGGCCCGCGTAGTTGTCCTGCACCTCGTGGTCGTCCCACGTCGTGACGTACGGGAACAGCTGGTGCACCTTGCGCAGGGCGGCGTCGCTTCGGTAGAGCTCGTACTTCTGCCGGTATTCGTCGAGCGTGATCGCCTGGTTGTGGAAGCTCGTCGTGGTGTTGGGCTGGGGAGCAGGACCGATGGTGTCGTCGCGCACGCCGGTGCCGTCGGCGATCGAGTGGTAGGCCTCGTCGTAGATGTAGTCGCCGAGCCCGATCACGAAGTCGACGTCCTCCGTGGCCATCAGCTCGTACGCGTTGTAGAAGCCGTGCGTGTAGTCCTGGCAGGACCAGTACGCGAACTTCACGGTCTCGTGCGAGTCCGCCGGGAGCGCCGTCTGGAAGCGGCCGACCGGGCTGTGATGGTTCTTCGTCGAGAAGCGGTAGAAGTAGCGCTCGTGCGGCTTGAGCCCGCCGATGCGCGCCTTCACGGCGTGGTTGAGCGACTTGTTCGTGGCCACATGGGTGCGCGCGACCGTGTGCTTGAAGTGCGCGTCCTTGGCCACCTCGAGCTCGACCGCCCCCGAGCCGCCCACGCCCGCAAGGCGCGTCCACAGCGTCATCCCGTGAGTCGTGGGATCGCCCGAGATCACACCGTCCGGGAACGAGCCGCCGCTGAGCAGCGGCGCCTTCTTGGCACTGGTCAGGCCGTTCGCGAACACCTGCGGGGCGAACACCGTCGTCGCTGCAAAGCTCCCCGCGGCAGTCAGAAACCGCCGACGGCTCAGCACGAAGTCGTCCATCTGGCTCCTCTCTCTCCCGGCGAGTCCTGCCGGATCCGCGCGGGATGGTAAGCGCTGCGCCAGTCGCCCGGCAAGGAGCGGGGCGCGATCTTTAGGCAGTGGCCGCGGCGCGCGAGATGCCCGCCAGCTCGGCCACGCGGTCACGGTGCGAGCGCGCGCTGCCGAGCAGGTACCCGTCGGTGCGTGCGCGCTTGAGGAAGAAGTGGAGGTCGTGCTCCCAGGTGAAGCCGATGCCGCCGTGCACCTGCAGCGACGAGGCGGTCACGCGCCAGCCGGCGTCGGCCGCGTAGGCCTTGGCCATCGACGCTGCGAGCGCGGTCGTCTCCGGCTCGTTCTCCGCGGTCCAGCCCGCGTAATAGACCGCCGAGCGCGAGCCCTCCACCTCGAGCATCATCTGCGCGCAGCGGTGCGCGACGGCCTGGTACGAGCCGATCGGGCGGTCGAACTGCTTGCGGTCCTTCGCGTAGGCCACCGCCGCGTCCATCGCCCACTGGGCGACGCCCACGAGCTCCGCGGCCAGAGCGATCTCGGCCCGGTCGAGCCCGCCCCGCACGTCGCCGCCGAGCTGCTCGCCGTCCCCGTTGGCGCGCACGGTCGAGAAGCGGCGCGTCGAGTCCATCGTGTCGCGCGTCTCGAGCTCCGCGCTGTCCGCCTCGACTACGGTCGCCGAGTCGCCGTCCACGAGCACGATCACCGCCGCCGAGTCGGCGTCCGGCACGAGCGGCGCCTCGCCATTCGACACGATCCCGACGGTGCCGCGCGCGTCGCCCGAGGCGATGCCCGGCAAGAGCCGCTCCTTCTGCTCGTCGCTACCCGCCTGCTCGATCAGGAAGCCGGCGGCAGCGTTTGAGAAGAACGGCGTGGGCGCGAGCGCGAAGCCCAGCTCCTCCTGGAGGATCACCAGCTCGATCGTGCCGAGGCCCTGGCCGCCGTGCTCCTCGCCGATGAAGATGCCCGGCCAGCCGAGCTCGGAGATCTCGCTCCAGAGGCCGTCGTCGTAGCTGCCGGCCTCGGCCAGCTCGCGCCGCTTCTCGGGCTTGTAGCGGCTCGCGAGGAACTCGTTGGCTGTCCGCTTGATCGCCTGCTGGTCGTCGGTGAAGTCGAAGTTCAAAGTCCGGCTACCTCATCCTTGGCAGGCCGAGCACGCGCTCGGCGATGATGTTCTTGAGGATCTCGGTGGTACCGCCCTCGATCGAATTGGCACGCGCGCGCAGGAAGCGGTAGGTCCACTTCTCGTCGACCACCGGCGCCTCCGGCCCGCGCACGTCCATCGCCAGCTCGGTGAGCGCCTGGTTGATATCCGACCACTGCCACTTGGGCAGCGAGCCTTCGGGCCCCGGGATGCCGTGCTTCATCTGGCTCGTGAGCCCGCGGTAGGCGTTGAGCCGCAGCGTCTCGGCCTCGATGTAGAGCTGGCCGACCCGCTGGCGGATCACCGGATCCTCGTCCAGGCCGCGCTCGCGGATCAGCTCCATCAGGTCGCCGATCGCGAGCTTCACCGCCACGGCCGAACCGAAGGCCAGCCCGGCGCGCTCGTTCATCAGCGTAGTGATGGCCACGTTCCAGCCCTGGCCGGGCTCGCCGACGACGTTCTCGTCGGGAACGTAGGCCTCCTCCATGAAGATCTCGTTGAACTCCGACTCGCCGGTGATCTGCACCAGCGGCCGCACCTGGATCGCCTCCTGCTCCATGTCCATCAGGAAGTAGGTGAGGCCCTTGTGCTTGGGCGCGTCGGGGTCCGTGCGCGCGACGAGCATGCACCACTTGGCCTCGTGCGCGTAGGTGGTCCACACCTTCTGGCCGGTGATCTTCCAGCCGCCGTTCGACTTCACCGCCTTCGTCTTCAGCGAGGCGAGGTCGGAGCCGGAGTCGGGCTCCGAGAAGCCCTGGCACCAGATCTCCTCGGCCGACAGGATCGGGGTGAGGAAGCGCTGCTTCTGTTCCGGGGTGCCGTGGGCGATCACCACCGGGCCGCCCATTACGAGGCCGAGCACGTTGGCGAGACCGGGCGCCTTCTGGCGCGCCATCTCCTCGTTGAAGATCGCCTGCTCGATCAGCGTCGCGCCCCTGCCGCCGTACTCCTTCGGCCAGGACAGACCGGCATAGCCCGCCTCGTGCAGCGTCCGCTGCCACTCGCGCCGGAACTTGAACATGTCCTGTTCACCGGGCGGCTCCTGGCCGGGGTTGTTCTGCTCGAGCCAGTCGCGCAGCTCGTCGCGGAACGCCTGCTCCTGAGGCGAGAGAGTCAGATCCACAGGTGTCGCATCCTATCCGCGGTCAGCCGGGGCCGGGGCCGGGGTGGTTGCGGCCGCCGCCGTGCCCATTCCCGTTCCCTTTCCCGTTCCCGTGGCCGGGCCCCAAGCCCGCTTGGCGCATCGCCTCGCGCAATTCGGCTGCGACGGTGTCGCGCTGATCGTTGAATTGGAGCCGCTGCTGAAGTAGCGGGATCGCCTTCTCAGGCTGGCCGGTCTTCAGGTAGGCGTCGCCCAGGTTGAAGAGTGCGTACGCGTAGTTGATGCTCGACCGCTGGTCAGCCGGGAAGGCCGCGAGCGACTGCTGAAGGACGGGGATCGCGTCGGCCGCACGACCGGAGTCGATCAGCGACTTGCCCTGATTGTTGAGGGCCAATGGGTCCGGAGTGGTCGGCTGGGTCTGTGCCGGCGCGGGGGCGGCGGGTGGGGTCGCCTGCTGCGGCGTGGTCTTTGCCTTGGGCTGGGACTTGTGCGTCTTGGGCTTCGACTTCGACGCCGACTTGGACGGGCCCGAGCTCGACCCCGAGCCGCCGCCATTCAGCACGATCACGAGCGCCGCCGCCCCCGCCACGAGCAGCAGCGCAAGAACGGGAATCCAGCTCGGCGCGCGCCGGCGCCGGCGCGCGGGCGGGCCGAGCGCCGCCAGCCGGTCGAGCGGGGTGGTGGCGGGCGTCGGAGTCGGAGTGGGGTCCCGGGTGAGCGCGTCTGACAGCTCGTTCACGAGCTCGCCGGCGGAGGCGGGCCGCTTGGCGGGGTCGCGCGCCATCGCCTCCCTGATCGCCGCCGCGGCGGCAGGCGGTGCGCCGCGCCAAACGCGCCGCAGGTCGGGCACCGGATCGCTCGTCACGCGGTGGGCGACCTCGAGCGGGCTATTCCCCTTGACCGCCTTCTCGCCCGCGAGCATCTCGTAGGCCATCGCGCCGAGCGCGTAGATGTCGACTGCCGGCGTCGGCCGCGCGCCGTCGATCTGCTCCGGGCTCATGTAGGCGGGCGTGCCGAGCACCTGGCCGCTCTGCGTGATGCGCGTGTTGTCGGTGGCCAGGCCCACGCCGAGGTCGGCGAGCTTCACGCTGCCGTCCTTGCCGAGCAGCACGTTGGCCGGCTTCACGTCGCGGTGCACGATCCCCTCGGCGTGCACGCGATCGAGCGCGGAGGCGACTCCGCGCAGAATCTCGACCGTGCGCGCCGAGTCGATCGGGCCGCGCGAGAGCGCGTCGGCAAGCGTCTCACCGTCGACGTACTCCATGACGATGAAGACACCCTCCTCGTAGGTCTGTGTGTCGAACACGGACACGAGGTTGGGGTGGCTCAGCGAGGCGCCGAGCCGAGCCTCGCGGCGCAGGCGCGCCTGGATGTCCTCCGGGCTGTGCGCGTGCATGCGCTTGACCGCCACCTTGCGGCCGAGACGCTGGTCCTCGCAGAGAAAAACGGTCGCGGCACCGCCGGAGCCGAGGCGCCGGATCACCCTGTATCGGTCGGCCAGAAGCGTGCCGCCTGCCTGCACAGACACGTCTCCGTCCCTACCCGTTCCTCCGAGCGCCGAAAACGGCGCTCAGACGCGCTGCAGCAGGGTGCCGGTGCCGAGACCGCCGCCGCAGCACATAGTCACGAGGCCGACCTCCTTGTCGGAGCGCTCGAGCTCGTGCAGCAGCGTCGTGATCAGGCGCGCGCCGGTCGAGCCGAGCGGATGCCCGAGCGCGATCGCGCCGCCGTTGACGTTCACCCGGTCCATGTCCGGCTCGAGCTCGCGGCGCCAAGCGGCGACCACGGACGCGAACGCCTCGTTGATCTCGACGAGGTCGATGTCCGACATCTGCATCCCGTTGCGCTCGAGCAGCTTCCTGGTGGCGGGGATCGGGCCGGTGAGCATGATCACCGGGTCGACGCCGACGGTGGTCTGGTCGAGGATCCGGGCCCGCGGCTTGAGCCCGAGCGACTCGGCCCTCCCGCGCTCCATCAGGAGCACCGCGGCCGCACCGTCCGAGATCTGCGACGAGTTGCCCGCCGTGATCTTGCCGTCCGGCTTGAAGGCGGGCTTTAGCTGCGAGAGGGCCTCGAGGTTGGTGTCCGGGCGAATCCCCTGATCGCTGACGTAGGTATCGCCGTTGACCGCGAACGGGATAATCTCGCGCTCGAAGCGCCCCTCCTCGGTGGCCTGGTGGGCGAGCTGGTGTGAGCGCAGGCCGATCTCGTCGAGCTCCGAGCGGGGGATCTCCCACTGGTCGGCGATCATCTCGGCCGAGATGCCCTGGGGCACGAGGTCGTACTTCGCCATCAGCTCCTCGGGCCAGGGCGAGCCGACGTCGTCGACCCACTTGAAGCCCACGCCCATCGGGATGTGGCCCATGTGCTCGACGCCCGAGCCGATCACGGTGTCGTGCACGCCGGAGGCGATCAAGGCCGCGCCGAAGTTCACCGCCTGCTGGGCGGAACCGCACTGGCGGTCGACCGTGGTGGCCGGCGTCTCGACCGGCAGCCCGGCCTGCAGCCAGGCGTTGCGCGCGACGTTGAACATCTGCTCCCCGTACTGCTGCACGCAGCCGGCGACGACGTCCTCGACCTCGCTCGCGGGGATGCCCGCCCGCTCGATCACCTCGGTGTAGCACTTGCCGAGGAGCGCGTTCGGGTGCGTGTCCTTGTAGTAGCCCTTTTCGGGGTGGCCGCGCCCGATCGGCGTCCTTACAGCCTCGACGATGACCACCTCGCGCCCGTTCTCCATCGGCATGCGAATCCACCTCCTGGCTCGCTCTGGACGGCTGCGTCAAAACCGCCTCTCAACATGTAGGGTACTCAGTTGACTGGTGAGTCAATCAACTCTCACGGAACGGCTGGGGATCGTCGGGAGCGGGGCCATTGCTGCGGGTTTGGCGCAGACGGCCGACTCGCATCCTGGCGTCGTCCTGTGGGCGCGTAGCGAGCATTCGGCCAACCGCGTGCGCGAGCGCCTGGGCGACCACGTCGACGTTGTCACGGACATCGCGGAGCTCGCCGAGGCCACCCTCGTCGTCGAGGCCGTGGTCGAGGACATGGACGTCAAGCGCCAAATCCTGGGCGAGCTCGGCGAGCTGCTTTCGCCGGAGGCGCTGATCGCGTCCACCACCTCCTCGCTGTCGGTCACCGAGCTCGGCGCGGCCAGCGGCCGCCCGGAGCGCTTTGCCGGCATCCACGTCTTCAACCCCGTGACGAAGATGAAGCTCGTCGAGCTCGCCTTCCCGCCCGAGGCGAGCGACGAGACGCGCGCGCGCGCCCGCGCGCTCTGCGAGTCGCTCGGCAAGGAGCCCGTGGAGGTGCCCGACCTACCCGGCTTCGTCGTCAACCGCCTGCTCTTCCCGTACCTCTTCGGCGCCGTGCGACTGCTCGAGGAGGGCGACGGCCTCGAGCCCGAGGCGATCGACTCCTGCATGAAGATGGGTGCCGGCCACCCGATGGGGCCGCTCGCGCTGCTCGACTTCGTGGGCCTCGACGTCTCCACGGCGATCGGCGAGACTCTCGGCGTGGAGATCCCGCAGACCGTTCGCACCCTCATGGACGAGGGCAAGCTCGGCCGCAAGAGCGGCGCGGGCTTCTACGACTACTCCGCGTGACCCGCCAGCTCGAAGGCGGCTTCGAGCTCGACACCGAGCGCTCGCGGGTGGACCTCGACGAGGTCGCGCGCTTCCTGTCTGAGGACTCCTACTGGGCGCGTGGGCGCAGCCGCGAGACGATGGAGCGGCTGCTGCGGGAGGCGCAGCTCGTGGTCGGCATCTACAAGGATGGCCGGCAGGCCGCCTTCTGCCGCGTGGTCACTGACGGCGTGGCGTTCGCCTATCTCGCAGACGTCTACGTGCACCCGGACTTCCGCGGGCGCGGCCTCGGGGTCGAGCTCGTGCGCGCGGCCGTCGAGAACGGTCCCTACTCGGACGTCCGCTGGCTGCTCGGCACCGAGGACGCGCATTCGCTCTACGAGAAGGTGGGCTTCCGCGTGCCCTCCCCGCGAATCATGGAGCGCCCCCCGGCGAAGAGCTAAGCGGCCTTGCGCCGCGCCTGCGGCGGCGGGGGTCTGCGCGCCGGCGGACGGCGCCGCGGCTGCGGCCGCTTGGCCGGCGCCGGTAGCCCGGCCGCGAGGTCCCAGACGACGTCCGCCTCGCCGATCCCCTGCAGGCTCGCGAGCTCGGTCACGCGGTCCCAAGGCAGCTCCGCGTCGGGCAGGTCATCCCAGCGGGCGTACTCGAGCGCCTCGAGCGCGCCGCTGAGTGAAGGGCCCACTTCACCCTGCGCCTTGATCAGGGAGCGCAGCGCGTCCCGCTGGGAATCGGTGAGCTTCACTGACCACATCGGCAAGACCTCCTGGCGGAAGGGAGAGCGTCTTGCCGGGTCAAGCTAATCCTCGTCGCGGACGGACTCTCCGCCTGCCTCGGCGCCGCGCCGGGCGGGCTCGTGATCGCGAATGCGAACGGCCTCGATGCGATTCTCGCGAACTGACTCCACACGCAGGGAATATCCGTTCGCGTTGATCATGTCGCCGCGCTTCGGAAGCCGCCCGAGCTGCCCGAACACGTACCCGCCGAGCGAGTTGTAGGCCTCCGAGTCGGTCGGCAGATCGAGGCCGTAGTCGACGAGGTCGTTGATCGGCACGTGGCCGCGCACATACCAGTCGCCGTTGGCGAGCCGGCGCACCGCCCCGCCCGCCGGATCGGTCTCGTCGGCGATCTCGCCCACGACCTCTTCGATGATGTCCTCGATGGTCACGATGCCCGCGGTGCGGCCGTACTCGTCGACCACGATGGCCATCGAGGTGCGCTCGCGCTGGAGGTCGGCGAGCAGGTCGTCGAGCGGCCTGGTCTCCGGGACGATCGGTGCGTCCTTCACCACCGGCTCGATCGAGGCCTCGGGGCCGCGCGTCATCAGCAGCCGGGCGAGCGAGTTGTTGTGCACGATGCCGCGGATGCGGTCGGTGTTGTCGTCCTCTGTGACGACGAGCCGCGTGTGCCCGGACTGGACGCAGCGCTGCAGCGCCGTCTCGGCGGTCTCGGAGACATCGACGGTCACGACCGCGGGGATCGGCGTCATCACGTTGCGCGCCTCCTGCTCGTGCAGGTGGAAGACGCCGCGCAACATCACCGCCTCGCCCGGGTCGAGCGTGCCGCCGGAGGCGCTGCGGGCGATCAGGAACTTGAGGTCCTCGGAGGTGGTGGTCTCCTCACCGAGGCCCTCCGCGCGGATGCCGAAGGGCCGCAGGAGCGCCTGCGCCGCGGCGGACAGCGCGATCGACACCGGCTTGAAGACGATGCTCGCGAACTGGAGCGGCCGCGCCGAGCGCATCGCGACCGACTCGGGCTTCGCGACCGTGTAGATCTTGGGGGACAGCTCGCCGAAGGTGATGTGGCAGGCCGAGATGACGAGGTAGGCGATGATCGCCGCGACCGCGACAGCCGCGCCGTGGCCGAGCACGTTGCCGAGCGGCTTGTCCAGATAGTGGGCGAGCACCGGCTCGCCGACCGCGCCGATGCCGATCGACGCCAGCGTGATGCCCACCTGGCAGGCGGCGATGTATTCGTCGATCCGCTCGATCTGGCGCCTGGCGAGCGACGCTCGCTTGCGCCCCTCGGCCTCGAGCTGCTCGAGGCGGTCGACGCGCGAGCGCACGAGCGCGTACTCCGCGGCGACGAAGAACCCGTTCAGCGCGATCAGGAACGGGACGACGATGAGCAGCAGGACGAGGTTCATCGGACCGGTCCCGTAGGGACCCGCCAAGGGGAGGTGCGCCGGGGGCGGCGCCTACTTCGAGGAGGTTCGTCGTCAGTCATTCGGCGAACGGCTTCACCGTAGCAGAGGTGTCAGGCGAGTTCGTCGAGCTTCTGCGCGAGCGTGAAGTCGTTGCCGGTCAGACCACCCTCGGAATGGGTCGACAGCGTGGCGGTGACCTTGTTCCACGAGATCGCGAGGTCCGGATGGTGGTTCAGCTCGTTCGCGACAGGCGTGAGGCGGTCCACGAAGCCCACCGATCCCGAGAAGTCGTCGAACTCGAACACCTTCTCGATGGCGTCGCCCTTCTGCTCCCAACCGGGCGCGTCGGCGAGCCTTGCCTTTACTTCTTCGTCAGTCAGAACTGCCATGGTTAACCCCAATGCGGATCGCCAGCCTTGTCCCCTCCGCCACCGAGATGCTCTGCGCCCTCGGCCTGGGCGACAGCGTAGTTGCCGTCACTCACGAGTGCGACTACCCGGAGGGCATCGAGCTCGCACCTCATCTCACGCGCAGCGTGATTCCCGAGCAGCTTTCGCCGGCCGAGATCGACGCGGCGGTGCGCCAGCGCACCCAGCAGGGCGAGGCGATCTACGAGCTCGACGAGGACCTGCTTACCGAGCTCGAGCCGGACCTGATCGTGACGCAGGCGCTGTGCGAGGTCTGCGCCGTCTCGTTCGATGACGTGCGCGCCGTGGCCGAGCGGCTGCCGTCGCAGCCCACGGTGATCGCGCTGGACCCGTCCACGATCGGCGAGGTGCTCGGCGACGTGCGCACGCTCGCCCAGGCCACGGACTCGAAGGACGAGGGCGTGGCGCTCGTGCGGGAGCTGGCGGAGCGGCTCGACCGCGTCAAGCTCGCGGTCCGCGGCCTCGAGCCGCGCCCGCGCGTGCTCGCACTCGAGTGGCTCGACCCGCCCTTCATCGGCGGCCACTGGGTGCCGCAGATGATCGAGCTGGCCGGCGGCGAGGACGCGATCGGCTTCCCCGGCGAGCGCTCGCGCGAGGCCACCTGGGCGGAACTCGAGGCGACCCAGCCCGACGTCGTCGTATCGATGCCATGCGGCTACTACGTCGAGCGCGCCGCGCTCGAAGTGACGCGCCACCGCGACGAGATCGCCCGCCTCGGCGCCGGGCAGGTGTTCGCAGTGGACGCCGCCGCCTACTTCTCGCGCCCCGGCCCGCGCCTCGTGGACGGCGTGGAGCTGCTCGCGCACATCCTCCACCCCGACGCGATCGACGCGCCGCCCGAGCGCATGATCGACGTCGACATCAGCGCCGGAGCGACGCGCTAGGCGCTCGAGTGCGCGACCGCGATCGCGCCCACCACGGCAATCACGCCCACCACGATCGCGATCACAGGGCCCGCGGCCGCGGGAATGCCGCGGCGCTTGTCGAGCTCCGCCATCGCGACACCGGCGAGCGCGCCGCCGATCAGCCCGCCGATGTGGCCGCCGATCGAGATGCCATTGAACGCGAACGAGAAGACCAGGTTGATTCCGAGCCAGAGCGGCAGGCCGGTCTGCATCGGGTCGATGCCGCGCGAGCGTAGCTCGAGGATCGCCGCACCGAAGAGGCCGAACACCGCGCCCGACGCGCCGACGGTGAGGCTGTCAGGCGTGACGATCAGGGCGCCGAACGAGCCGGCGAGCAGCGACACGAAGTAGATCAGCGCGAACTTGGAGTGGCCGATCGCCGGCTCGAGCATCGTGCCGAGGATGTACAGCGCGTACATGTTGAAGGCGATGTGCCAGAGGTTGAAGTGGAGAAAGCCGGCCGTGATCAGGCGCCAGTAGTCGCCGTCCGCCACGGCGGGACCGAAGAGGGCGCCGTGGAGGATCAGCTTGCTGCCGCCGAACGAGTTGCCGAGCAGGCTCACGCCGCTCACGAGCTCGGCCAGGAACACGATGACGTTGATCGCGATCAGCGCGTAGGTGACGGTCGGCTGCGCGTACATGGTGCGCGCGGTCGTCACGCGCGTGCGCTGGCGCGAGCACTCGGGGCAGCGCATCCCGACCGAGGTCGGCGTCATGCACGCGGGGCAGATCGGGCGCCCGCAGTTTGAACAAGCGACACCCGTCTCTCGCCCGGGGTGCCGGTAACAGGTCTCCACGCCGGAGACGATAGTGGGACGCTCGGCCTTTCTTAAGCGAGCTTCACGGTGAGAACCGGCATCTGGGTGGGCTTGAGCGCGCCGCCGTCACGCTCCGCGGTGACGGCCACGGCCTGCACGCCCTCTAGCGATCCGGGGATCCCCGCGGAGCCGCTTCCACCCGAGCCCACCGAGAACAGCGAGCCCGCCGGCTGCATCGTCCCGTCGCGCTGGAC
This sequence comes from Thermoleophilaceae bacterium, assembly GCA_036494715.1. GTDB lineage: Bacteria > Actinomycetota > Thermoleophilia > Solirubrobacterales > Thermoleophilaceae > JAICJR01. Next base: position 12,193 of record DASXNY010000122.1, read on the forward strand.
CCAGACCTCGTAGACCTTGCCGGGGCCCGGGTCGGGCAGGCCCTGCACGGTGAGCAGGGCGCCCTTCTCGGCGCCGCCGGGCACGCGCAGGCTCGCCGCCCCGGACGGCGCCCGGGTGTGGTCGACGAGCGCCGCGACCGTCTCGCCGCTGCTCCCGCCGATGTTCTCGATGCCAATTCCGACGGCGATGCCGATGCCGAGCACGCAGGCGACCGCCAGCGCCGCGTAGCCGGGCGTCAGCCGTGGAAGCCGTTCGAGAAAGGGGCGCGACCAACGCCGCTTCGGCCGTGTCTCCTCCAGCTCGGCCGCCTCCGCCCACACGGTGCGCATCAGCGACTCCTTGAGCTCCGGCGGCGGCAGCACGGGCTCGACCGCCCGCGGCAGCGCCTCGGACGCCACTCGCAGCTCGTTCAGCTCCCGCCGGCAACTCGCGCAGCCCTCGAGGTGTCTCTCGAACACCTCCGCCTCGAGCTCGGGCAGCGCACCCAGCAGGTACGCCCCGACGTTCTCCTCGTACTGCTCATGTCCCCTGCTGTTCATGCGACTGCTCCCGTCATTTCCTTGCGCATCTTGTCCAGGCCGAGGCGCATTCGCCCCTTTACCGTTCCCACCGGCATTTCCAGCATCTCGGCGATCTGCGTATGGGTGAAGCCGCCGTAGTAGGCGAGCTCGATCACGCGCGACTGCTCTCCCGGAAGCGTCGCCAGCGCCGCCCTCACCTCGCGCGCCTCCTCGCGCCGCACCGCCTCGACGTCCGTCAGCTCGGGGGCCACCTGCCGCTCCTCGATGCCCTCGGCGCTCGCGCGCCGCCGCTCGTGCACCAGGTGGCGCCTGAGCGCGTCGATCGTCCGGTGGTGGACGATCCCGAGCACCCAGGTGCGCACGCTGCCGCGCTCCCGCTCGTAGCGGACCTTGCTGCGCCAGATCGAGAGGAACGCCTCCTGCACGATGTCCTCGGCCACGGCCCGCGTGCCCACCATGCGGTAGGCGAGCGAGAACGCGGCACCTCCATGCCGGTCGTACAGCAGCTCGAACGCCCGCGGATCGCCGCCCTGGGCGACATGCATCAGCTCCTCGTCCGCGAGCCGTGTGAGGTCCTTGGTCTGCTTCAAGGGCATGCGTGATTAGAGTGGCCCACGAAACCGCATACGCAACACCGACCCTCCCGGATCAGGCAGCCACGTGCAACAACAGTCCTCGGCCCAAAGATGCGCCCTCCTGCTGGGCGTCGTGCTCGTGGTCCTGGGGATCGTCGGCTTCTTCTACAACGGCACCTTCACCAGCAACGAGGCCGTCCACGACGACATGCTCGGGATCTTCGCGGTCAACGGCTGGAGCAACACCCTGCACGTCCTGCTGGGAGTCTGGGGCCTGATGGCGGCGTCATCCTGGCTCGGCGCGCGGATCTACGGCTACGCCGCAGGGCTGTTCCTGATCGGCGTCGCGGTGTGGGGCTTCGTCCTCGGCGCCGGCCAGTCGATCCTCAGCATCGTGCCGGTGAACACGGCCGACGACGTCCTGCACCTCGGGCTCGGCATCGTCGCCGTGCTCGGCGCGGTGGCCAGCTCGCCCGAGCCGGACCCGACCACGCTCGCCGCGACCAGTTGAACCGCGAGCGCTTCCCCGGCCTGGCCGACGGCTGGGCACGCTTCGACGCCCCGGCCGGCGCGCAGCCGGTGGACGCCGCGATCGAGGCGATGGGGGCGTTCATGCGCTCCGGCGCTGTGGCCAACGCGCACGGCTCGTTCGAAGCCTCCGCGCGCACGGACGCTCTCGTGGCAGAGGCGCGCGGGGTGGCGGGCGCATTCGTGGGGGGCGACCCGCGCGGCGTCGTCTTCGGCCCGAGCATGACCACGCTCACGATGTCGTTCTCGGCCGCGGTGGGGCGCTCGCTGGCGCCCGGCGACGAGCTCGTCTGCACCCGGCTCGACCACGACGGCAACGTACGCCCGTGGCTGATCGCCGCCGAGCGCGCGGGCGCGATCGTGCGCTTCGCCGAGCCCGACCCCGAGACGCTCGAACTGCCGGCCTCCGCGGTCGAGGCCGTCCTGTCGGAGCGCACGCGCTGGGTCGCGGTCACCGCCGCCAGCAACGCGGTGGGCAGCGTGCCCGAGCTCGGTGGCATCGTGGCGGCCGCCCACGACGCGGGCGCGCTCGTCTACGTGGACGCCGTCCACGCCGCCCCGCACCGCAAGCTCGACGTCGCGGCGCTCGGCTGCGACGCGCTCGTCTGCTCCGCCTACAAGTGGTTCGGCCCTCACCAGTCGATCCTCTGGGCGCGCCCCGAGCTGCTCGCCAAGCTCCAGCCCGACAAGCTGCGCCCGGCGCCGGACACGGTGCCCGAGCGCTGGGAGACCGGCACCCCGGCCTTCGAGGCGCTGGCAGGGCTCACCGCCGCCGCCCGCTATCTCGAGGAGACCGGCTTCGACGCGATCCGCGCCCACGAGGAGGCGCTGTTCGCCGAGTTGCTCGGCGGCCTCGGCTCGATCCGCGGCGTGACGCTCCACGGCGCGGCGCGCGACCGCGTGCCGACGCTCATGTTCTCGGTCGAGGGCCGCACGCCGCACGAGGTGGCCCGCGCCCTGTCGGGTGAGCAGGTGGCCGCGTGGGACGGCAACTACTACGCGCTCGAGCTGTCGCGGCTGCTGGGGCTCGAGCCCGACGGCGCCGTGCGCGCCGGTGTCGTCCATTACAACGACGAGGACGACGTGCAGCGCGTGCTCGGAGGGGTCGAGCGCGTGGCGGCGGCCGCCCGCTAGCGCTTCAGCCGCTTGCGGATGTCCGAGGAGACGTCCTCGATGCTGTGCTCGAGGGCCTTGAGCGCCCCGGCCTGGCGCTTCTTGTGCTGCTGGCGCGCGCGCACGAGCACGAGCGTCCCGCTGGCCGTCGCGAGCACGGCGGCCGCCGCAGCGGCGCGGCCCCAGTTGCGCGGGTCGCGCAGCGCGCCCGGCTCCCACTCCGCCAGCTCCTCGACCGCGGCATCGACGTGCTCGGTGAGCCGCCGCTCGAGCCGGTCCGTCAGCGACACCGGCGGATCCACCGGGACGAGCGCCGAGCGCAGCAGTCGCTCTACGTCGTTCATGCCCTCTCCCCCGCCTTCAGGTTCTCTTCCAGCTGCCTGATCGCACGGTGTATCAACACCTTCGTCGCGCCTTCGGTGCGCCCGAGCGCGCGGGCGATCTCGCGGTTGTCCATGTCGAGTGCGAAGCGCATGATCAGGGCCTCACGACGATCGTCCGGAAGATTCGCCACCCCGGCAAGCACTTCCTCCAGCTCCTCGCGCTGCTCCACGAGCTCGTCCGTGTTGTGTAGCTCGGACACGATCGCCGCGTCCTCGAGCTGCGTCTGCGGCTTGCGTGAGCGGTCGCGGTAGTAGTTGGCCGCGAGGTTGTGCGCGATGCGGATCAGCCACGGCCGCAGCGGCCGCCCCTTCGACTCCCGTTGCGCGCGCTCGAAGTGCCGGTACGCCTGCAGGAAGGTCTGCTCGGTGAGGTCCTCGGCGTCGTGGTGGTTGCCCACCCGGTAGTACGAGTAGCTGTAGACGTCGCGCAGATGGGCTCTGTACAGCTCCGTGAAATCGCGGTCGAGAGCTGCCTTGTCCGACTCGGCCACGCACGGAGACTACCCCCGCGAGCCGGCGGTGGCGCGTTCGCGCCAGCGTCCCCCGGCCTTGCGAGCCCTCACGCTCGCCACCCACTCCTCCGGCCCGACACGCCCCTCGATGAGAGCACTGAGCTCGTGCATCGCGGGGGCCTCCAGGCCCGCCTCGTCGAACGCGCGCGCGAGCAGCGGCACCGCGTCGAGGCTCTCCGGCGTCTCCTCCATCATCGCCGCGATCTGGTCCGCGGGCACCCCGCGGCCGAGCAGCTCTCCCGCCCGGCGGTTGCGGCTGTGTTCGGCGAGCACGGTGCCCACGAGGTCACCTGTGCCGGCCAGGCCGACGAAGGTCTCCGTACGCCCGCCCGCGACGAGCGCGAGACGGTGGGTCTCGGCGAACACGCGCGAGGCCGCGGCCCCCGCCGCGTTCATCCCGCTGGTCGCGGCGGCTGCGGCCGCCAGCGCGGCGGCGTTCTTCGCGCACGCGGCGAGCTCGGCGCCCGTCACGTCGTCGGTCGTCTCGACGTCGAGACCCGCGTCGCGCAGGATCTTCGAGAACTGCGCACGGAAGTCCGCGTCGCTCGACGCGAGCACCACGGACGCACCTTGGCTGACGGCCTCGGCCGCGTGCGCGGGACCGCCGAGCGCGCCGACGGCACGAGCGTGGATCCGCTCGCCTACGTAGCGCGTTGGTGTTACCCCGAGCGGCGGCACAAGCCCCTTGGAAAGAACGAGCACGGCGCTGCGCTGGCCGATGCGCGCCCCCACCTGGGCCACGGCGGCGGGCAGGTCGCGCGAGGGAACCGCGAAGCAGACGAGGTCGACGCCGCCGAACTCGATCTGGGCGACGGTCGAGACCTTCACCTCGTCGGGCAGCTCGACGCCGGGCAGGCGCTCGTTCTCGCGGTTCTGCTGGATCCGCTCGGCGGCCGGCTGCGTGCGGCAGCCGAGCTGCACCTCGATCCCCGCGCGCGCTAGCAGCGTGGCGAGGGCGGTGCCCATCGAGCCGGCGCCGACGATCGCGGCCTTGCGCAGGGGCGGCAGCCCGCCGAGCCACTCCCACTGAAGCTCGACACACGGCCAGATGCGCGCGGTCACCTCGGCCGCCAGGCGCGGCGACGGGTTCTCCATGCGCGGGAAGGTGAGCGGCCGGCCGAGCCGGATCTTGACCTTGGCCGGGCGGATCTTCCAGCCGCGACGGGCGTTCTCGGATCCGGTCACGGCGATCGGCACCACGGGCGCGCCCGTCTCGAGCGCCAGGCGGCCGACGCCGCGCTTGGGCTTGCCGAGCGAGCCCCTCCGGATGCGCGTGCCCTCCGGGAAGACCAGGACCATCTCGCCGCGCTCGACAAGCTGGCGGGACGTCTCCATCGCCTCCTCGTCGGCCTCGCCGCGCCGTACCGGGTAGGCGCCCAGGGAGTTGAGCACCCACGCCTGCCAGCGCCGGGTGAACAGCTCCTGCTTGGCCATGAAGTAGGCGGGGCGGCGAATGCAGATGCCGAGCACGAACGGATCGAGGAAGCTGCGGTGGTTCGGCGCAAGGATCACGCCGCCCTTGCGCGGCACGTGGTCGCGGCCGATCCGCGCCACGCGGAAGTAAATCAACATCAGTGGCTGCAGCACGAGCCTGACAGGCCAGTACACGAACGGGTTCACGCCGCGGGTGCGGGTGCGCTCGTGATAGACGGACAGCTCGCGCGGGGCAGGCGCGCGGAAGGGCATGCTCGAACTACTCGCCGGGGCAGCACTGGTTACACACCCGTCCTCCGGCCCGTTAGGCTCCCTGCACATGGCAGCGAGCCGCAGTCTCAACGGAGCCATCGCCGGCGGGCTTGCCGCGGCCATCTGGGCCGCGCAGCAGCCTCTCGACAAGCGCGTGTTCGGGGTCGATTACGACGACGTGCAGCTGCTCGGCAAGGCCGTCACCCGCGGTCCCGAGTGGCAGGCGGTCGGCCTGGCGATCCACATCGGCAACGGCGCGGCGTTCGGTGCGCTCTACGCACAGCTGCGGCCGTTCCTGTTCGGCCCACCGGTGCTCCGGGCGCTCACGGCGGCGCTCGCCGAGAATTTCGGCACCTGGCCCCTTGCGCGGCTCGCCGAGGACCACCACCCGGCCAAGCGCGACCTGCCCAAGCTCAGCGGCAGCACCCGCGCGCTCGCGCAGGCCACCTGGCGGCACGCGCTGTTCGGAGCGGTGCTCGGCGTCCTCGAGCAGCGCCTCAACCGCAGCCGCGAGGCCGAGCCGCCGTTCGTTCCCGTGTCCTCCAACGGCCACGGCAACATCGAGCACGCAGCCACCGCCGCGGCGTAGTCCGCCCCGCCTACACTGAGCGGCGCAGGCCGGAGTAGCTCAGCTGGTAGAGCAGCGCTCTTGTAAAGCGCAGGTCGCAGGTTCGAACCCTGTCTCCGGCTCTCAGCCCGACCGGGTCAGGAATCCGTCCTCCGCCCGCCGTACGGTCGGCGACCATGCCCGCCATTCCGGACGAGCCTCCGAGTCGCTGGCACGCGCTGCTCGCCCTCGAATTCCCGGCGATGAAGCAGTTCGACGACGCCGCGCTCGAGTGGCGGCGGCTGTTTTCCGAGATCCTCGGCACCTTCATGCTCGTGATGGCCGGGGCCGGCGGCGGAGTGGTGAACGCGGTGAGCCACGGGGGGATCGGCCGGACCGCCGCGGTGGTGGCTCCCGCGCTCACCGTGCTCGCGATCATCCTGTTCATGGGCGCGGTGTCGGGCGCCCACCTCAACCCGGTGGTGACGATCGCGTTCGGGCTGCGCTCGGATTTCCCCTGGCAGCGCGCGCTCGGCTACATCGTCGCCCAGCTGCTGGGCGCCACGCTGGCGGTGCTCTTCCTGTTCGCGGTGTTCGGCGACGTCGGGCAGCTCGGGGCGACCGTGCCGGGAGCCGGCATCCACGATTGGCAGGCGATGTTGATCGAGCTTGCGCTTACGGCCGGGCTGGTGAGCACCATCCTCGGCACGGCATCGGGCGCGCAGAACGTTGGTGCGCTGTCGGCGGTGGCGGTCGGCGGCTACATCGCTCTCGCCGGACTGTGGTCAAGCCCGATCAGCGGCGCGTCCATGAACCCCGCCCGCTCGTTCGGGCCGGACCTGGTGCGCGGCGACTTCACGAGCTTCTGGGTCTACGTCGTCGGACCGCTGGCGGGCGCGCTCCTCGCGGTCCTGTTCGCCGTCGCGCTGCGCGGCCCCGGCGGCGACGCGCTCAGCCGCGCTGCCGGCAGCGGCAAGCTGGAGTAGCTCCGGGATTCTTCGCGACTTCTTACAAAGATCTCTGGACGGTCTTACGGCCCCGTGATGAGCTGGTCGCATGCCCGGCGGCGGCCTGCGCCGCCGGGCATCCAATAGGGCGGCCCGTCTAGCTTCTATGGGCATACATGAGCGTGCGAGTCCTGGTAGCCGATGACGAGCGGGCGGTGCGTGAATCGCTCCGCCGCGCTCTGGTCATGGAGGGTTACGAGGTGGAGCTCGCCTCGGGCGGGCGCGAGGCGCTCGACTCGGTCGGCAACGGCCGCGCCGACGTGGTCGTGCTCGACGTCCTGATGCCCGACATCGACGGCCTCGAGGTGTGCCGGCGGCTGCGCCAGGGCGGGGACCGCGTCCCGGTGCTGATGCTCACCGCGCGCGACGCCGTGTCGGACCGCGTGGAGGGTCTCGAGGCCGGCGCCGACGACTACCTCGTCAAGCCGTTCGACCTCGACGAGCTGATCGCCCGCCTGCGGGCCCTGCTGCGCCGCACGCTCGGCACCGACGACCATGACCAGCTTCGCTTCGCAGACGTCACGCTAGACGCGACGGCGCACGAGGCGCGACGCGGCGACCGCCGGATCGAGCTGACGCGCACGGAGTTCCTGCTGCTCGAGCTGTTCATGCTCAACCCGCGGCGCGTGCTGTCACGCTCGCTGATCCACGAGCGCGTCTGGGGCTACGACTTCGGCCCGGCGTCGAACTCGCTCGGCGTGTACGTGGGCTACCTGCGGCGCAAGCTCGAGGCGGAGGGCGAGCCCCGGCTGATTCACACGGTGCGAGGCGTTGGGTACGTGCTGAGAAGCCAATGAGCCGGCTGCGACTACCCCCGTCCCTCGGCGCGCGCCTCTCGCTGGCCGCGGCGGTGGCCGTGGCGGTGGCAGTGGCGCTCGCCTCGATGGCCAGCTACTTCGCGGTGCGGGCCAAGCTGCGCGGTGAGGTGGACCAGTCGCTCGAGCGCCGCGCCGACACCGTCGACCGCCTGCGCGGCTTCCTCTTCCGCATCCCGCCGGGCGCGCTGGGCGACGTGCTGCCGCCGCCCGCCTTCGGCGGCGCCGGGGGCTACGGCCAGCTGATCGCCGCCAACGGCCAGCTCGCGGGCCATCCCGAGGTCCAGCCGGCCCTGCCGGTGAGTGGTCGCGCGCGCGACGTGGCGGCGGGCACGGCCGGGCCGTTCCTCGCCGACCAGACCGCCCAGGGCGTCCATCTGCGTGTGTTCACCGTGCCGGTCGAGCCGGGCGCCGCCGTGCAGCTCGCCCTGCCGCTCACCGAGGCGGACCACACGCTCAGCTCGCTGCGCTTCCTGCTCGCGCTAATCACGGGCGCGGGCGTGCTGTTCGCCGCGCTGCTCGGCTGGCTTGTGTCGCGCACCGCGTTGCGGCCGGTGCGCGCGTTCACGGAGAGCACCGAGGCGGTGACCGGCGAGCCGGTGGGGCGGCGGCTCACGGTCGAGGGCGACGACGAGCTTGGACGGCTCGCGCGCAGCTTCAACTCCACGCTCGAGGCGCTCGAGAGCTCTGTCGAGTCGCAGCGCCAGCTCGTGGCCGACGCCTCGCACGAGCTGCGCACCCCGCTCGCGAGCCTGCGCACGAACATCCAGGTGCTCTCGCGCGCGAACGGGATGCCCGCCGACGAGCGCGAGCGGCTGATGAACGATCTCGTGCTCGAGCTCGACGAGCTCACCGCGCTCGTGGGCGACGTCGTTGACCTGGCGCGCGGCGCCCAGCCCGACACGCTCAACCAGCAGCTGCGCCTCGACGAGCTGGCGGCCGCCTGCGTGGACAAGGCCCGGCGCCGGGCGCCGGGCATCGAGTTCGTCGAGGTGCTCGAGCCGTCCGTGGTGCGCGGCGATCCGCCCCGGCTCGGGCGTGCGATCGACAACCTGCTCGACAACGCGGTGAAGTGGAACCGGCCGGGGGCGCCGGTCGAGGTCGCCCTCGACGGCGGGCGGTTGACCGTGCGCGACCACGGGCCGGGCATCCCCGAGCAGGACGTGCCGCACGTCTTCGACCGCTTCTACCGCGCGACGGACGCGCGCGGCCTGCCGGGCTCGGGGCTCGGCCTTGCGATCGTGCGCCAGGTCGCGGAGGCGCACGGCGCCGCCGTGACCGCGGTCAATGCCGTGGGCGGCGGCGCCTGCTTCGAGCTGTCGTTCCCGGCGAACGCCGTGTCGCGGCCGTACGCCGAGGCGGACGGCGTCAGCTCGACTTGAGGATCGCCTCGTCCATCGCCTGACCCGGGTTCTCGACCACGGGGCCGTGCCCGACGGCGAGGCGGCTCGCGTCTAGGCCGCGCAGCTCGCGCGCCGACGACAGCGCCGTGGGCCGGTGCCAGGTGGCGGAGGTCGCTAGCGGAAAGCGCCAGTAGTAGTGAGCCGTCGTGGCCACCCCGCCGAGCGTCGTGTACGCGTCGCCGGCGATCAGCGTGCGGTCGCGCGTGTCGAGGTAGGCGAGCTGGCCGGGGGTGTGCCCGGGGGCGGCGATCGCCTCCAGCGAGCCGATCCTCTCGCCGGCCTCGATCGTGCGCGTCGGCTGCGTATCGAGCGTCTTCCAGCTGCCGCGCGCCTTGCCCTGCTGCTCGTCCGGGTCGAGGCTCTTGTCGCCGCGGATGAAGCGCGCGTCGCGGGTCGAGATCAGCACCTCGACGCCGGGAAGCTGCTTCGCCAGCTCGTCCACCGAGCCGACGTGGTCGCCGTGGGCGTGGGTGAGCACGATGCGCTTGATCTCGCCGCCCTGCTGGCCGGCGGCGGCGAGGATGTCCTTGCCGCTCCCGCCGATCAGCGTGTCGACCACGGTGAAGCCGTCGTCCTCGCGCACGAGGTAGCCGTTCACCGCGCCGAGGCGCGTCATCTTCACGAGGTGCTGGCCATGTGTCGTCACCTTCAAGGTTGTTCTCCTGGATCGGGGCGCGCCGAGCCTAGCTGGCTCAGATGTGGAGGTCGCAGCCGGCGGGGGGATTGACCACGGGCTCGCGCGACCGCGTAGCCATCTCCCCGGGCTTCGGGTTGACCTTGCACCAGGCGAACGTGCCGCGGCGGTAGTTGACGATCGCCCAGAACGGGTAGCCGATCTGGCCGCCCACCTCCGCGCCCGGCACGATCTGCGCCGTGACCGCGATGCACTGGTAGCCGCCGCGCACGGTGTTGGGCACGAGCGGGCCCTGGTTCACGGCCGTGCAGGTCGTACCGCTGACCGGGCCGTGCAAGGTGCCGGCCTTCACGCGTGCCAGCGCGTCCGCGTGGATAGCGCTCTGGAGGTCGGTCACGAGGGCGGCGGGCGGCGCGTGCGGCGTGGTCGCGCGTGCGCGGTGGAGGCGCTGCTCGACCGCGAGCCGCCTGCGCTCGCTCTTGATGAAGGCCGCCTGCTCTTGCGCGCTGCGCCGGGCGGTGGCCCGCTTCGATCTGTCGATCGAGGGTGAGGCGAGCGCCCAGGCGATGCCGCCGGCCGCCAGGATCAGGACGATGACGCCGGCGATCGCGCCCCTGGCGCGCTTCGAGAGCCGCGGCTGTACGACGACGTAGGAGGCGCCGCAGTGCGGGCAGCTACGCGACGAGCCTGGCTCCTCGCGGCCGCAGGCGGGACAGATCTGCGGCTTGGGTGCGAACGCAGCCTGTACCTCGGCGCGGGTGCGGGCGCGAGCCTCCGCCCAGACCGGTGACGAGTCCCAATCGTCAGCCATACGTCACCAGCGTATACGATGACGCCAGTGACGGGTATTGACTTCACTGCCGGACTGCAGTCCGGCGGGCGCGAGCCGGCGCCCGGCGAGCTCGCGCTCGTGCAAGCGTTCGTCAACACCCACTACGACCTCGAGCACGACCACGGCGCGGAGATCTTCTACTCTCCCCGCGCGCTCGCGGGTTGGCTCGGCGCGCGCGGGCTGCTCGATCCCGCGCGCGCCGACCTCTCCCGTACCGACCTGCGGCGCGCCGTTGACCTCCGCGAGGGGCTGCGCGCGCTGCTCTACGCCAATAACGGCGCGGAATGGGACGCCGAGGCCGTGAAACGGCTCAACCGCGCCGCCGCCCGCCCCGGGATCGTGATTCAGTTCGCTGAGGATGGACCGCGGTTTCAACCGGATGAGCGCGATCTCGACGGGGCGCTGGGACTGCTCTGCGCGATCGCCGCGCGCGCTCAGCTCGACGGGAGCTGGCCACGGCTCAAGGCCTGCCCCGGCGACGACTGCGGCTGGGCCTTCTACGACTATTCGCGCAACCAGGCCAGCGCCTGGTGCTCGATGGCCGTATGCGGCTCGCGCTCGAAGGCTCGCGCGTACCGGCGGCGTAACCGGCGTTAAGGTCGACGCTGGTGACTAGTCTGGCGATCACACGAGTCGGCCCGGGTGACCTCGACGAGCTGCTTCCGCTGGTCCGCGGCTACTGCGACTTCTACAAAGTCGCGCCGAGCGACGAGGACCTGCTCGCGCTCTCGCGCGCGCTGATCGACGACCCCGAGCGCGAGGGCCTCCAGCTGATCGCGCGCGACGGCGACGGCCACGCCGTCGGCTTCGCCACCGTCTACTGGATGTGGTCCACGAGCGACGCCGCCCGGCTGGGGATCATGAACGATCTGTTCGTGGCCGAGGACGCGCGTGGCAGAGGCACGGCCGAGGCGCTGATCGAGACCTGCCGGCAGGAATGCACGAGCCGTGGCATCAGCCGCCTCGCCTGGCAGACGGCGCCCGACAATGAGCGCGCGCAAGCGGTCTACGACCGCATCGGTGCGACCCGCGAGAGCTGGGTCGACTACTGGCTCAGCGCGTGAGCTAGCGGCGCCGGCCGTCTGCAGCGCGGGCCACCTCGCCGAGGCCCGCGCCGGAGGGACTGGCGGCACCGCTCGCGGTCAGGACGGGACCGCCCGCGAGGCCAGGTGCGCCCCGACCTTGCGCTTCACGCGCTGTAGGGCGTTGTCGACGGTCTTGGTGTCGCAGGCCAGGCGCCCGGCGATCGCCTCGTAGGAGTGGCCGTCGAGATAGAGGGACAGGACGGAGCTCTCGAGCTCCGACAGCACGCTCGACAGGCAGGCCACCAGGCTGCGCAGCTCCTCGGAGCTGATCACCTGGTTCACCGGATCGTGCGCGGTCGGTCCCGGCAGCACCTCGTCCAGCGTGGGCTCGCTGTCGCCCGGCGTCGCCGGCGTCTGCGAGAACGAGACGTACTGGTTGAGCGGCGTGTGTTTGTTGCGGGTGGCGGTCTTCACCGCGGTGATGATCTGGCGGGTGATGCAGAGCTCCGCGAAGTTGCGAAAGCTCGACTCGCGATCGGTGCGGTAGTCGCGCACGGCCTTGTAGAGCCCGACGAGGCCCTCCTGGATCAGATCGTCGGAGTCGCCGCCGATCAGGAAGTAGGACGAGGCCTTGAGTCGCACGAAGCCGTAGTAGCGGCGCACGATGCGGTCGTATGCATCGGCTCGACCCTGCTTTGCAAGGGCGATCAGGTAGTGATCATCAACCTGAACTTCAGATTGAGACTTAGCGGCCGACAGCGGCCGAGCAGGCGAGGTCGAGATAGCCACGAACGTCCTCTCCAAGCCCAAGTTTTGGGCTCTGAAAAGCCGGTGGCGCACTACCTCCCCTGGCGCCAGACTTTGCTGAAGCTGAGCTCTCAACCTCAACTTCAGCCTTATCTGATGCGGGCAGTATTGCTGTGTTATGGAGCCTTGTCAAGCCCCATGCGAGCGAAATTGCAAGACGCCATAAATCAGCGCGGCCGCCGCCGCAGACACGTTGAGCGACTCGATCCTGCCGCGCATCGGCAGTGCGACGAGCTCATCGCAGCTGCTCTCGACGCGCGGGCGCAGCCCGCGACCCTCCGAGCCGAGCACGAGCACCACCCGCCCGCGGTAGTCGGGCCGCTCGTAGGGGATCCCGTCTGCCGAGGCGCCGTAGACCCACGCGCCCGCCTGCTTCGCCTCCCCCAGCCAGTCGGCGACGTTGCGCACGCGCGCCACCGGCAGGTGCTCGACGGCTCCGGCCGAGGCCTTGCACACCACCGGCGTCACCTCGGCCGAGCGGCGCTCGGGGATCACGACGCCGGCGGCCCCGGCGCACTCCGCCACGCGGCAGATCGCTCCCAGGTTGCGCGGGTCCTGGATCTGGTCGAGGCAGACGATCAGCGCGTCCTCGGCCCCCAGCAGCGTGCCGGCCTCCGCGTACGGGTACGGCCCGGCGTCGGCGCAGATGCCCTGGTGGTCCGGCGAGCCAGAGAGCCGCTCGAGCTCCTCGTCGCTCGCCGCCTGCACGTCAAGTCCGGCCAGCCACTCCTCCCCCGCGGCCCGCGGGGTGGCCCAGACGCGCTTCACGGGCCGGCGCCCGCGCAGTGCCTCACGCACCGGGTTGCGCCCGTAGACGATCACCCGCGGCGCACGAGGCGTGGGCCCTCGGCGGTGTCGCGCACCTCCCAGCCGAGCGCGGCCAGCTCGTCGCGCCTGGCATCGGCCGTGGCGAAGTCGCGGGCCGCCCGCGCCTCCTCGCGCTCGCTCAGCAGGCGCTCGGCCTCTGGATCGGCGGCCTCGTCCGGTGTCTCGAGCAGGTTCTCCAGGCCGAGCGCGTAGAGCAGCTCGCCCAGGCGACCCGGCCCGAGCTTGTCCCCGGCATCCAGCCTCCGGTTGCCCTCCGAGATCCACTCGAAGAGCACGCCGCGCGCCATCGCGGTGTTGAAGTCGTCGGCCAGGGCGTCGAAAAACCGCTCTACAAAGGGATCCATGCCCTCCGGCTCGGGCGCGTCCGGGTCCAGACGGCGGACAAAGTCGCGCACGCGCTCGACCGCCCGGGCGGCCTCCTCGAGCGCCTCCTCCGAGAACGCCAGCGGCTGGCGGTAGCTGCCGCCGACGAAGTACATGATCAGCGCGTCGCGCCCGTAGGCCTCGAGCGCGCCTCCGAGCGAGCGGATGTTCCCCACCGACTTCGACATCTTGGCCTCGTCGAGCTCGACCATGCCGTTGTGCATCCACAGGCGCGCGAGCGGCTCGCCGCGCCCGGCCTCGGTCTGCGCGATCTCGTTCTCGTGGTGCGGGAAGACGAGGTCGGTACCGCCGCCGTGGATGTCGAAGTCGAGCCCCAGGATCTCCTCGGCCATCGCCGAGCATTCGATGTGCCAGCCCGGCCGCCCGCGCCCCCAGGGCGAGTCCCAGGCGGTGTCCTCGCCCTCCTTGTGCGCCTTCCAGAGCGCGAAGTCCTGGGGCGACTCCTTCAGCGCCTCGTCGGCCTCGTCCTCGCCCTGGCGCATCTCCTCGAGCGGACGGTTGGAGAGCTTGCCGTAGTCGGGGAACGAGCGCACCCGGAAGTAGACGTCGCCGCCGGCCGGGTAGGCGTGGCCGCTGTCGATCAGCGCCTGGATCAGGTCGATGATCGGCCCGATCGTCTCGCTGGCCTTCGGCTCGTAGTCCGGACGGCCGAGCCCCAGGCCGTTCGTGTCCTGCTCGTAGCGCGCGATCATCTCGCGCGCGAGCTGCTCGCTCGGCACGCCCTCCTCGCGCGCGGCGTCGTAGATCTTGTCGTTCACGTCGGTGACGTTGGCGACGAACGTGGCGTCGTAGCCCTCGTGCTCGAGAAAGCGCTTGAGCAGCGAGAAGACCACGTAAGGACGAGCGTTGCCGACGTGGATCGGCCCGTAGACGGTGGGGCCGCAGGCGTAGATGCCGACCTTCCCGGGCTCGCGCGGCTCGAGCGTACGCTCGCTGCCGCTGAGCGTGTCCTGGATGCGGATCGCGCGCATCAGCGTGTCCGCTCGACAGTGGCAATCGCGAGCGCCGCCATGCCCTCCTCGCGCCCGATGAAGCCGAGGCCCTCGTTGGTGGTGAACTTGACGTTGACCTCGAGCGGCTGGAGGCCGGCCACGCCCGCGAGCTTCCCGCGCATCTCGTCGCGGTGCGGGAACAGCTTGGGCGCGTCGCAGATCACGCTCGCGTCGAGGTGCACGACCGTCCAGCCGTGCTCATCGAGGAAGCTGCAGACCTCGGCGAGCAGCGCCAGGCTGTCGGCGTCCTTGTAGCACTCGTCGGTGTCCGGGAAGTGCTGACCGATATCGCCGAGGCCGGCGGCGCCGAGCAGCGCGTCGATCAGAGCGTGCGTCAGGACGTCGGCGTCGGAGTGGCCGCTCAGGCCGCGGGCGGCGCCCGGGATCTCGACCCCGCCGAGGATCAGCGGCCGCCCCTCGGCGAAGCGGTGCGAGTCGTAGCCGATGCCGGAGCGCGAGCTCACCCGAGCGGCACCATGCGCCGGTCGCGGCCCTCGAAGTCCGCGATCTCCTCGACGCCCAGCGAGCGCAGCATCTCAACGGCCTCGTCGTAGCCGAAGCCGAGCTGGTCCGGCACGTGCGCGTCCGAGGACAGCGCCACCGGGCGCCCCGCCTCGAGACACATCTCGAGAAATGCCGGGGCCGGATAGATCTCGCCCACCGGCTTGCGCAGACCGGCCGTGGATACCTCGATCGCCACGTCCGACTCCGCGATCCCCTCCATCGCGAGATCGTAGAAGCGGCGCAGGTCGCCCTCCGGCATCGGCCGCTGCTTGCCCCACACCTTTACGAGATCCGGGTGGGCGAGGATGTCGTACATGCCGCTACGCGCGGCCTCGCCGAGCGTCTCGAAGTAGCGCTGCCAGACCTTTTCCGGGTCGCCCGACTCCCACACGTCCCACTCGTCCATGTCGACGGCGGCATCGCGCAGGAAGTGAACTGAGCCCACCACGTAGTCCCACTCCCGCGCCTCGAGCAGGTTGGCCATGCGGTCCTCGCGACCGGCCACGAAGTCCGCCTCGATGCCGAGCTTGAGGTCGGTCTCCTCGCACACGAAGCGGCAGTACTCGTCGATGTCGTCGACCGCGTTGCGCTCCCACCACGGATGCCGCCAGACCTCGAGCGACTGCGTGAAGCGGTGGACGTGCTCCGCCACCCCGAGCAGTTCGATGCCGCGCTCGCCGGCGGCCTCGCGGTAGCGCTCCGCGTTGGCGGCCGTGAAGTAGTCGGCGGCATCGCTCGGGAACGAGTCGGGCCGCAGGTGTACGTGGAAGTCGGTCAGCATCGCGCGCGCAGGAGAGCCTCGGCAAGGGCGAGGTCTACCGGACGCGTGACCTTGATGTTGTCTGCCGGGGCCTCGACCACCCGCACCGAGCCGCCGCCGGCCTCGACGAGCGAGGCGTCGTCGGTGGCCGAGGCGAGCACCGAGGCGTCCACGTCGAGCGCCCGGCGGAGCACGTCCGCGCGGAACACCTGCGGCGTCTGGATCGCCCACAGCGCCGAGCGCTCCAGGGTGCGCAGCACGCGCCCGGACGGCTCGGCCTCCTTGATCGTGTCCGCCACCCGCGCGGCGGCCACCACGGCGTCCCAGCCCGTGAGCGCCTCGACGCAGCGCTCCACGAGCTCACGGGTGACGAGCGGCCGCGCGGCATCGTGTACCACCGCCACCGACGCCTCCGGCGCGGCGGCCAGCGCGAGCCGCACGGACTCGGAGCGCGAGGCACCGCCGGCCACCCGCCCGGCCGCCGGGTCGGCGAACTCCGCCGGCACAGCCACCACAACGCGATCGCAGACCGCCTCGAGCACCTCGAGGCTCCAGTCGAGCAGCGAACGGCCGCCACACATAGCGAACGCCTTGGGCCCGGAGGCGCCAAGGCGTTCGCCGCTGCCGGCCGCGGGAACGATCCCGACGACGGCCATACGTGGATGCTCTACTTGGCGGCCGCAGCAGCGCCCTCGCGCTCCGCGTGCGCCTCCTCAATCAGGTTGTCGATGTACTCCTCGGCTTCCCCCTCTTCCATCTCGAGTGCGTACATCAGCTCCGAGGCAAGGATCTTCTTCGCGCGGGTGAACATCTGCTTCTCACCCGTCGAGAGTCCCTTGTCGTTCTCCCGGATCGCGAGGTTTCGCACCACCTCGGCTAGCTCGAACACGTCGCCGGTCTTGATCTTGTCCCGGTTGTGCTTGAAGCGCCGGTTCCAGTTCTTCGGCATCTGGCTCACGTCATCGCGAAGAACGGACAGGACGCGCGCGACGTCCTCCTCCCCGATGACACGCCTGAGGCCGGCCTTGCCGGCATTGACACACGGGACCATGACCGTCATGTCGTTGTGAAGGATCTTGATCGTGAGGTACTCACGGGTCTCGCCCAGAACCTCTTTCTGCTCCTTCTTTACGACCTTGCCTGCTCCGTGATGCGGGTAGACCACCTGGTCGCCGATCTCGTAGTCGATGTGCGGCGCCTCACGGCTGATCTCGAGCTCTTCGAGCTCCTGCTCCCAAGTTGCTTCTTCGGAAATGATGACCTCCTTGTTCAGGCTGGCAGCGGAAGACTGCCCTCGTTTTCAAGTTTGCAAATAGCGATCCACGAGATTTATCTCCTGCAGACGGCGAAGGCCCTCGCGGATGTCCTTTGCCCGCATGTCTCCCACTCCCTCGACGGCCTCGAGCTCAGAGTCTGAGGCCGCCAAGATCTCGTCCAGGCCCCCGAAATCGCGAACGATCGCCTGGATAACAAGCTTAGGCAGTCGCGGAATGCGACCGAGAATCCGGTAGCCGCGCGGGGACACCGGATGGTCGAGCGTGTTCAGCTTCCGGTCGTAGCCGAGCAGCTCCGCCAGGCGCCCGAAGTCGAGCAGGTCCTGGTGCGGCAGTCGCGCCAGCGAGTCGAGCACGAGCGCGAAGCTGTCCTCGCTGGGCTGCGAGAGGTAGTCGTGCACGAGCGCGGCCTTGTCGGCGGCGACGCCCACCATGGTCTCCTCGAGCTGCATCTCGATCAGGCGGCCCTCGGTGCCGAGCTCGACGATGTAGCGCTCGATCTCGACGGCCATGCGCGTGACCAGCTCGCCACGCTGCAGCACCGTGAGCACGTCGTGCAACGTGACGCCGCCCTCGAACTCGAGGGCGGTCAGACGGGTGGAGACCTGGTCGAGCCGGCTGCGGTACTTGTCGAGGGTGGCGAGCGCCTGGTTGGCCTTGGCGAGCACCACCGGGATGTCCTCGAGGATGTACTTGGCCCCGTCGAGGTAGAGCGACACGACGTCGCGGCTGGCGGATACGGCGATCACCAGGGCGTCGGTCTGCTTGGCGACGCGCTCCGCCGTGCGATGGCGGGTACCGGTCTCGAGCGAGAGGATCGTCGGGTCGGGCATCAGCTGCACGTTGGCCCAGCAGATCTTGGTGGCGTTGGAGTTGAGGATGATCGCCCCGTCCATCTTCGCCACCTGGTACAGCAGGGCAGGCGTGTAGTCGATGTCGAGCTTGATTCCGCCTGAGTAGAGGAAGGACAGCTCCTCGCTGTCGCCGATGCAGATCAGCGCTCCAAGCCGCCCCTGGCCGATCGCATCGATCCCCTCCCGTACCGCGGTTCCGGGCGCCACCATCTCCAGCGCCCTTACGAGCCGGGGCTCTTGACGGGTTTCCAGTTGGGTGACCTCGTCCCCGGCGTGCGACTGCATCAACCCATTCTACGACACAGGCCCTGCATTTGCGGCGGTTTTTGGCTTTGCAGCGGGTTTTCCAGCCCGCACCGTGGGAGATTACGCCGCCTGGGCGATTCCCTCGGCCTGCCCGAGAGCGGCGCTCAGAGCCTGTCTAAGCGTACGTATGCGGCCGTCGGGCGACAGAACGGGTTCGAGGCCGAACTTGGAGGCCTCCGCAAGACGCCTGTCCGCATGTGCCACGTAACGCAGCTCACCGGTGAGCCCGACCTCCCCAAAGGCCGCGAGCGGCCGCTCCTCGACGCCCAGGGGAACCCCGCGCGCAGCGGATGCGAGCGCCAGCGCCACCGCCAGGTCAGCGCCGGGCTCGTCCACCCGCACGCCGCCCGCGACGGAGACAAAGATGTCGCTCGAGCCGAGCCCCAGGCCCGCGTGGCGGGCGAGCACGGCGAGCACCAGCGCGAGCCGGTTGCGATCGACACCGTTGGCGACTCGCCGGGGCGGCACGAGCTGCGTCGGCGCCACCAGCGCCTGCAGCTCGACGAGCAGTGGCCGCGAGCCCTCCATCGCGCAGAGCACCACCGAGCCCGGCGCGCGCGTGGCCTCGGCGACGAAGCGTGAGGACGCGTCCGCCACCTCCACGAGGCCGTTGTCGCGCATCTCGAAGACTCCGACCTCGTTGGTCGAGCCGAAGCGATTCTTCAGCGCGCGCAGCGTGCGGTACATGCGTTCACGCTCGCCCTCGAACTGGAGCACGCAGTCCACGAGGTGCTCGAGCACACGCGGCCCCGCCAGCGCGCCCTCCTTGGTCACGTGGCCCACGAGGATGACCGCGACGTTGCGCTCCTTAGCCACGCGCATGAGCGTGCCGGCCACCTCGCGCACCTGGCCCACTGAGCCGGGCGCGCCGGTCATGCCGTTCGCGTACAGGGTCTGCACCGAGTCGACGACGCAGACGTCCGGCCGCTCCGCTTCGAGCGTGGCGACGACCGTCTCGAGGTCGGTCTCCGCCACGATCGGGACGCTCAAGGCGTGCTCGCCGAGCCGCTCCGCCCGCAGCCGCACCTGGGCGGCCGACTCCTCGCCCGACACGTACAGCACCTTATGCCCCGCGGCCGCCAGGTTGCCGAGCGCGCCGCCCGTGATCGTGGACTTGCCGATGCCGGGCGCGCCGCCGATCAGCACCAGCGAGCCGGGCACGATACCGCCGCCCAGTACGCGGTCGAGTTCCCCGATGCCCGTCTTGAAACGCGCCAGCGCCGGCGCCTCGACGTCGGCGAGCGGCACCGGCCGGGCGGGCTTGGCCGCCTTGCGCGACAGCGACGAGCCAGTTCCGGCGCTGCCCCGCGGGGGCTCGAACGCCCGCTCCTCGACCATCGTGTTCCACTCGCCGCAGCCCGGGCAGCGCCCGTGCCATTTGGGGCTCTCGTTCCCACACTGGGAGCAGACGAACAGGGTTTTCGCCATCCACCCAAGGTAAGTGCCGAGGTGGACGTCTTCGCCCCCCCTCAAAGCTCCGCGGCTCGTACCGATCACCAAGGCTATGTACAACCCTCACGAGCACCTCGTGCTGATTGCCGACGATGACCCGGACGTCCGGATGCTGGTCTCGACCGCGCTCGGCCGCGAGGGCTACCCGCTGATCGAGGCGTGCGACGGCGTCGAGGCGCTCGAGCTGATCGAGCAGCGGTCCCCGTCGCTCGCGCTGCTCGACATCAACATGCCCCGCCTCGACGGCGTGGCAGTGGCCGAGAAGCTGCGCAAGGACGGCGTGGACACGCCCTTCATCTTCGTCACGGCCCTGACGCGGCGCGCCGACCTCGACCGCGCAATCAGCACGTGCCCCGCCGGCTACCTCGCCAAGCCCTTCCGAGTGGAGAAGCTGCGCGACCAGGTGCGGGCCGCGCTACTCGACGCCTAGTGCCGTAAGTCGAGCTGCCAGACGTCGCCGCGCAGGATCGGCACGGCGTCGCCGTCGGCCGTGATGCCGTCGACGTCCACCTCGGGGCCGCCGATCATCACGTCCGTGTGGACGTTCGACTGGTTGAGGCCGCGCTCAATTCGAGCCTCCGGGTCGAGCTCGTCCGTGCCCTCGACCGCGAACGTGAAGCCGCTGCCGTAAGCGATGTGGCAGGTGGCGTTCTCGTCGAACAGTGTGTTGAAGAACGTGATCCCGCTGCGCCCCACGCGCGACTCGCCGTCCACGAGCGCGAGCTCGCCGAGGTAGCCCGCCTGTGCGTCGGTGTCGAGCTGCGAGCGCACCACGCTGGCGCCCTCCGAAGCGTTGACCTCGACGATCTTGCCGCCCGCGAAGCGCAGCTCGAGGTCGCGTACCGGCGCGCCCAGCAGCTCGAGCGGGCGCGTGCAGCGCACCGTTCCCTCGGCGCGTCGCCAATCGGGGCAGGTGAAGACCTCCTCGGTGGGGAGGTTCGGCACGTAGTCCTGACCCCACGCGGTGGTGAGCTGGCCGCCGATCCAGCGCGCGCCGGGAAGGAGGCCGATTGTCAGGTCGGTCCCGGGACCGCGGAAGCGGACGGCGTCGAACGCTCGCTCGCCGAGCGCGGCGCAGCGGCCCTTCAGCCGGGCGATGTGATCCCGCCATGCGGCCACCGGGTCTGACTCGTCGAGCCGCACGGCCGCTCCCACCGCGTCCCACAGCCGCTCGACATCCGGCTCGCCGAACACCTGCTGTGCCCAGCCGGGCGACGGGCACGCGCCGATCGTCCACGCCACGCGCCCCTGCGCGGCGTGTTCGCGCCGCACGCGCGTCAGCTCGAGTGCCTGCGCGGCCGCCATGCGGCTGCCGTCGACACCCTGGAAGAGCGACGGGTCGGGCTGTCCGACGATCGCGACGGTCGCGCCCTCGGCATCCGCGAGCTCGTTCGAGCGCTGGATCTGCCACCCGGGCGAGCGCCCGAGCGCCGAGTCGGGCAGCGGCGAGTCGATCAGCGCCCTGCGCACCACCTGATCGCCGTAGAAGACCTCGACCCAGGGCGCGCCGGCGGCGTAGCCCGCCCGGGCCACCGCCCGCACGAGCTCGGCGTGCTCGACCTGGCCCTCGATCGCCAGCGGCTGGCGCTCGCGCAGGTTGACCGCGACCTCGACGAGCAGGCGCGCGTAGCGCTCGATCAGCGTGCCGTCGCCACTCACGACTCGGACTCGGCCACCGCGCGCTCCGCCGCCTCGAAGCCGATCTTGGAGTGCGTCTTGTCGCAGAACGGCTTCGTCTGCGACGCGCCGCAGCGGCAGAGCGCAATCGGGCGCCCGTCGTCGGGCAGCTCGAACACGTTGCCGTCGGCGTCGATCAGTCGCACCGGGCCCGTGACCTTGTACGGCCCGTTCTCGCGGACCTTGATCTCGACGTCAGCCATCGCACCTCCCAGAGTCGGACGGTGAGGGCACTACTAGCAGCTAGGCGCGCTAGGACTCGTCGGGCGCTGCGTCGTCAGCAGGCGGCGCGTCCGGGACCTCAGGCAGGACCTCGGGGTCCTCCGGGAAGTCCGACGGAGCGTCCCCGGAAGGCTCGCCGCCACCGTCGCCCTCGGCCTCGCCGCCCTTGGCGCCGACGCCGACTGTCTGACGCTTGCGCGTCTTCGGAGCAATGATCTCGATCTTGACCTCGGGATCCTCGCCCTCGGCCGCCTTGTCGACCTCCACCGTCGAGCCCGGCTCCATCGAGGACGACAGCACCTTGTCGGCGAGCGGGTCCTCGATGTAGCGCTGGATCGCGCGGCGGAGCGGACGGGCGCCCATGGCGGGATCCCAACCCTTCTCCACCAACAGGTCCTTGGCATCGTCGGACAGGTTGAGCGACAGCTCGCGTTCGGCCATCGAGTGGCGGATGTGCCGCAGGAGCAAGTCCACGATCTCCTTGACCTCGATCTTCGACAGCTTGTGGAAGACGATGACCTCGTCGATGCGGTTGAGGAACTCGGGCCGGAAGACGCGCTTGAGCTCGCCCATGATCCGGTTCTTCATGTCGTCGTAGGTGATGCCCGTCTCATCGTCTGAGACAGCGAAGCAAAGCGGCGTGTTGAGCGCGATCTCCGATGCCCCGATGTTCGAGGTCATGATCACGATCGCGTGACGGAAGTCCACGGTGCGGCCCTGGGCGTCCGTCAGCCGGCCGTCCTCGAGGATCTGCAGCAGGATGTTGAAGACGTCGGGGTGGGCCTTCTCGATCTCGTCGAGCAGCAGGACCGAGTACGGCTTGCGGCGCACCGCCTCGGTGAGCTGGCCGCCCTCGTCGTAGCCGATGTAGCCGGGAGGGGAGCCCACCAGCCTGGAGACCGCGTGCTTCTCCATGTACTCCGACATGTCGATGCGGATCAGCGCGTCGTCGTCGCCGAACAGGAACTCGGCAAGCGTGCGTGCCAGCTCGGTCTTTCCAACGCCGGATGGGCCGAGGAAGATGAACGAGCCGGTGGGGCGCTTGGGATCCTTGATCCCCGCACGCGAGCGGCGGATGGCCTTGGAGACCGCCTCGATCGCCATGTGCTGGCCGATCACGCGCTCGTGGAGCAGCTCGTCGAGGCGCAGCAGCTTCTCGCGTTCGCCCTCCATCAGGCGCGCCACCGGGATCCCGGTCCAGCGCGCGACGACCTCGGCGATCTCTTCGGCCGTGACCTCCT
>DASXNY010000123.1:0-27063 GCA_036494715.1 Thermoleophilaceae bacterium
CGCGAGACGCAGCTGGTCGCGATGCCGCTGTCGGTCGACCACGTCAACCCCTACGACGTGCTCGCGATGAACGGCGCCTCCGCGGCGCTGATGATCTCCGACATCCCGGTCCCCACGCCCGTGGGCGCGGTGCGCATCGGCAAGATCGACGGCAACTTCGTCATCAACCCCGACGAGGAGGACCTGCTCGAGAACACCGACCTCGACCTCGTCGTGGCCGGCACCGAGGAGGCCATCCTGATGGTCGAGGCGGGCGCCAACGAGGTGTCCGAGGCCGAGATCCTCGACGCGCTCGACATCGCGCACGCCGAGATCAAGAAGCTCTGCGAGGCGCAGCGCAAGCTGCAGGAGCTCGCGGGCAAGCCCAAGCAGGAGGTCGAGGTCCCGCAGGTCGACGAGAGTCTGCTCAAGGAGATCACCGACCGCTTCGGCGCAGCCCTCGAGGCGGCCACCCAGGTCGAGGACAAGCTCGAGCGCCAGGACGCCACCAAGAAGGTCGAAGAGGAAGTGCTCGAGGCCTTCAGCGGTCCGGCTGACGCTGAGGACCACGCTGAGAAGCGTGCTGCCGTGCAGCTCGCCTTCGACAAGCTGGAGAAGGACGTGATCCGGCGCCGGATCGCCGTGGACAAGAAGCGTCCCGACGGTCGCAGCGCCGACGAGATCCGTCCGATCTGGATCGAGGTTGGAGTCGCTCCCCGCACGCACGGGTCGGCGATCTTCACCCGCGGCCAGACGCAGGCGCTCTCGGTCGCCGCTCTCGGAACGACGCGCGAGGAGATGAGGCTCGACACGCTCGGGCTCCAGACCGCCAAGCGCTACTTCCACCACTACAACTTCCCGCCGTTCTCGGTCGGGGAGGCCGGCGTCATGCGCGGGCCCTAGCGCCGCGACATCGGCCACGGCGCGCTCGCCGAGCGTGCCCTCGTGCCGGTGATCCCGTCGCAGGAGGACTTCCCGTACACGATCCGCGTGGTCTCGGACATCCTCGAGTCCAACGGCTCGTCGTCGATGGCGTCGGTGTGTGGCTCGAGCCTCTCGCTGATGGACGCGGGCGTGCCGATCAGGAAGCCGGTCGCGGGCATCGCGATGGGCCTGATCAAGGAGGGCGACGACTACATCGTCCTGTCCGACATCGCCGGCGTGGAGGACCACCTCGGCGACATGGACTTCAAGGTCGCCGGCACGGCCGACGGCATCACGGCGCTCCAGATGGACATCAAGATCTCGGGCGTCACCTTCGACATCCTGCGCGACGCGCTCGAGCAGGCGCAGAAGGGCCGCACCTCGATCCTCGCCAAGATGGCCGACGCGATCGGCGCACCGCGCGAGGAGCTCTCCCCGTATGCGCCGCGGATCACCTCGATCCAGATCGACGTCGACAAGATCGGCATGGTCATCGGCAAGGGCGGCGAGACGATTCGCGCGCTGTCCGAGGAGTTCGAGGCCCAGATCGACGTCTCCGACGACGGCACGATCCTCGTGTACGCCGCGAGCGGCGAGCAGGGCGACGGGCTGATCGACCGCATCCGCTCGATGACCAAGGAGGTCGAGGTCGGTGACGAGTACACCGGCAAGGTCGTGAAGACGACGACCTTCGGCGCCTTCGTCGAGCTCTCCAAGGGCACCGACGGCCTGCTGCACATCTCGAACATCTCGCCCGGCCAGCGGGCCGAGTCCGTCGAGGACGTGCTCAACCGCGGCGACGAGGTGAACGTGCGCGTGGTCGAGGTCGACAAGGAGCGCGGCCGCATCGGCCTGCGCCTCGCCGACGATCCCGAGATCGCCGGCAAGTCGGCCGAGGACCTCGCTGCCGTCGGCACGGGCGACCGTGGCCCGCGCGGCGGCGGTGACCGCGGCCCGCGTCGCAGCGGCGGCGGACGTGACCGCGACCGCGGCCGTGACGGCGGCGGCGGCGACCACAGGCGCGATCGACGCTGAGCCAGACTGACGGACACCAGCTGACCGAGCTCGACTCGGGCGTCCGGGTGGTCACCGAGGAGATGCCCTCGGTCCGCTCGGTCGCGCTCGGCTTCTGGGTCCGTGTCGGCTCGCGCAACGAGAGCGTCGAGCAGGCCGGGATCTCGCACTTCCTCGAGCACCTGCTGTTCAAGGGAACTAACCGCTTCAGCTCGACGGAGATCGACCAGATCTTCGACGGGCTGGGCGCCGAGATCAACGCGGGGACGGGCAAGGAGACCACCTCGGTCTACTCGCGCTTCCTGGACCAGCACCTCGACCGCGCCTTCGACGTGATGGCCGACATGGTGCTGCGGCCGAGCTATCCGGACATCGACTCCGAGCGCCAGGTGGTGATCGAGGAGATCGCGATGTACGAGGACGAGCCGTCGGACAAGGTGCACGACGTGCTGTCGCGCGCGGTGTTCGGCGACAGCCCGCTCGGGCGGCCGATCATCGGCACGGCCGACGTGATCGGCAACGTGCCGGTGCCGGACATCGCCGCCTACCACGACGGGCGCTACACGGCCCCGAACCTGGTGGTGGCGGGTGCGGGGCAGGTCTCGCACGAGAAGCTCGTCTCTCTAGTCGAGCAGGCGTTCACGGCCGGCCCGGGAAATCCCAACACCCCGGAGGCGGCACACGCCACGACGGAGCCGCGCGTTTGCTTCCACCAGAAGCAGACCGAGCAGTACCACCTTTGCCTGGGCGCTCCGGGGCTTGCCCGCGGCGACGAGCGGCGCTTCATCCTGCGCGTGCTCGACACGATCCTGGGCGGCTCGAGCTCCTCGCGCCTGTTCCAGGAGGTGCGCGAGAAGCGCGGCCTGGCCTACTCCGTCTACTCGTACGCGAGCCAGTACCAGGACTCCGGCCAGGTGGCGCTCTACGTGGGCACGCGGCCGGACCGCGTGCGCGAGGCGATGGACGTCATCGGCGACGAGCTGGGCAAGCTGCAGGATGCCGACTCGATCACCGAGGAAGAACTCGTCCGCGCCAAGGACAACGTGAAGGGCCGCACGGTGCTTTCGATGGAGTCGACGCTGGCGCGCATGAACCGGCTCGGCGGGTCGGTGCTGATGGGCGTGCCGCTCTTGTCCCTCGACGAGATCGTGGCGGCGATCGACGCGGTCACTCTGGAAGACGTATCGGGACTCGCCCGCGAGCTGTTCGATCCGACGCGCATGTCGGCCGCCGGGGTCGGCGGCGATGAGCAGGCGTTCTTGTCCGCCCTCGAGGCGGTCAATCCCTCGCTCGTCGCGGCGTGATTCCATACGCGGCGTGATCAACGTCGCGGTGTCCGGCGCGGCCGGGCGCATGGGCAAGACCGTCTGCCACGCAGTGGAGGGCGCGGAGGACATGGCTTTGGTCGGCCGCGCGGATCCGCTGCTCGACACGCACCTGCAGGACGTCCTCGGCGACGCCGACGTGGTGGTGGACTTCTCCCAGCCCCACGCGGCTGTGGAGAACGCAAGACACTGCTTGGAGGCTGGGGTGCATTGCGTGATGGGGACGACGGGCCAGGACTTCTCCTCGTTGGCCGGCGTCGGCTCGGCCAATCTCTTCGTCGCCCCTAACTTCGCGATCGGGGCGGTGCTGATGATGGAGGCGGCCAAGCTGGTTGCTCCGCACATGCCCGAGTGCGAGATCATCGAGCTGCACCACGACCAGAAGGTCGACGCGCCCTCCGGCACGGCGGCCCGTACCGCGGAGCTAATCCGCGAGGCCGGCGGCAACGTCCACGAGCCGATCCACTCCGTGCGACTGCCCGGGCTCGTCGCGCACCAGGAGGTCCTCTTCGGCGGCCTCGGCCAAACGCTCTCCATCCGCCACGACTCCATCTCCCGCGAGTCGTTCATGCCCGGCGTGCTGCTGGCAATCCGCCGCGTAGCGACCCTCGAGCAGTCGCCCACGATAGGCCTGGAAAACCTCCTCTAGGGGGGCGAAAACCCCACGCGATCCACCTTTGCCACCGTATGGGTGGAAAAGATGGATTGCTTGCGCAGTTGGCCGCTCGACAGCACGGGGTGGTGGCGGTGTGGCAGCTGCTGCTCACCGGCTTCAGCCGCCGGGAAATCGAGCGGCGGGTGGAGCTTGGCCGGCTACACCGCCTTCATCGCGGGGTGTATGCGGTCGGTCACGGGTACGTCACACGGGAGGGCCATTTCATGGCAGCTGTGCTCGCTTGTGGGCGAGAGGCCTTCCTCAGCCACTGGAGTGCGGCGGAGCTTTGGGGCCTGTTGCGACCCCGTCGCGGTCTTATCGATGTGTCCGTGGTGGGTCATCGCTGCGGGGACCGGACGATCCGGACACATCGACTGAAAGGGCTTGCGGTGGGGGAGCAGAGCAGGCGGGATGGGGTTCCCATCACGAGTGTTCCGCGCACGCTGCTTGACCTGGCGGGCGTGGCCGACCGGCGGGTCTTACAACGCGCTGTGAACGAGGCTGATCGCGCAGGCCGCCTCAACAGAAGGGCAATGGCCCAGCTTTGCGAGCAGCATCGAGGACGACGAGGCACCCCCGCCCTCGCCGCCGTCATCGCCGCAGTGGACCCCGCAACCAGCCGCACCCGCTCCGACCTCGAGGTTGCCTTCCTCGGGCTCTGTCGGCGTTACGGCCTGCCGACGCCAACAGCCAACGGTGTGGTCGGCGGCTACGAGGTCGACATGCACTGGCCGGGCACGCGGCTCATCGTCGAGCTCGACAGCTACGAGTACCACCGCACCCCGGCCGAATTCGCGGCCGACCGCCACCGCGACGCGCAGCTCAAGGTGCTGGGTTACACCGTGATCCGCGTCGCCGACGGCTGGCTCGACAGCGACCCGGATGGAGTCGCGGAGACGATCAGGAAGCTGCTGTCGACGACCTGAAGCGGGTGTCCGCCTGACCGCCCGCGCCCACCGGGGCCGAGGCCTCGGCGCCGCGCTTGGCGATGTCCTCCGCGCAGGCGCGCTCGACCTCGGGCATGTACTTCGCCACCTCGCGATCCTGAAGCGGGCCGATGAAGTCGCGCAGAGCGAGCACCCCGCGCGCCCAGCTCGGCGCCACCACCCGGCGGGCGCGCGTCTCGATGCCCTTCTCCACGGCGTCGATGGCCACCGACAGCGGGTAGGTCTTGCCGAGCGGTCCCTTCATCCGGCCCCGCAGGATCCCGCCGGCTGCGCTGGCGTCGCCGCCCGTCACCATGTCCGTTGCGATCCAGGAGAAGTAGGCGACGCCGACATCGACGCCCTTGTGCTGCATCTCGCTGCGCAGCGAGTCGCCGAACGCCTCGACGCCTGCCTTGGCCACGGAGTACGCGGACATCACCGGTCCGTGCACGGCGGCCGCCATCGATGCAACCGGGAGGATGTAGCCGCGCCGCTCGATCACGTGCGGCAGGCAGGTGCGCACGGTGCGCCACACGCCCAGCAGGTTGACCTCGATGACACGCTCCCAGGCGCGCGGGTCGATCGTCTCGACCAGCCCGGCCACGGCCACGCCGGCGTTGGCCATCACCACGTCGATGCCGCCGAGGCGGTCGACCGTGCCGGAGGCGGCGGCCTCGAGCGCGTCCCAGTCCGTCACATCGGTCTCGAACCAGATCGCGTCGGGCCCGCACTGGGCGGCTACCTTCTCGAGCTCCTCGGGCTCGAGTCCCACGAGCGAGACCTTCGCGCCCTTGGCCGCGAGGCGGCGCGCGGTCTCCGCGCCGATACCGCGCGCGGCGCCGGTGATGAGTACGGACTTGCCTGCTACGGGATAGGTCGACATGGACGGGACCCTACCCGCCTGCGCGCGCCTACGCGCTGAAGCCGAAGCGCCTCGACACGCCGGCCTGCGCGCGCTGGACGCCGGCCGTGACCGCCGCCGCATTGAGCTGCTTCGGCACGAGCACCCCGGTGGGAAAGCCCTTCTGGTGAGCGTCGTTCAGGCCGTTGATAACCGCCCCGCGCTGAGGCCCCAGGTAGCTGGCGATCGCGTGCGAGAGCGACGACGCGCGCGTGATCAGGCCGAAGGCGTCCTGGTACTGGCGCTTGCCCTGGTCCGTGAAGCCGCCCTGCTGCGCAGCGAGCATGTACTCGCGGGCGCCCTGGGTGGCGAGCTGCAGCATGACCTGTGCGGTGAAGCCGGGATCGTTGCGGGCGGCCTTGGAGACGGAGTCCGTGATGGCGGCGTCGAGCAGCTGCCCCTGCACGAGCCCCATCCGGTTGGTCACCCCGAGCGCCGGCAGGTGCTGATTGATTTCGCCGGAGATCACCGGGAAGGCGGCGTGGAACTCGCGGTCGAGTGCGCTGTCGTGGCGGCGCACGGCGCCCGTCAGGCTGTCGTACTCGCTCTGGGCGGCATCCATGTGCTGTGTGGCCAGGCCGTAGCGCAGGTTGTTGTAAAGGCGCGCGGCCACGAGCAGGTGCACGCGCATCTCCTCTGCCGCCAACTCGTTGCTGAAGTCCGAGCTGGGATGACGCGCCGTCGGCGGCCCCAGCGGGGGCTTGAGCGGGCTACTGCCGCCCCCGCAGGAGGCGAGCAGAAGCGCGGCGGCCAACGCCGCCGCGAACGTCAGGAGAGGCCGACTCACGCGGCTCGCGAGCGCGTCGTCCCGCGCAAGGCCCTCGGGACCACGAAGCGGATGCCTGACCGATCGTCGTCGATCGAGCAGGTCTTGTTGTCGATCATCCCGCGCCGCTTGCCGCCCGGCACGAGCAGCATCTGATTGACGTAACCCTCCTGACCGCGCTTGGGCGTGATCAACCAGAGGTAGCCGGTGTCGCGCAGCCGCGGCCGGTAGCTCTCGAAAACCGCCTCCGCCTCCTCCACCGACTGCACGGCCAGGATCGCCCCATCCAGCTCTCCGGAGCGCACCAGGCCGCGTCCGAGCACCTCTTTCACGTCCCTGCGCAGGCCGGAGCCGACGTCGCCGACGATCTCGACGCGCTCCGCGCGTTTGACGCCCAGCTTCTGGACGACGCTGCGGTGGCTGTAGTCAGTGGTGGCCTGAGCCATAAATCCGCCGCAAATTATGACTTGTGCCGCCGAGAAACCCGCCATTTGCCCGTCATGGGCGGGGGAGCCGCAATAGCGTCGGAAGTCCTGGGATAATCGCCCCGTGACGTTCGGGGGCATCCTGACAGCGATGGTGACGCCGTTCGACGAGCGCGGGCGCGTGGACGAGGACGCCTTCGTGGCGATGATCCACCACCTGCTCGAGAACGGCAGCGACGGTCTGGTGGTGGCCGGCACCACCGGCGAGAGCGCCACGCTCAGTGACGACGAGAAGGTCCACATCTGGGACCTGGCCGTGGCCGAGGCGGGCGGCGCGCCCGTGATCGCGGGCACCGGCACCAACGACACCGCTCACTCGATCCACCTCACGCGGAAGGCGTCCGAGACGGGCGTGGACGGTGTGCTGCTGGTCACGCCCTACTACAACAAGCCAAACCGCCGCGGGCTGCGCGCCCACTTCGAGGCGGTGGCGGCCGCCACCGAGCTGCCGGTGGTGGTCTACAACATCCCCGGCCGTTGCGTCATCGACCTGTCCAACGAGTTCCTGCGCGAGCTCGCGCAGTCGATCCCCAACGTCGCCGCGGTCAAGCAGGCGCGCTTCGAGGAGATCGAACCGATCGACGGCATGGACCTGCTCGCCGGCAACGACGACACGCTCGTGGAGATGCTCGACAAGGGCGGCACCGGCGGCATCTGCGTCTCGTCGCATATCGTCGGCGCCGAGATGCGCCGCATGATCGACGAGCCCGAGCAGCGCCACGAGATCCACGAGTCGCTGAAGGACATCTTCGCGGTGATGTTCATCACCGCCAGCCCGACGCCGGTCAAGGCTGCGCTGAACATGCTCGGCATCCGCGCCGGCACGCTGCGGCTGCCGATGGTGGAGGCGTCCGAGGAGGAGGAGCAGGAGATCCGCGGCGTGCTCGAACGCCACGGGCTGCTGAGCGCGGTTTGAGCGGCAGCCTTCGCGTCCTACCTCTCGGCGGGCTCGGGGAGATCGGCAAGAACATGATGGTCGTCGAGTACGACGGCCGGATCGTGGTGGTCGATACCGGGCTCATGTTCCCGACGCCGGATCAGCTCGGCATCGACCTGGTGCTGCCCGACTTCACGTACCTGCGCGAGCGGGCCGACGACATCGAGGCGATCGTGCTCACGCATGGCCACGAGGACCACGTGGGGGCGCTCCCGTACGTGCTGCGCGAGCTCGGCGAGGAGAACGTGCCGAACGTCTATGGCGGCCCGCTCACGGTCGCGATGGTGCGCTCCAAGCTCGACGAGCACAAGCTCAAGGAGATGCCCGTCTTCGAGGTCGAGCCCGGCGAGCCGATCGACTGCGGGCCGTTCGAGGTGGAGATGGTGAAGATGGCGCACTCGATCCCCGACTCTTTCGCGGTCGCGCTCACCTGCGAGCTCGGCACGACCCTCGTCACCGGCGACTACAAGTTCGACCAGACCCCCGTCGACGGGGTCCCGGCCGACGTGTCGCGGCTGGCCGAGTTCGGCCGTGAGGGGCTGCTACTGCTCTGCGGCGACTCCACCAACGTCACGCGCCCCGGGATCGCCGACTCCGAGTCGAGCGTCGGCCCGCACCTCGAGCAGACGATGTCCCGCTGCGACGGGCGCGTGATCGTGACCTGCTTCGCCTCCAACATCCACCGTGTCCAGCAGGTGGTGGACGCCGCCGCCACGCTCGGCCGCAAGGTCGCCCTGGTGGGCCGCTCGATGCGCAAGAACGTGAACATCGGCCGCAGCCTCGGCCACATCCACATTCCAGAGGGGATGCTCGTGCCGGTGCGCGAGATCGAGGACTTCCCGGACCACAAGATGGTCGTGATCTCGACCGGCAGCCAGGGTGAGCCGCTGTCGGCGCTGCGGCGAATGGCCCACGGCGACCACCCGCAGGTGGAGCTCCAGAGCGGCGACACGGTGATCTTCTCCGCCACCCCGGTGCCCGGCAACGAGCGCGCGGTGAACGAGACGATCGACCGTATCTTCCACCTCGGCGCCGACGTGATCACGCCGCAGGACGCGCCCATCCACGCGAGCGGCCACGGCTACGCGGAGGAGCTCAAGCTGATGATCAACCTCACCCACCCGCGCTACGTGCTCCCGGTGCACGGCGACCATCGTCGCATCCGCGTGCACGCCGAGCTGGCGGAGGCCGTGGGGGTGGACCCCGAGGACGTCTTCCGCGGCGAGAACGGCCTGCCGCTCGAGATCGACGAGCAGCGCGCCGGCTTCGGCGAGCGCGAGCAGGCGGGGATGATCTTCGTCGACGGCGTCGACGTGGGGGACATCGAGGACGTCGCGCTGCGCGACCGCCGCATGCTGTCGGCGGACGGCATCTTCATCGTCGTCGCGACGATCTCCGAGCAGGACGGCCGCTCGGTGGCCCCGCCGGAGATCATCTTCCGCGGCGTGCCGTTTGCCGAGGACGCCGACGACGGCCTGCTCGACGACATCCGCCAGGCCGTCGACGAGTCGCTCGAGCGCTCGGCCGTGGAGGAGATCCGCGAGATCGACCTACTCCAGTCGCACCTGCACGACGACGTGGCGCGCTTCGTCTACGGGCGCCTGCGGCGCCGGCCCATGGTGCTGCCGGTCGTAGTGGAGGTCTAGTGTCGAACTAGACCCGCAGCGGGATCTCCGCGGGCTCCGGCACGCGGCTGCCCGGCAGGGTGACGACGAAGCGGGCGCCGCCGCTCGGCGGGCTCTCGAGGTGGACCGAGCCGCCGTGCGAGTCGGCCACCGCCTTCACGATCGCGAGGCCGAGGCCGCTGCCGCCCGAGCGGGCGTCGCCGGCGCCGCGGACGAAGCGGTCGAAGATCCGGTCGCGCAGCTCGACCGAAACGCCCGGGCCGTCGTCCTCGACGATGAGCGTGACCGCAGCGCCGTCGTGCCG
Organism: Thermoleophilaceae bacterium; assembly: GCA_036494715.1. Lineage (GTDB taxonomy): Bacteria > Actinomycetota > Thermoleophilia > Solirubrobacterales > Thermoleophilaceae > JAICJR01. Next base: position 9,842 of record DASXNY010000123.1, read on the forward strand.
AACCGACGCGTGCACGGTCGTGCCCGCGGGGGTGTGGCTGACCGCGTTGCCGATCAGGTTCACGGCGAGGCGGTGGAGTTCGTCGGGCGCGCCGTCCACGGTCAGGCCCGTGTCATCGGCGTCCACCGACAGCTCGTGGTCGATGGCGGTGGGCGCCACCTCCGCTGCCGCCTCGCGCACCACGGACGCAAGATTGACCGGCTCGTGCGGCACCTCACGGCCGGTGTCGGCGCGCGCGAGGAGCAGCAGGTCCGCCACTAGGCGCCGCATGCGCTGGGAGGAGCGCAGCGCGGCGCCCGCGATCTCGCGGTCCTCGCCCTGGAGGTCGGCTTCGAGCAGCTCGAGGTTGGTGAGGATGCTCGTCAACGGGGTGCGCAGCTCGTGCGAGGCGTCCGCGACGAACTCGCGCTGGCGCTCGAGCATCGCCTGTGTCTCGCTACGGGCGGAGTCGAGCGCGATCAGCATCTCCTCGAGCGTGCGCGCGAGGTCGGCGACTTCGTCGTCGGCCTCGGGCATCGGCATGCGCATCCCGGTGTCGCGCGTGCGGGCGATGTCCTGCGCGGCGTTTGTGAGCCGCGCGATCGGCGACATCGCGCGTCGTGCGAGCGCCCAGCCCGCCAACAGCGCGAGCGCGCTGCCGCCTAGGACACCGAGGATCAGAAACAGCCGGACGCGGCTGATCGTGTCCGACAGCGAGGCCGTCCGCTTGGCGTATTCGAGCACGGCGACCGGGCGGCCGAACGACTCGATGTCGCGGGCCACGATGCGGTAGCCCTTGGTTTCGCGAACGCCGGTGGAGGGCCGCCCGAAGTCGGGCGCGTTCGCCGGCATGGCGCCGTTCTGCACGAGGTTGCCCTGGGGGTCGAGCACGCGGATGACCGCGCCGCCCGCCACCGCGGCTGGGATCACGTTCCGCGAGGTGGGGGTCAGCTCGACGTCGCCGTTGAGACCGCGGTCCGCGCGGATGTGGTCGGCGAGCTGCTGGGCGCTCGATGTGAGGTCGTTGTCGAAGTCCGAGCGCATTCGCGAGACCGTGACGACCTCCACGAGGACCGCGAACAAGAGCAGGATCACAAACGTCAGTCCGGCTGAGGTAATCGCCAGCCGCCAGCGGACCGGGAGCCTGTCGAAGCGATTCATGCCGCGCGCAGCACGTATCCCGCTCCGCGAACCGTGTGCAGTACACGCGGCTCGCCGCCGGCCTCGAGTTTGCGCCGCAGGTTGGAGACGAACACGTCGACCGTGTTGGTCTCCACGAGAACCTGGTAACCCCAGACGTTCTCGAGCAGCGCCTCTCTCGAAACCACGAGCCGCTCGTTGCGCATCAGGTACTCGAGCAGCTCGAACTCGCGGGACGTGAGCTCGAGCGGGCGGTCACCGCGCATCACCTCGCGCGTATCGGGGTTCAGCCTGAGATCCCCGGCCACCAGGAAGGCACTCCCGCGGGGCGGGCGCCGGCGCAGCAGCGCGCGCAGTCGCGCGAGCAGCTCCTGCCGGTCGAAGGGCTTGACGAGGTAGTCGTCCGCGCCGGAGTCGAGCCCGGTCACGCGGGCGTCGACGCCGTCGCGTGCCGTGAGCATCAGGATCGGGACGTCGCTCGAGTCGCGTAGCCGCTGGCATACGTCGATGCCGTCGAGCCGGGGGAGGCCGAGGTCAAGCACCACGGCGTCCGGCTCGAACAGGGCCGACTCCTCGAGTGCCGCCACGCCGTCCTCCGCGAGGCGCACGTCATAGCCCTCGAGCCGCAGTGAACGGCGGAGAGCGCCGCCGATTTCGGCGTCATCCTCCACAACTAGTACACGCGGCTTCGGTGCCATTCAGTTGATGGTATTTGCAGCGGACCGTCCGCTCGCGCGGCTTTAACACCCTTTTAAGGGCCGCGATTCGGTGTTTTGGCCCGGGGAGGGAGGCGCGTGCCGGTGTCGAAGCCTTCGGGGCTAGACATGGCAAGCCGCCGACCGACCAAAAAGAAGGCTCGCCGCGGGCGATCGAGCGTGTTCTCGGACGCGCTCCGTCTGCCGCGAATGCCCCACTTCGACGACCAGGAGCTCGATCTGATCGGGCTCGGCCTGGTGGCCGTGGCCGCCTTCTTCGCGTTCGTCTTCTATCTCGGCTGGGACGGCGGCAAGGTGGGGGAGACGCTCGCCGACGGGTTCGTCTACCTCTTCGGCGGCGTGGGCTACCTGGCGCCGGTCGCGCTGTTCGGCGCGGGCGCGGTGCTCGTGCTGCGCCAGCTGCTCCCGTCGGTGCGCCCGTTCAAGGCGGGCTCGGCCTGCTTGCTCACCGGGCTCATGCTCGGCCTGGCGGCGGGCTCGTTCGGAATCGGGCCGGACCAGCCGCCGCGCGACGGCTACTTCAAGCCCGAGTACTTCAAGCATCACGGCGGCCTCGTGGGCGACGGAATGTACGCGGTCACGAAGACGCTGATCCAGCAGTTCGGCACCGACATCCTCTTCCTGTTCCTGATGGCGGCGGGCATCCTGTTGCTCACCGGCGCGTCCCTGGCCGGCATCGCGCGCGCTACCGGCGAGGGCGTGACCGCCACCACCCGGCGGGTGCGGCAGTCGACGCACGAGTTCGCCGCGATCGTGTCCGGCAAGGAGGCGGAGGAGGCCGCCGAGAAGCTCAAGGCCGAGGCCTCACTCCAGGAGTCCGGGCCGCCGGAGGTCGAGCCGGTGGTGCGGGCGACGCACGTCGAGGCACCGGCGCTCGATGGCGAGCGGCGCTTCCCCGACCTCTACGGCCACGACGAGGACGATACGATCGACGAGAGCGAGCCGGAGCCAGAGGAGCAGGAGTCCGAGCTCGGGGGCGACGTGTCCGCGGGTGTCGCTGCCGTGCGCGAGGAGGAGGCGCAGCCGCCACGCCAGGACGAGCTCACGCCAATGGGCAACAAGCGGTCGAACGTGACCGAGGCGGACGAGGACGTCGAGTACACGCTGCCCAGCCCGTCCAAGCTCAAGCGCTCCAACGGCAACGCGAAGGTCGATACGAGCGGCCAGCAGCGCACCGCCGCCCAGCTCGTCGAGACGCTCGGCCACTTCGGCGTCGAGGCGCAGGTGACGGGCACGGTCACCGGCCCGCACGTGAGCCGCTACGAGCTGCGCCTCGCGCCCGGCACGAAGATGTCGAAGGTCAGCGCGCTGAAGGACGACCTCGCCTACGCGCTCGCGGCCACCGACGTGCGCATCCTCGCCCCGATCCCGGGCAAGCAGGCCGTGGGCGTGGAGGTGCCGAACCAGGTGCGCCGCGTCGTGCACCTCGGCGACGTCTACCAGGAGGCGCCCAAGGGCTGGTCGCCGCTCACGGTGTGGCTCGGCAAGGACATCGCCGGCAAGGCGATCGGCACCGACCTGGCCAAGCAGCCGCACGTGCTGGTGGCCGGCACCACCGGCTCCGGCAAGTCCGGCTGCGTGAACGCGATGCTGTCCTCGATCCTGCTGCGCGCGACGCCGAACGAGGTGCGCCTCGTCCTGGTGGACCCGAAGCAGGTCGAGCTGAACCACTACGACGCGATCCCGCATCTGCTCACACCGGTGATCACGAGCCCGCGCCTCGCGGCCAACGCGCTCTCCAATCTGATCAGGGAGATGGAGGAGCGCTACTCGATCATGAGCCGCGCCCGCACGCGCAACCTCGTGGAGCTCAACCGCTACCGCGAACGCGAGGGCGACCCGCCGCTGCCGTACATCCTCTGCGTGATCGACGAGCTGGCGGACCTGATGATGGTCGCCCCGGGCGAGGTCGAGGACTCGATCATCCGGCTGGCGCAGAAGTCGCGCGCCGTCGGTATTCATTTGCTGCTCGCCACCCAGCGGCCGAGCGCGGACATCATCACCGGCATGATCAAGGCGAACGTGCCGGCGCGGATCGCGTTCGCCGTCTCCTCACAGACCGACTCGCGCGTGATCCTCGACCAGAACGGCGCCGAATCGCTGCTCGGGCAGGGCGACATGCTGTTCCGCCCGGCGTCCGAGTCGCGCGGGGCGCGCATCCAGGGCGCGTTCATCACCGAGGAGGAGATCGAGAAGATCACGAGCCACTGGGCCAAGCAGGGCGAGCCGGAGCTGCACGAGGAGCTGCTCGAGGCCGTGGAGGGCGCCGGACACGACGCCGACCGCGACTTCGACCCGGATGCGGACGACCTGCTCGGCGAGGCGATCTCGACCGTGGTCCAGATGGGCACCGCCTCCACCTCGATGCTCCAGCGCCGCCTGCGCATCGGCTACACCCGGGCCGGCCGCCTGATCGACATGATGGAGCGCCGCGGGGTGATCTCGGGGTATGAGGGGTCGAAGGCGAGGCAGGTCCTCATAACCGAGGGCGATCTGCCTCGGGTGTTGGACGCGCTGGATGAGCCTGTAGGCGCTCCGAGCGAATAGGCCAGAGGCGAGAGGCGAGAGGCCAGGAAAGCCTCGGTCTGGCCTCTGGCCTTTGGCCTCGGGCCTAGTCGGCCACAATGTGGCCCTATGCCCCAAGCAATTGGCGACACGCTGCGCGAAGCGCGTATGCGCCAGAAGATCGATATCACCGAGATCGAGGCGAAGACCAAGATCCGGGCGAAGTACCTGCGCGCGATGGAGAACGAGGAGTTCGACCTCCTGCCGGGCAGCACCTTCGCGAAGAGCTTTCTGCGCACCTATGCGGAGGCGCTGGGGCTCGATGCGCACCGCCTGGTGGACGAGTACCGCTCGCAGTACGAGCCGCGCGACGAGGGCGACCTGCCGCCGCTCGCGGGCCAGGCGAGCCGCCGCCCGGGGCCGCGTGACCGCCGCTACGAGCGGCGCCGGCGCGGTCCGAGCCGGCTGGCGGCGCTCGTGGCGCTGGGCGTGGTGGTCGTGGTCGTGCTCGCCGTAATCGGCGTGTTCAGCAACAGCAACAGCAGCAGCGGCGGCTCCAGCTCGACACCCACCCAGACGCAGGCGGCCAAGCCGAAGAAACACAAGTCGAACGGGGGCAAGAAGGTGGCGGCGGTGCCCACGCGCGTGAGCCTGCGCGTGACGCCGACGGTGCCCACATACATGTGCGTCGACCGCGGCGTCGGCACGACCCCGATCTATCAGGGAATCACGGACCAGCCGCAGACCTGGCGGGGACGCCACATCCGGCTCAACCTCGGCAAGACGTCGGTGACGATCACCGCCAACGGCAAGCGCGTGGCGCTGGTGGCGAGCCCGAACCCGGCCGGCCTCGACTTCACACCCGGCAAGCACAAGGACATCGCTGTGGGCAAGCGGCCCTGCGCATGAGAGTTCGCGCGGGGATCGTCGTGACCGGCACCGAGGTGCTGAGTGGCAAGGTGAGCGACCGCAACGGGCCATGGCTGGCCGACCGCCTGTTCGAGCTCGGCATCGACCTGGCGCACATCACGATCTGCGGCGACCGGCGGCAGGACATGGAGGCGCAGCTGCGTTTCATGGCGGATCAGGGGCTGCAGCTGATCGTCACGTCGGGCGGACTCGGCCCGACGGCCGACGACCTGACCGGCGAGGTGGTGGCGGGCTTCCAGGGGCGTCCGCTCGAGCTGGACGCCGAGATGGAGGACAAGATCGCGAAGATCCTCGAGCCGCTGATGCAGCGCTTCCAGCACCTCGACCGCGACGCCGTGCTCGAGGCCAACCGCAAGCAGGCGATGGTGCCGCGCGGCGCCACGACGATCGACCCGGCGGGCACCGCGCCCGGCCTCGTGGTACCGCCGGCCGAGGGTGCGACGGGACCGACGATCGTGGTGATGCCCGGCCCGCCGCGGGAGCTCCACTCGATGTGGCCGCTGGCGGTCGAGACCGAGCCGTTCCAGGCAGCCGTGGCGGGGCGGCCCGAGTACCGCGAACGGATGCTGCGCCTGTTCGGAATACCGGAGTCCGAGATAGCGGAGACGCTGCGCGTGGCGGAGCGGCAGGTCGACGACTTCGACAAGGTCGAGATCACGACCTGCCTGCGCCGCGGCGAGGTGGAGGTGTCGGCGCGCTTCGAGCCCGTGGACGCCCCCGCCTGGGATGCGATCGAGGAGCTGATCGCGCAGCGCCACGAGCGGTCGCTGTTCTCGCGGGACGGCTCGCGCATCGACGACCAGGTGGCCGAGTTGCTCAGCGGGCACTGGGTGGCCACCGCCGAGTCGTGCACCGGCGGCCTGCTGGCCGCGCGGCTGACCGAGCGCCCGGGCTCTTCGGCGTATGTGGCCGGTGGGGTGGTGTCCTACTCGAACGAGGCGAAGACGGACCTGCTGGGCGTCGACCCCGCCCTGATCGAGCGCCACGGTGCGGTGTCGCCCGAGGTGGCCGAGGCGATGGCCGCAGGCGCGCTCGAGCGCTTCGGCGCGGACGTGGCCGTGTCGATCACGGGCGTGGCCGGGCCGGGCGGCGGCACGGAGGCGAAGCCGGTGGGCTACGTCTGCTGGTGCGTGAAGCAGAAGAACGGCGAGACGCTCGCGCGCGACACGCGCCTGCCGGGCGACCGCACCGAGATCCGCGACCGCTCCACCACCGTCGCGATGCACCTGCTGCGCCGCGCGCTGCGCGGTGAGGAGGCGAGCTTCTGAGCAAGGAGCGGCCCGGCTCGCCGCGCGCGCGGCTGTTCCTGGCGCTCGACCTGCCGGATCCGGCGCGCTCGGAGATCGTGGCGTGGCGGGATGAGGCGCTCGCCGCTCGGCGCGACCTGCGGCCCGTGGCGGTGGAGGCGCTCCACGTCACGCTCGTGTTCCTGGGCTACCTGCCGGAGAAGGAGATTGCGCGCACGGCGTCCACCGCCTTCGGTGCGCTGGACGGGCTCGCCGCGGCGCGCCTGAGCGCGAGGGGCGTCCGCCCGGTGCCGCCGCGCGACCCGCGGCTGTTCGCGCTCGACCTGGAGGACGAGGACGAGCGCGCCGCGGCGGTGCAGGCGGCCGCGGCGGACGCGCTGGCGTCTGCACGGCTCTACAAGCCGGAAAAGCGGCCCTTCTGGCCGCACGTCACGCTGGCCCGCGTCAAGCGCGGCGAGCGCCGGGCGCCGCCGCTTGACGCCGGCGAGCCGCCCGGGGAGCCCTTCGAGGCCGCGGACGTGACGCTGTACCGCTCGCACCTCAGCCCGCGCGGCGCCCGCTACGAGGCGCTCGAGCGGCTGCGGCTCGCGTCCTGAGGCTCAAGAAATCCAGCCAGGCGTCCGATGCAGACCGCGGACCCGGTTTCCGAGGAGGACGCAGCGCGCTATGGCGATGGACCCCCGCCACATGAAGATCGACTTCGACCTGTCCGACATGCTCGACCGCGTGACGGCCTGGGAGGGCTCGGACCTGCACCTGAAGCACGGTTCGCCGCCGTTGATCCGCGTGCACGGTGAGCTGCGCCCCGTGCCGGACGTAGGCCCGCTCCACCCGCCCGAGACGGAGCGCGCGCTCTGGCAGATGCTGCAGGACCCGGCCCGCGTCGCGGAATTCGAGTCCGAGCACGAGGTCGACTTCTCCTACTCGCACGAGGGCGCCCTGCCCGGCCGCTTCCGCGTGAACGCCTTCCGCCAGCTCGGCGGCATCACGCTCGTCTGCCGCCTGATCCCGGACCGCATCCGCTCGGCCGGCGAGCTCGCTCTGCCGCCGGTGATCAACGAGCTCGCTCGCGAGGAGCGCGGCATCGTGCTCATCACCGGCTCGACGGGCTCCGGCAAGACCACCACGCTCGCCGCGATGGTCGACCAGATCAACGCCGAGCGCGCCTGCCACATCGTCACGATCGAGGACCCGATCGAGTTCGTGCACAGGGATCGCATGTCGGTGATCAACCAGCGCGAGGTCGGCAGCCACACCGCCTCCTTCGCCAAGGCCCTGCGCCGCGTCCTGCGCCAGGACCCGGATGTGATCCTGATCGGCGAGATGCGCGACGAGGAGACGGTGCGCACCGCGCTGTCGGCCGCCGAGACCGGCCACCTCGTGCTCTCGACCCTTCACACGCTCGACGCCACCGAGAGCGTGAATCGCATCGTCGACATGTTCCCGCCGCGAGCACAGCAGCAGGCGCGCCTGATGCTGGCGAGCACGCTGCGCGGGATCGTGTCCCAGCGCCTTGTGCCCACCGCGGACCGCGACGGCCGGCTGGTGTGCTGCGAGGTACTGCGGATGACCGGTCGCGTGCGCGACATGATCATCCGCCCTGACGAGACGACGCTGCTGTCCGAGGCGATCGCCGACGGCGGGTACTACGGGATGCAGACCTTCGACCAGGCGCTGCGCGAACACGTGGAGGCCGGCCGGATCGCGATGGACGACGCAATGCTCGCCGCCACCCACCCGCACGACTTCAAGCTGCTGGTCGCCGCCGAGGGCAGGTCCTCGAACAGCGTCGAGCAGATCATCTCGCCTGGCTAGCGCCCTTCTCGCTCGCCACTGTGCGGCCGGCGATCAGCGCCAGTGCCGCGCAGGGGAAGAGCCAGACCGCGTACAGGTAGGACCAGTTGCCGGCGCTCAGCTGGAGCGCCGCGAGTACCGCGCCTGAGACTGCAGCCAGGCGCGCCGGCTCGGTGGCGATGCGCCGCGCGTTGAGCGTGCCCCAGGCGACGAGCGCGATCGTGGCCGCCTGGGCCACCTGCTGCGCGGGCCCGAGCCCGAGCAGCGTCCAGGCCGACTGGAGCGTGCCGCGCTCGAACTGGAACGAGATCGCGTGCAGCATGTGCCCGACTCCTGCCGGGCCGCCGAGCACGATGATCCAGGCGCAGAGCGCGGCGCTGAGGCCGGCCACGGCCGTGACCGCCCGGATGAGCGGCCTGCCGCTCGTGCGCGCCAGCCAGATCGGCAGTAGGGCCAGCGGCGCGAGTTTGATCCAGGCGCCCGCCGCCAGGACGAGCGCCGAGCGGCCGCCGCGGGCAGCCAGGGCCAGCGCGAGCGCGATGGCGGCGGCGAGCAGGACATCGTTCGTGCCGCTGGCCACTGCGACGGCCAGCGGCGGGAAGCAGAGCCAGGCGAGCACGCCGCGCGGGCCGCTCCTGCGCAGCGCCACCGCCACCACCAGCGCCGCCGCGAACGCCACGAGCACGGCGCTCGAGGTGTCGTCGAAGGAGTCGCGCACTGGCGCGACGGCGGCGGCGGGCAGGTAGAGGACGTAGTTGAGCAGCGGATAGGTGTCGCCGTGCAGCACGTCGGACGGCATGTGGCCGTACGGGAGCGTGCCGTGGAGGAGCAGCGTGGCACCGGCGGTGGAGGCGAAGCCGACGTCGATCGCGCCGGGCGAGCTGATCGCGACGATCGCGAGCAGCGCGGCCGCGGCGGCGATCGCGTAGGCGGTGAGGCGCGGCAGCTTGGGCGCGAGCAGCTCGTAGACCGGGGTTGCCGGCTTGGGCGCTTCCGCCCGCGTGGCGCGGTGCACGAGCCGCCCGCAGAGGTACGCGAGCGGCACGTAGCCGGACAGCACGCTCGCCTCGAGCAGCTGGCGGTCACCGAGCAGGATCGGCACGGTGAAGCCGAGCAACGCGAGCACATCGACGTTGCGCAGGCTGAGGAGCGGCAGCGTGACGGTGGCGAGCAGGAAGCCGAGGGCGAACAGGCCGAGGAGCCACGGCGCGTCGCTCAGCTTCGACCCGTACTGGGGGGAGCCGGGCGCGTAGACCTGCGCGTGCTGCACGACGCCGTGCGCGTCCACCGCGGCCACTACGCGCACACGCGGTCCGTCGAAGAAGGTCACGCGCGCGAGCGTCGAGTCGAGCGCCACCGTGCGCGTGTGGTCGTAGCCGTGGGCGGCGAGCTGCTTGTGGACCACCGGGTCGGACAGCGCGGCGCGCACCGCTCGCTGGGCCGGCAGCGGCAGCTTCGACTCGCCGCTACCGCGCGCGAGCAGGCCGACCAGCGCGATCGCAAAGACCGCGATGCAGATGGCGAGGAGGGGTCGCCTGCTCATCCCTCTGGTTATCGGCGGATTGCGCCCCGGGACTGAGCTCGCGCTAGATTCGCACCCCTTGACCAGCGAGATCAAGATCCGGGGCGACACAATCCGGCTCGGCCAGCTGCTCAAGCTCGCGGGCATCGTGGGCAGCGGCAGCGAGGTGAAGGACCTGCTCGCCGCGGAGCCCGTGCTCGTGAACGGCGAGCCCGAGGAGCGTCGCGGCCGCCAGCTCAGGCCGGGCGACACCGTGCGCGTGGCGGGCGAAGAGCTGCGCGTGGTCGGCGCATAGGATGCCCTGATCAGCTCGCCCGAGCCGACAACCCGCGCCTACCGCATCGCGATGAAGCTGTGCTCGCCGATCGTCCGCGGCTGGGGGCGGCTCGAGGTCGACGGCCTCGAGCACCTGCCCGCGACCGGGCCTGTGCTGCTGGCCGGCAACCACGACTCGTACTGGGATCCCGTGGCGATCGGCGTGGCCGCGCTCGGCCGGCGCCAGATCCGCGCGCTGGCCAAGTCCTCGTTGTGGAAGATCCGCGGTCTCGACCGGGTGCTCGACGGGATGGGCCAGATCCCGATCGATCGCGGCACGCGCGACGAGAACGCGATGGGGCGCGCGATCGAGGAGCTGCGCGCCGGCGCCTGCATCGGCATCTTCCCTGAGGGGACGCGCAGCCTCGGCCGCGAGCTGAGGGCGCGCAGTGGCTTCGGGCGGCTCGCGCAGGCCGTGCCCGAGGCCGAGGTCGTCTGTGTGGCGGTGTCCGGCACCGTCGACATTCCGCGCTTTCCCAAGCGCCCGAGGGTGCGCATCCGCTTCTTCCGCCCGACCGCGGGAGGCCTGTCGAACGGGGAGGAGCCGACGGCCCTGGCGCCGCGCCTGCTCACTGAGATCCGCGGGCTCGCGCCGATAGCCGTCGCCGGCAGACGGCGACGAGAGCCCGTGGCCTGACCAACCGTGGACCGCGTCCGTGTGCGAGCGCTGGGCGCCAGGGGACTCGTCGTGCTGGCCGCGTTGCTGCTGGTGCTCGCCACGCTCGCGGGCTACGCGCGGCGCGCGGTGTTCAACTCCAACCAGTTCGCCACGCGCGCGGCGGACACGCTCAAAGACGAGAGCGTCCGCAACCTGATCGCCGAGCGCGTGACCGACGACCTCGTCCTCAAGCAGCAGGCGGACCTGCTCGCTGCCCGGCCGCTGATCCAGTCCGCAATCTCGAGCCTGGTGGGCGGCAGCGCGTTCCGCAGCATCTTCATCCGCGGCGTGCGGGACGTGCACCGGGCCGTCTTTCAGCACGACGAGAACACGCTGACGCTCACGGTTGCCGATGTCGGCTCGATAGCGGGGGCGGCACTCGAGAAGTTCCGGCCCAAGCTCGCCGCCCGGCTCGAGAACCAGGGACGCGTGGTGCTGGTGAAGCGCGACGTCGGCGACACGACCGGGCGCCTCGCCCGCCTGGCCAACGACGTGCGCGTGCTGGCCTACCTGCTGGCCGGGCTGACGCTGCTGGCGGCCTCGGGCGCCCTGCTGCTGTCCACTGACCGGCGAGCGACCACGTTCGAGCTCGGCGTGGGCATGGCAATTGGCGGCGTGTTCATCGTGGTCGCCTGCGTGGTCGTGCGCGCGTACGTGCTCTCACGTGTCCATGATCCCGACAGCCGCGCCGCCGCGGCGGCGATCTGGAGCGCCTTCGTCAACGACCTGCGGACGTTCGGCTGGGTGCTCGCCGGCTCGGGCGCCGTGATCGCGGCGGCGGCCGACTCGATCCTGAGGCCCGTCGCGATCGAGGGCACGCTGCGCGAGGGCTGGCAGATGATTACCCGCGAGCCCAAGGCCACCTGGCTGCGCGTGGCGCGGGCGGTCGGCCTGATCGCGCTCGGCGCGCTGGTTGTGGCGGCGTCCGGCACGGCACTCGAGGTGGTGGCGACGCTCGTCGGGGTCTACCTGATCTACAGGGGCATCGTCGTCATCCTCGCGCTCGTCTATCACCCGTCGACGGCGGAGCGGGAGGAACTGGCGGCGGACAGGCGGTTCGTCGTACGGCGGGTCGCCGTGCCGTTAATCGCGGTGCTCGTGATCGGCGGCGGGCTCGTGGCGTTCCTGGCCGGCGGCGGTACGACCCAGGGCTCGCCGATCGCCCGCGTCGGCTGCAACGGCTTCAAGGCGCTGTGCGACAAGCGGCTCGACCAGGTTGTGCTCCCGGCCACGCACAACTCGATGTCGGTGCCGCTCCCCGGCTGGTTCTCGGCCGAGCAGGAGACGCCGATCGGTACGCAGCTGGCCGACGGCATCCGCGGGCTGCTCCTCGACACCCACTACGGCGACAAGCTCCCGAACGGACGGGTGCGGACGGACTTTCCCGAGGGCAGCAAGCCCGAGCAGCTCGCCCAGCAGGACGGGGTGAGCCCGCAGGCCGTCCAGGCCGCGCTCAGGATCCGCTCGCGGCTCGGGTTCCGTGGCAAGGGCGCGCGCGGCATCTACCTGTGCCACACCTTCTGCGAAATCGGCGCCACGCTGTTCTCGACCGCGCTGACGCAGATCCACGACTTCCTCGTCACCCACCCGAACGACGTGATGGTGGTGATCAACCAGGACTACGTGACGCCGGCCGACATCGTGAAGGCGATCGGCAACGCCGGGCTGACGCAGTACGTATTCAAGGACTTCGACAAGAAGCCGTGGCCGACCCTGCAGGAGATGATCGACACGAACCAGCGGCTCGTGCTGCTCGCCGAGAACCATGCGGGCGCGGCCCCCTGGTACCGGCCGGCCTACAAGAGCCTGACCGAGGAGACGCCGTACACGTTCCGGAACGTGGCTGATCTCTCGGTGCCGGAGAACTTCCCGGCGAGCTGTCGCCCCAACCGCGGGGCCGAGGGCGCGCCGCTGTTCCTGATCAACCACTGGATCAGCACCGATCCGGTGCCGCTGCCGAGCAACGCCGCGAAGGTGAACGCGTACAAGCCGCTGCTCGGCCGCGCCCAGGCGTGCCAGAAGATCCGCCACCACCTGCCGAACCTGCTCGCGGTCAACTTCTACAGGGAGGGCGACCTGTTCAAGGTCGTCGACCAGCTCAACGGGGTGGGCGAAAAGGTGGTGCCCTAGGCCGGCTGAGGGCGCGGCTTCCTGACGCCGAGATAGATGAGCCAGGCCCCCAGGGCCAGCACGAGCCCGCCAGCCGCCAGCAGGCCGATCGCCACCCAGCGCAGGGCCGTCGCCCGGGCGCCGAGGCGGAGGCCGACGGAGACGCCCGGCGAGCCGTCTGCATTCATCGCCACGGCCGACCACTTGCCCTGCTCGAGCGGCCAGCTGATCGACTGGGTCCCGGGACCAGACGCCTTCACGCGCCAGAAGCTCTGGCTCGCCGGGGGCGCCGGCCGAGCGCTGCCGCCGACGCGATGGGACGTGACGCGGAACGGGTCCGTGTCGAGGTCGGTGATCTCCCTGTGCTGGACCTGCCCGAGGTAGCGCGCGACATCGCTGGCGGGCCCGATCCCGACGAACACCCGCTTGGCCGATGTCGTCTGGACGCGGATGGTGGCGAAGTTGTCACCGAACCAGCCCGGGGCATCTGGGCCCATGTCGAGCGAATCTGAGGCGAAGGCGTAGGTCGGCGTCGTGAGCCGGTTGGTCCCGGTGTTGAAGTAGCCCGAGTGGTCGCGCAGGCCAAGGCCCCACACTGCCGCGCCGCCGCCCGCCAGCAGAGCGAGCGCGACGAGCACGGCGATGCTGCCGAAGACCAGCGGCAGCACCCGCTTCGTCCCGCTAGGGGACTGGGCGGGTGCTGCCGGGGGAACGGTTGCGGTGCTCATCGGGGCGTCGGCCTAGGCGGGCGCGCCGACCGGCTTGCCACCCTCGCGGGTCTCGCCGGCTTCGGGGGGCGGAGCGCTGTCCTGGCCGTCCTCGCCGCCCACATGGGGCAGCCACTCAAGCCACTTCGGGAGGTACCAGTTCCAGTCGCCGAGCACCTTCATCGTCGCCGGCAGCAGCACGCCGCGGACGATCGTCGCGTCGATCAGCACGGCCACCGCCAGGCCCACTCCCATCTCCTTGAAGTCGAGGAGGCTGAGGGTGACGAAGACCGAGAACACGAACACCATCACGATCGCGGCGCTGGTCACGGTGCCGGCCGTGCTCGCGATCCCGTGACGCACGGCCTCCGGCGTACTCGCCCCCTTCTGCCACGCCTCGCGGACGCGGGAGAGGATGAACACGTGGTAGTCCATCGAGAGCCCGAACAGGATCACGAACAGGAACAGCGGTAGCCATGAGGTGATGCCGCCGTTGGAGTTGAAGCCGAGGAGGCCCTCTCCATGCCCGTCCTGGAACACCAGCACCAGGACTCCGTAGGCGGCCGCGACCGACAGCAGGTTCAGCAGGATCGCCTTGATCGGGATGACGATCGAGCGGAACGTGAACAGCAGGAGCAGGAACGCGAGCGAGAAGACGAACGCGAAGATGAGCGGGAGACGGGACGTCAGAAGGTCTCTGAAGTCCTTCGACTCAGCGGCGGTGCCGCTGACGTTGGCCTCGACCCCGTCGACCCTGCCGACCGTGGCGGGAACGATCTGATCGCGGACCTTGTTGAGCACGCCCGTCGATGTCTGGTCGTTGCCGTTGCCCCTCGTGGGGATCGAGATCAGGGCCACGGTGCCGTCCTTGCTGACGGTCACGTCCGACCCGCGCAGCACGTCCTTGGTCCGATGTGCCTGCCTGTCGAGTTGTGCGATCGCCGCCGCCACACGCGGGCTGCGCACGTTGGCGGCCTGCACGGCCACGTCCACCGTGACGCCCTCCTTCGGGAAGGCAACCTTGAGGCGGTTGTAGGTCTTGATCACCGAGAGGTTCTGGGGCAGGTCGTCCACGCTGTCGGTGACGATGTTCATGCGCAGAGCCGGGACGGCGAGCGCCACAAGGAGGCCGCCCGCGACCACGATCGAGAGCCATGGCCGACGCATCACACGGCTCACCGTTCCCGCCCAGAAGCGAGACTCGCGCTCGGCATGCCGACGGCGGAGGAAGCCGATGCGGCCCCATTCGATGCGATCCCCGAGCCAGGCCAGCACGGCCGCCAGCACGGTCACCGAGGCGATCATCGCGATCGCCACCACCAGGATGGTGCCCTCGGCGAAGGAGATGAAGGTCTTGTCGCCGCTCAGGAACATGCCGCCCATCGCGGCGATCACGGTGAGACCCGAGATCAACACCGCGCGCCCGGAGGTCGCGGCCGCCACCTCGAGCGCGCTGCGCGGGGTGCGTCCAGAGGCCCGCTCCTCGCGTTCGCGCTTGAGGTAGAAGAGCGAGTAGTCCACGCTCACCGCTAGTCCGATCAGCAGGATCACGGACGCGAGGTTGCCGTCCACCGGCGAGAGCTGGCTCGGGAGCGACACGAGACCGAGTGCCGCTGCCACCGTCGTGAAACCGAGCAGCAGCGGTACGAGCGCGGCGGCCAGCGAGCCGAAGACCAGGATCAGGATCAGGAAGGTGATCGGGAAGGAGAGCATCTCGGCCTTGCCCAGATCAGAGGAGAAGGTGTCGTCGATCTCCTTGTTGGAGCTGACGTCGCCGAACTGGTCGACGCGCAGCTCCGGGTGCTTGGCCTTGACCGCCGCCACGGCGTCCTCCGCGGGCCCGAGGCGGTCGGCTGCCTGGAGCGAGTTTCCGGTGATTTCGAAGTCGACGAGGGCAGAACGGCCGTCGGCCGAAACGGCCGCGTCGCCGGTGATCGGCGACACGACGTTCACGACGTCTTTGGTATGCCTCAGCCGCGCAGTTGCGTCCACGACCGCCGCCCGGTACTGCGGGTCGCGAATCGTGAGGTTCCTGCTCTGGAAGAAGACGTGCTCGGTGTTGGGCCTAAGGCCGGCGCCGTAAAGTGCCTGCTCGGCGGTGCCCGCCTCGCCGGAGAAGTCGTCGGCGCCGTGGATCTGGTTCTGGCCGACCGCTTGGCCGATGAAGACGGCTACGGCGACGAAGGCGAGCCAGCCCCAGATCGCGGTCTTGCGGTGGGTGGCGCTCCAGTGACCCATGCGAGCCGCCAGGTTCCTTGGCCGACCCGCCCGCGGATCGCCGCCGTTCCCAGAGCGGTCTCCATCGTCTGGACCGTGTCCGTCTTGGATCACACGCGTCTTCATTTCCGCTCCGCTGGGTCGGGGGACGACCTACCCACCCTCCCGCTCCCGCACGTCCGGCGGAAGGCGGGAAACTGGCGGTTTCGGGGGCCGGTTTTCTGGCCTATCGGGGCTCAGGTGCGCAGGAACAGCAGAACGGCGAGCACCCGCCGCGACTCGCTGCCGGTGGACGGCAGGCCGAGCTTGCCGAAGATGCTCGACACGTACTTCTCCACCGCACGGAGGCTGATCACGAGCTCGTCGGCGATGCCCTGGTTGGAGCTGCCGGTGGCCATCAGCTCGAGCACCTCGCGCTCGCGTGGAGTGAGGAGCGCCAGCGGATCGTCGCTACGGCGCCGCGCCAGCAACGTCGAGACGATGATCGGGTCCACCACCGAGCCGCCCAGCGCCACCCGCTGGACCGCGGCCACGAACTCCTTCACGTCGCCGATCCGGTCCTTCAGCAGATATCCCACTCCTTCGGCCGACTCGGCCAAGAGCTTCATCGCCAGTCCGAGCTCCATGTATTGCGACAGGACGAGCACACCCACGGACGGGTGCCGGGTCCTGATCTCCAGCGCCGCGACGAGCCCCTCGTCACTGTGGCTGGGTGGCAGCCGGACGTCGACAATGGCGACGTCGACGTCGTAGCTGTCGACCTTCAGCATCAGCTCGTCGGCGTTCTCGCACTGGGCGATGACGTCGAAGCCCGCGTCCCCGAGCAGGCGCGCCAGGCCCTCACGAAGCAGCACGCTGTCCTCCGCGATCGCTACGCGCACGGCAGCTCCGCTCGGACGCGGGTGCCGCCGCCCCGCGGGGTCCAGATCCGCAGGCGGCCGTCGAGCGCCTCCACGCGGTCGGCGAGGCCGCGCAGCCCGGAGCCCACCTCCGTGTCGGCACCGCCCACGCCGTCGTCGATCACCTCTACCACGACGTCGCCGTTGAAGCGCACGACGTCCACGGTCGCCGCTGTCGCGTGGGCGTGCTTGCCGATGTTGGCGAGGCTTTCGCTCACCACGTAGTACGCCGCCACCTCGAGGCGCTCGGGCATGCGCTCCTCGAGCTCGACCGTCAGCCGGACCGGGACGGTGGCCAGGGCGGCGAGCGACTCGAGCGCCACTCCCAGCCCGTGCCCGCTGACGACGGCGGGGTGGAGGCCGCGCGCGACATCGCGCAGCTCCGCGAGGGACAGCGCTATCTCGCCGCGCGCCTGGTCGAGACGGGTCCGCGCCTCCGGGTCGCCGGCGAGCCGCTCCTCGAGCAGCCCCAGCTCGAGGGAGA
>DASXNY010000124.1:0-5073 GCA_036494715.1 Thermoleophilaceae bacterium
CGCGGAGGAGCGCGGCTACGAGTCCGTCTTCTTCCCGGAGCACACGCACATCCCGGCGAGCCGCGAGTCGCCCTACCCCGGCGGCGGCGACCTTCCGGACAACTACTGGCACACGCACGACCTGTTCGTCGCGCTGACGGCCGCGGCCGTCGCCACCGAGCGCATCAAGATCGGCAGCGGCATCTGCCTCGTCACCGAGCGCGATCCGATCGTCACCGCCAAGGAGGTCGCGAGCGTCGACCAGCTCTCCGGCGGCCGCCTGATCTTTGGCGTGGGCGCGGGCTGGAACCTCGAGGAGCTGCGCAACCACGGCACCGATCCGGCCACGCGCTTCCGGCTCATGCGCGAGCGCGTGGAGGCGATGAAGGCGATCTGGACGGAGCAGGAGGCCGAGTACCACGGCGAGCTCGTGGGCTTCGACCCGATCTGGTCCTGGCCCAAGCCGCTGCAGACCCCGCACCCGCCGGTGATGATCGGCGGCATGGGCAAGCGGGTGGTGGAGCGCGTGCTCGCCTACGGCGACGGCTGGTTCCCGCAGCCCGGGCGCGCGCCGCACGACGAGTTCATGGCGCGGCTCGAGGAGCTGCGCAGGGCCGCCGAGGAGACCGGCCGCGAGCTCCCGCACATGACCGCCTTCGGCGCGAAACCGGACCCCGCGCTGATCGCCGACTATGCTGCCGCCGGCGTCACACGAACCGTGTTCTGGCTGCCTTCGGTTAGAGAATCCGAGCTCTCGGGAAGCCTGGACAGCATTGCGGAGCGCATCGGGGAGCCTCTCCGATGACGGTACACCGCTAGAGGAGGGAACATTGCGACGCCTGTCGCAGATCTTTCTGCCGCGGGACCGCGAGTTCTTCGGTCTGTTCGAGGAAGCAGGTTTGAACATCCAGCGCGCGGCAGAGCTGCTCGAGCAGCTGCTGCGCGACTACCCCGAGAACAGCGCGCTCGCGCGCGAGATCCTCATCTGCGAGCAGCACGGCGATCGCATCACGCACGACATAATCCAGCGCCTGAACAACACGTTCGTCACGCCGATCGACCGGGAGGACATCCTCGCCCTCGCCTCGGCGCTCGACGACATCGTCGACTTCACCGAGGAGGTCGCGGACTTCCTCGGCCTCTACAAGATCGAGGCGCCGATGGACCACGCCGAGCAGATGGCCAAGGTGTTGGTGCTCGCCACGCGCCAGATCGCCGAGGCGATGCCGCGTCTGCGCGGGTTCGAGGACGTCTCGCACTACACCGTCGAGATCAACCGCCTCGAGAACGACGGCGACCGGCTTGTCCGCGAGGCGCTCGCGTCGCTGTTCGACGACGGGATCGACCCGATGGTGGTCGTGCGCTGGAAGGACATCTACGAGCGGCTCGAGGAAGCGATCGACGCCACAGAGAAGGTCGCATACACGCTCGAGGGGATCGTGCTGAAGAACGCCTGATGGGCAGCGACGTCGTCTTCATCATCGTTGTCGTCACCGCGATCGCGTTCGACTTCACCAACGGCTTTCACGACACGGCAACGGCCGTCGCCACCTCGATCTCCACGCGGGCGATGTCGCCGCGGCTGGCAGTCGGCTTCGCGGCGCTGCTGAACTTTGCGGGCGCGTTCATCTCGCTGAAGGTCGCGGCCACGGTGGGCAGCGGCATCGTCGACTCCGTCGCGATCACTCCCACGATCGTGTTCGCGGGGCTGATCGGCGCCATCGCCTGGAACCTCATCACCTGGTACTTCGGGCTGCCGTCGAGCTCGTCGCACGCGCTCATCGGCGGGCTGGTGGGCTCCGTGATCGTGGCCGCCGGCGCCGGCGACGTGATCTGGAGCGGCCTGCTCGGGAAGGTGATCGTGCCCGCCGTGATCGCGCCGGTGCTCGCGTTCGTCACCGCCGCGGTAGGCATCCTCATCGTCTACCGCGTGGTCGGCGCCCTGCGCCCGGGACCGGTCACCAACGGTTTCAAGCTCGGCCAGGTGGCCTCGGGCGGCCTGCTCGCGCTCGCGCACGGCACCAACGACGCGCAGAAGACGATGGGCGTGATCACGCTCGCGCTGGTCGCGCACGGAGACATCCCGGCGAACGACTTCCACGTGCCCGAGTGGGTGGTCGTCGTATCCGCCAGCGCGATCGCCCTCGGGACCTACAGCGGCGGCTGGCGCATCATCAAGACGATGGGCAGCCGCATCATCAAGATGGACAGCGCCCAGGGCTTCTCGGCGCAGGGCGCCGGCGCCGCCGCGATCCTCGCCGCCTCGCACTACGGCTATCCGCTCTCCACCACGCACGTGATCTCCGGCGGGGTGATGGGCGCGGGCGCGGCCAGGCGACTGTCGGCCGTGCGCTGGGGCGTGGCCGGCAACATCGCGCTCGCATGGGTGCTCACGCTGCCCGCCGCGGCGGCGATGGGCGCGCTCACGTACGGCATCACGCGGATCTTCGGCACGGGCGCGGTGGGGCCGCTGATCGTGTCCATCGCACTGCTGCTCGCGGTCATCGGCGTGTTCGCGCGCCGCCTGCAACAGGGCTCACCGATCACGGCGGAGGCGTGATGGTCCCGCTCGCGGATCCCGTGGTCGACTGGGCCACGATCGGCAAGCTGGTCGCCGCGGCGCTCGTCGCCGGCATCGGCGTCACCGCGGCCTTCTCGATCGCGGTGCTGGGCGCGACGCGCTCGCTGGAGATGCGCCGTACCCGCCGCACGCCGGAGGCCACCGGCTACGCCGTGATGGGCGTGCTCGGCGCCGTGCTGTGCGTCGCCGCGATCACGCTCGGCATCATCGTGATGAGCTCGAAGTAGGCGCCGCGGCTCAGGCCGCCACGAGCGAGACGAGGCGCTCGACGTCGCTCTCGTCGTTCCACGCGCCGACCGACGCGCGCACGAGGCCGCGCCCCGGGATGAAGCGCACGACCACGCCGTTCTCTCCGAGCAGGGCCGCGGTGGCCTCGCAGTCGTCCTCGCCCCACGAGACCAGCGTCGAGCGCCCCCGCGACTGAACCTCCTTGCCGCGCTCCGCGAGCGTGTCGGCGAGCTGAGTCGCCAGGGTGGCGGCCCGCTCGTGCACCCAGTCCCAGCCGGCCTCGCCGAACAGCTCGAACGCCGCGACCGCCCACGCCAGGGCCGAGCTCGGCGAGAAGCCCAGGTCGAGCCGCTTCGCGTTCTGCTGCAGCGGCGAGCCGAGCGGATCGTGCGGGTCCTGGATCGTCCCGAAGCCGAGGCGCCGCGGCTCGAGCTCGTCCAGACGGTCGCTCCTCACGTAGAGCGAGCCCGACCCGTCGGGCCCGCAGAGCCATTTCTGACCCGATGCCGCGTAGAAGTCACAGCCCAGCTCGCGCACCTTCGTGGGCACGGCGCCGAGGCCCTGCGCGCCGTCGAGCAGGAACGGCACCCCGGTGGCTTGGAGTGCCGCGCTGTCCACGATCTGGCCGTTCACCCACGACACGTGCGAGGTCGCGACGAGCCGGGTCTTGTCGGTCACGGCGTTCGCGATCTCCGCGAACGGCGCCTCGCGCAGGATCACCCCGCGACGGTGGCGCGCGAATGCCAGCGGCACCAGGAGCCCGGGGTGCTCCTCGTCGCTCGTCACGATCTCGTCGCCCGGTCGCAGGTCGAGCCCGCCGATCACGATGTTCACGCCGTCGGTCGTCGAGTGGGTCAGCGCGACCTCGCCGGTGTCGCAGCCGTGGAGCTCGGCGATCAGCTCGCGGCGCCGCTCGAGCGCGCCGAGCATCGCGTCGAAGTGCGGCCGGCCGGCGCGGCCCTCGCTGAGCTCCTCGGCGAGCTTGGCCTGCGCCACCTCCGCGCCGCGGCGCGGCACGGGGCCGTCCGTGCCGGCGTTCAGATACACCTTGCGCTCGGTCACGGGGAACTCGGCTCGGAACTGGGACGGGTCCATCGCGAGCCGCATGTTAGGTTGCAGGACGTGATCGTCGAGCGCTCGATGCACCCGGACTGGCTCTCGAACTCCTACGTCGTGGCCGACGAGCCCGGCGGGAGCGCGGTGATCATCGACTCCGGCGGGCCCTCCGAGAAGCTGCTGGCGGAGATCGAACGCCTCGGCGTGGCGCCCACGCATCTGCTGCTCACGCACCACCACGCCGACCACGTCGCCGAGAACCACGTCTACAAGGAGCGCTTCGGGGTCGAGATCGTCGCCGACCCGGTCGAGTCCGAGGAGCTGATGGACGTCGACCGCCACATCGTGTCCGGCGAGACGCTCCGGGTCGGCGGGCTGCACATCGAGGCGATCGCCACGCCGGGCCACACGGCCGGGATGCTCTCGTTCCTGATCAACGACGAAGACGTCTTCACGGGCGACACGCTCTTCAAGGGCTCGGTGGGCGGCGTCCGCGCCCCGGGGTCGACTACCTTCGAGGACCTCAGGCACTCGATCATGGACGTGCTGATGAAGCTGCGCCCGGAGGTCGTGATCCGCCCGGGCCACACCGACCCCACCACGATCGGCGACGAGTGGGAGAACAACGCTTTCATCCGCGTCTGGCGCGGCCTCGACCCCGAGTCCACCGAGCGCTGCAGGGTCGCGGGCGAGGACGCCACCCTCATCCTCTGGGCGCCCGACTACGACGGTGGCCACAAGGCCTGGGTCCGCTGGGACGACGGCAAGGACGACATCGTCCCGGGCTCCCGCGTCGAGCGCGCCTAGAGCGCCGCGCCCGCCCGGCCCGCGGGTAGGCTGGCGCGCGTGAGGTGCCACCTTCAGGCGATGCCGCTGGGCAGGCGCGCCGCTGCGGACTACGCCGAGATCGTGGGTGAGGGGCAGGTCGAGCGGCTGGGCGAGGCGGCGGAGCCGCTGCGCGG
Organism: Thermoleophilaceae bacterium; assembly: GCA_036494715.1. Classification (GTDB taxonomy): domain Bacteria; phylum Actinomycetota; class Thermoleophilia; order Solirubrobacterales; family Thermoleophilaceae; genus JAICJR01. Next base: position 4,807 of record DASXNY010000124.1, read on the forward strand.
CGCGCGCGTGCTGCACCTCGCCGCGGCGGGATCGCGGCTGCGGTCGCCGGAACTGCTGCCTTCGTTGCTCTCGCTCTACAACGACCTCGGGCTGCACACGGAGTTCCAGACGCTCGCCGGCGAGCGCCCGCTGTGGCGGCTCGTCGGCCAGCTCGAGGACGGCCTCCAGGGCGGCGAGACCGCGATCTCCGACGCCGCCTGGAGCGAGTATCTGGAGGACTCGCCCACGCCCGAGGGCTTCGACGTGATCGTGGCGCACGGTCCCGG
>DASXNY010000125.1:0-25684 GCA_036494715.1 Thermoleophilaceae bacterium
ATGCGGTGCAGAAGCGCGCGAGCGTGTACGCCGGGAAGCTGGGCGAGCAGCTCGCCGAGCCCTGGCTCGTGGCCTACGACGACGGCCGCACGCCGGGCGAGTGGGGCTCCGACGGCATCGACGACGAGGGCACGCCCACCCAGCGCACCACGATCATCGAGAACGGCCGCCTCACCTCCTACCTCTACGACCTCTTGCGCGCGCGCAAGGACGGCGTGCCCTCCACCGGCAACGGCCGCCGCGAGTCGTTCCGCTACATCCCGGTGCCGCGCATGACCAACACCTTCTTCGCCAACGGCAACGCCACACCCGAGGAGCTGATCGAGGGGACGGAGAGCGGCCTCTACGCGGTCTCGTTCGGCGGTGGGCAGGTGGAGCCCGCCACGGGTGACTTCGTCTTCGGGGTGTCCGAGGGCTACCTGATCGAGAACGGCAAGGTCACGAAGCCGGTGCGCGGCGCCACGCTGATCGGCAATGGTCTCGAGGCGCTCAAGCTGATCGACGGCGTGGCCGCCGACCTCTCGATCGCCACCGGCTTCTGCGGCAAGGGTGGCCAGCGGGTGGCGGCCGGCGTCGGCCAGCCGCACGTGCGCATCCAGGCGCTGACCGTGGGCGGCACGGCGTGAGTCAGCCCGATCTCGAGCAGGTGGCGAAGCGCGCGGTGGACGCGGCGCTGTCGGTCGGCGCGGACGACGCCGAGGCCTGGGTGGAGGAGGCGGTGACCCGCCAGATCAGGGTCTACGAGCAGAACGTCGAGAGCCTCACCGACGCAGGCAGCCGCGGCATCGGCCTGCGCGTCTTCCTCGACGGCCGCTCCGGCTACTCCTACGGCACGGACCTGAGCGACGCCGGCGTCAAGGCGCTCGCCGAGGAGGCCCGCGAGAGCGCCGGCGTGGCCGACCCCGACGAGTTCGGCGGTCTGCCTGACGAGTTCGGCACCGCCGAGGTGGACGGCCTGCACTCCGCCGCGCTCGGCGACTGGAGCACCGAGCGCAAGATCGAGCTGGCAGTGGAGGTCGAGCGCGCCGCGCGGGCGCACGACGGCGTCTCGCAGGTCGAGGACACCGTCTACGCCGACGCCGACGGCAGCGTCGCACTTGCCAACTCGCGCGACTTCTGCTCGTCGTACGAGGCGAGCTCGGCGTGGGCCTACGGCTCGGTCTTCGCCGGCGAGGGCTCAGATCTGATGACCGGGCTCGGCGTTGGCCTGGGCCGCGACCCGGGCGAGCTCGACCCGCGCGCGATCGGCGACGAGGCCGCGCAGCGCGCACTCGCGCTCGTCGGCGCGCGCCAGCCCGAGAGCCGCCACTGCCCGGTCGTGCTCGACGCCTTCGTGGCCGCCAGCTTCATCGGCTTCATCGGCGGCATGCTGTCCGCCGACGCGGTGCAGCGCGGCCGCTCGCTGTTCGCCGATCGCGAGGGCGACGAGGTGGCCTCGGGCGCGGTGCGCCTCACCGATGACGGCCTCGACCCCGAGGGACCCGACAGCGCGCCCTTCGACGGCGAGGGCTCCGCCCGCCGGCGCACGCCGCTGATCGAGGACGGACGCCTGCTCACCTTCCTGTTCGACGCGCGCACCGCGCGCAAGGGCGGGCGCGCGACCACCGGCAGCGCCGCGCGCGGGTCGTACCGCACACCGCCGTCGGTCGGCACCGCCAACCTGCTGCTGGATCCCGGCGACGCGGACCTCGACGAGCTGATCGCGCGCGCGGGCGAGGGCCTCTACGTCACCGACGTCGCCGGCCTCCACTCGGGCGTGAATCCCGTGTCCGGGACCTTCTCGGTGGGCGCCACCGGCAGGCTCATCCAGGGCGGCGAGCTCGGCGCCCCGGCGCGCGAAATGACGATCGCGAGCGACCTCGTCTCGATGCTGAAGGCCGTGCAGGCCGTGGGCTCGACCACCCGCTGGGTGCCCTTCGGCGGCAGCGTGAAGGCCGCGCCGCTCCTGATCGCCGAGATGTCGGTTTCGGGCTCCTAGGGCCTCCGAGCCAGTCCCAGAGCCAAATTTCGGCCCCTACGAAAGTCGCAATTTGCGGCCTTGGTAGGGCCAAATCCGCCATTTAGAGCCGAATCGTCCGAAAGCGTTGTTAGGTTCGGAGCCGTCCAAGACCCCCCGTAAGGAGGAGCAGGTGACGAAGTCCGAATTCGTTGACCAGGTGGCAGCTCAGTCTGGTCTGTCCAAGGGCGATGCCACGAAGGCCGTGGATACCGCTCTCGACGTGATCGAGGCGACGCTCAGCCGTGGCGGCGAGATCAACTTCACCGGGTTCGGGAAGTTCTCGGTCGCTGATCGTGGCGCCCGGCAGGGAGTGAACCCGCAGACCGGCGAGCGGATCCAGATTGCAGCCAGCCGCGTCCCGCGCTTCAGCGCCGGCTCGGCTCTGAAGAAGGCAGTCAAGAGCTAGGGCCGGGCCGCGCGACTCGCGCAGCAGCATCACGTCCAAGACAGCGGGGAGCCCTTCGGCAGTACTGTCGGAGGCGTTCTCCCGTTCGCTGACAGGCTCGCTGCACTGGTCGCGGAGCGGCGCAGTCAGATCGTTCTCGGCCTCGACCCCGACCCGGCCGCGCTGTGGCAGGTCGCGGTCGAGGCCGTGCGCGATCGGCAGGGGGACCCGGCGCAGTTGAACGCCGCGGCGGTGGAGCTCCACTGCCGGGCCGCGATCGACGCCGCCGGTCCGTCCTGCGTTGCCGTCAAGCCGCAGCTCGCGTGCTTCGAGCGGCTCGGCGCCCCCGGCATCGCGGCGCTCTACAACGTGGCGGCGTACGCCCGCGAGGCCGGCCTGCTCGTGCTCGCCGACGGCAAGCGCGGCGACGTACCGGTCACGGCGCGCGCCTACGCCCAATCGCTCGTCGGCTCGACGCCGGGCGAGTTCGGGGACGTGCCCGGGCTCGGCGCGGACGCCTTCACCGCCAACCCGCTGCTTGGCCGCGACTCGCTCGAGCCGCTGGTCGCGGCGGCGCGGGCGGCGGGCGCAGCGGTGTTCTGCCTCGTGCGCACCTCCAACCCCGGCGCGGCCGACCTGCAGGATGTGCCCGCGCCCAGCGAGCCGCTGTACGAGCGCCTCGCGGCGATCGTCCGCGAGCTCGGGGAGCCCGGCGTGGGGGACTGCGGTCTCGCGGACGTCGGCGCGGTCACCGGCGCTACCCGGCCGGACACGCTCGCGCGCCTGCGCGAGCTGATGCCGAACACGATCTTCCTGCTGCCGGGAGTAGGCGCGCAGGGCGGCTCGGTGGCCGAGCTCGGGCCGGCCTTCGCCCCCCATCCGGCGGCCGCTCTCGTCACGGCGTCGCGCTCGATCGTCGACGCCTACCGCAAGTCTGCCGAGGTCGATCCGGCGGCCGCGGCCGCCGCTGCCGCAGAGGAACTGCGCGTTGGCGCTTGGGGTTTGGCTCGCACCGAATGAGGTAGTAAGAACCTAAATCCGGTACCGCAAACCTCCAACATTCGTCCGTTCGGAGGTATCTGTCGTTTAAACCCAATAGGCGAACGGCGACAGAAGCAGCGTGCGTCGCGTTTCCCCACTCGCCGCCGCGGGTTGCGTTGCTTTCTCCCTAGCTGTACCGGCGGCTGCGTCGGCACGCATCTTCGGCACCGCGCCGATCCCGATTTCCGTCGGCCCCCAGGGCCAGGGCGCCAACGGGCCCTCCGGCCACCCGACGATCTCCGGCGATGACCGCAAGGCGCGCTACGTCGCGTTCGACTCGGCCGCGTCCAACCTCGTCGGAAACGACAGCAACGGCCACTGGGACATCTTCGTCTGGCGCCGCCCCGACGGCAGCGCCGGGCTCCGGCTCAATCAGCCGGCCCGCCCGTCGGGCACCCTGATCCGGGCCAGCGTCTCCTCCGGCGAGGTCCAGGGCAACGGCGACTCCACCAACCCATCGCTCGACGGCGCGATGGACAACAAGCCGGGCTGCGTGGCCTTCCAGTCCACCTCCACCAACCTCGCCCCGGGCGACCCCGATCCGGTGTCCGACGTCTTCGTCCGCAACTTCCAGCGCGGCCGCACCGTGCTGATTTCGCGCGGCATCGGCGCCCCCGCCGTCAACCCCTCGATCGATGGCGACTGCGGCAAGGTGGCCTTCGAGGCGGCCGGCAACGTGTTCGTCGCGGGCGAGGCCGGCGGCAAGCCGCACCTGCTCGGCTCGGGCACCAGCCCCTCATTCGCCCGCGACGGCTCCGCGATCGTCTGGCAGCAGGGCGGCGGCATCATGCTCGACGCCGGCGGGCACGTCACGCGCGTCGCCGACAGCGGCTCCGACCCGCACGTGTCCGACCGGACCTCGGGCTCGTGGGCCGTGGTGTTCCAGACGGGCGCGAAGCTGACCGGCAACGACACGAACCCCGGCAGCGACGTCTACATGCGCGTGGTCGGCGACGGCGGCGGCATCCGCGATACCGACCTGATCTCGGCCTCGCGGCGCGGAGCGCACAGCCTCGGCGGCTCCAACCTCGCCGGCGGCATCACCTCCTACGGCGCGCCGCGCGGCATCGTCACCTTCGCGAGCGCGCACGGCAGCGCCGACACGCTCTACTACCGCAACAACCACACGGGCAATATCGACGACCTCGCGCACGCCTCCGGCGGCGCCTCGATCTTCGACGTCGCCACCAGCGCGCGCGCCAACTTCGTCGCCTTCACCTCGACCTACAGCGGCTTCCGCTTCGACCACAACGGGTCGCAGCAGGATGTGTTTTTCAAGGGGTTGGTTGACGGGGAGCCGCTGTAGCTGCCAGTACGCAGTAGGCAGCAGGGAATAGGCAGAGTGGTCCTCCAGCGGGGTTAGCATCCGCACCGGATGAAGAGTCGTCGCCCCCGCAAGGCCGCTGCGCGGCTGTTCGCCGTCTTGGCGCTCGCGGCCTTCGTGATCGCCTTTCTCGTCGTGCTCGGCAACTCCGGGGTGACCCACAACTCGACCACCACGGCGCCGCCGACCACCAGCGCGCCGACCACGACCAACCAGACGACCTCGACGTCGAAATTCGCCCACCGGCGCACCTACGTGGTGAAGAGCGGCGACACGCTCGGGGCCATCGCGATCAAGACCGGCGTGAGCGTCTCGAGCCTCGAGGACCTGAACCCGGGGCTCGACCCGCAGGGCCTGGTCGCCGGGCAGAAGCTAAAACTGAGGGAGTGAGGGGCGCGCCAGGGATCCGGAATCGCCTGATCGCCGCCTCGCTTGCGGTCGCGGCTCTACTCGCCTTCGCGACAGCTGCCAGCGCGGCCTCGACCCCGCCCACGCTCACCTCCACAGCGGCGATCGTGATCGACGCACGCACCGGCGCGGTGCTGTTTGCGCAGCACCCGAACGCGCACCGCGAGATCGGCAGCACCACCAAGCTGATGACGGCGCACATCACGCTCGGGCGGGTGTCGCAGAGCGAGGTCTTCACAGCGCCGGCCTACGACGCCGCGCCCGCCGAGTCGATCATCGGGCTGCGCAAGGGCGAGCGGCTGACGGTCCACGACCTGCTGCGCGCGCTTCTGCTCCCAAGCGCCAACGACGCGGCCTGGGACCTCGCCTACAACATCGGCGACTCGTCGGTGCCGCGCTTCGTCCGCCTGATGAACCGGCAGGCGAAGCAGCTCGGGCTGACGCACACGCACTACGCCAACCCGATCGGCCTCGACGACCCGCACAACCACTCGAGCGCGTCCGACCTCGCCAAGCTCGCCGCAATCGACATGCGCGTCCCCGCGTTCAGGAAGATCGTCGACCTCACCCACGCGACGCTGACCACCGGCTCGCACGTGCGGACGGTGATCAACCGCAACGACCTGGTGGGCCGCTACTCGTACGTCGACGGCGTCAAGACCGGGCACACGCAGGACGCGGGCTACGTGCTCGTCGGCGCGGCGCACCGCGGCGGGGCGAGCGTCATCAGCGTGGTGATCGGGGAGCCGAGCGTGGCGCGCCGCGACGCCGACTCGATCGCGCTCCTGCGCTACGGCCTCGCCCAGTACCACCGGGTCGCGGTGTTCAAGAAGGGCCGCGTGATCGCGAGCGTGCCGATCCACCAGCACAGCGGCCAGGCTGAGCTGGCCACCACGCGGTCGTTCGCGCTCACCGTGCGCAAGGACACGCCGGTGCGGGTGCGCAAGCTGCCGCCGGACGAGCTCAAGGGCCCGCTGCCGGCCGGCCGCGCGGTGGGCCGCGCGCAGGTGCTCGTGGGGGGCAAGGTGGTGCGCACGTTCCCGCTCGTCACCGTGGACAAGGTCCCGGCACCGGCCTTCCTGCGCCGCTTCGAGGGCGTCCTGCGCGACGTGCTGATCTCGCTTGCGGTGCTGCTGGGCCTGCTGGTCTGTACGCTCGTTGCGCTGCGGGTGCGCGTCGTACGCCGGCAGCGAGCGAAGTCCGTCCGATGATCATCACGGTCACACTCAACGCCGCGATAGACAAGACGCTGGCGGTTCCGAACTTCCGGCTAGGGCGCCGCCACCGGGCGGTCGAGCAGACCTCGATGGCGGGCGGCAAGGGCGTGAACGTGGCGCGCGCGCTGAAGTCGCTCGGCCAGCCGGTGATCGCGACGGGCGTCGCGGGCGGCCCCAACGGCACGCGCATCATCGAGCAGCTCACCGAGGAGGCGATCCTCAACGACTTCGTCCGCATCCGCGAGGAGTCGCGCATGTCGACGGCGGTTGTCGACCCGACCTCCGGCGAGCAGACCGAGATCAACGAGCGCGGGCCGCTCGTCACCGAGGCCGAGCTCGAGCTGTTCGTCGACAAGCTGCTGTACCTGGCGAAGGGCGCCGAGGTGTGCGTGTTCTGCGGCAGCCTGCCGCGCGGCGTCGAGTCAGACGTCTACGCGAGGCTCGTCGCCGAGCTGCGCAAGCTGGACGTGACCACGGTGCTCGACTCGGAGGGCGACGCGATGCTGCTCGGCACGCGCGCCGAGCCGACTGTCGTGACCCCCAACGAGCTCGAGGCGGAGGAGCTCGTGGGCCACGAGTTCTCGGACGACCAGGACCGGCTCACCGGCCTGCACGAGATCGCCGAGCTGGGTGCCGGCGAGGCGATCATGACGATGGCCGCCGGCTGCCTGGCACTGCTCGGCGAGCCCGAGCGCAGCCTCTACCGCGCCACGCTCGAGCAGCTCGAGCCGGTGTCGGCGGTGGGTTCGGGCGACGCCTTCCTTGCCGGCTACGTGGCGGCCCGCTACGCCGGTAAGCCGCCCGACGAATGCGTGCGCTTCGCGGTCGCCTGCGGCGCCGAGTCGACTCAGCATTTCGGGGCCGGCGTGCTCGACGCCCGCGAGGTCGAGCGGCTCCTGCCCGAGGTGCGGGTGGACACGCTCGACGCCTCGACGGCGGAAGCCAGCCGCTGACCTGGCGCAATCCCGCAACCTGCGGATTTTCGGCTCCCGGAGCGGCGGAAGGGCGCTGGTATCGTCCTCTTTCAGTCCGCCGCCGAACATAGGATGCCCTCATGGAAGTAGAGATCGGTCGAGGCAAGAAGGGCCGCCGCGCCTACGGCTTCGATGACATCGCCATCGTTCCCTCGCGTCGCACGAGGGACCCCGACGACATCGACATCACCTGGACGCTCGGGCCCTATCGCTTTGAGCTTCCGCTGCTCGCCTCGGCCATGGACGGGGTCGTGTCACCGCGCACGGCGGGGATCCTCGGCAAGCTCGGCGGGCTGGCCGTCCTCAACCTCGAGGGCATCTTCACCCGCTACGAGGACGCCGAGGATCAGCTCGAGCGCATCTCGCAGCTGCCGCGCGAGCACGCCACCCAGGAAATGCAGGCGATCTACCAGGAGCCGGTCAAGCCGGAACTGATCGCCCAGCGGATCGAGGAGATCAAGGGTCAGGGCGTCGTCTGCGCCGCCTCGCTCACGCCCCAGCGCGTGCGCGACTACTACGAGATCGCCGTCGAGGCGGGCCTCGACATCCTCGTCATCCAGGGCACCGTGATCTCGGCCGAGCACGTGTCCACCACCAGCGAGCCGCTCAACCTCAAGCAGTTCATCAAGGAGGTCCCGCTGCCCGTGGTGGTCGGTGGCTGTGCCTCGTACTCCACCGGGCTCCACCTCATGCGCACGGGCGCCGTTGCCGTGCTCGTGGGCGTCGGGCCGGGCGCCGCCTGCACCACGCGCGGCGTGCTCGGGATCGGCGTGCCGCAGGCCACCGCGATCGCCGACGTGGCGGCCGCACGCTCGCAGCACATGCTCGAGACGGGCGACTACGTGAAGGTCATCGCCGACGGCGGCATGCGCAACGGCGGCGACATCTCGAAGGCGTTCGCCTGCGGGGCCGACGCCGCGATGATCGGCTCGCCGCTCGCCCGCGCCTATGAGGCCCCGGGTCGCGGCTTCCACTGGGGGATGGCCACGTTCCATCCGTCGCTGCCGCGCGGCGCGCGCGTCAAGACCACCCAGAACGGCACGCTCGAGCAGATCATCCTCGGGCCCGCCCACGAGAACGACGGCACCTTCAACCTGATGGGCAGCCTGCGCACCTCCATGGCCACCTGCGGCTACGAGGACATCCCGTCCTTCCACCGCGCCGAGGTGATGGTGGCGCCGGCGCTCCAGACCGAGGGCAAGCAGCTCCAGCGGGACCAGGCCGTGGGCATGGGTGCCACGGCGGCCGCCGCCGCAGCACCCGACACCAACGGCCACACGCCGGCAGATCCGGCCCTTGTCGAATAAGTGAGCGACGTTCTCGCCACCGGAGCAGCCGAGCGTGAGCAGGCTGCGCGGGCGAGGACGGACGCCAGCAGCGCCAAGACCGATGAGGTCGTGGTGCTCGATTTCGGAGGCCAGTACTCGCAGCTGATCGCGCGGCGGGTGCGCGAGTGCGGCGTCTTCTCGGAGCTGCTGCCACACCACGTGCCGCTCGAGGAGGTCAAGCGCCGGCGCCCGCGCGGGCTGATCCTGTCGGGCGGACCGGCATCCGTGTACAGCGACGGCGCGCCCAAGCTGCGGCCCGAGCTGCTCGAGCTCGGCATCCCGGTGCTGGGCATCTGTTACGGCATGCAGGCGATGGCGCTCGAGCTGGGCGGCAGGGTGGAGGGCGCGGCGGTCGGCGAGTTCGGCCGCTCCTCGCTCACCGTCCACGAGCACGGCCGTTTGCTCGCCGGCCTGCCGTCCGAGCAGCCGTGCTGGATGAGCCACCGCGACACCGTCTTCGAGCCGCCGGCGGGAGCCGTGGCGCTTGCCTCCTCGTCCGAGTCGCCGGTGGCGGCGTTCGAGGACACGGAGCGGCAGCTCTACGGCATCCAGTTCCACCCGGAGGTCGTGCACACGCCGTACGGCACCGAGGTGCTGCGCCGCTTCCTCGACGACATCTGCGGCTGCGATATGAGCTGGAGCGCGGCTTCGGTCGCGGAGGAGCAGATCGCCCGCATCCGCGAGCAGGTCGGCGACGGCCGCGTGATCTGCGGACTCTCGGGCGGGGTCGACTCGTCCGTAGCCGCGCTGCTCGTCCACCGCGCTGTGGGCGACCAGCTCACCTGTGTCTTCGTCGACCACGGCCTGATGCGCCGCAACGAGGGCGAGCAGGTCGCCGCCGCCTTCCGCGACAACTTCCACGTGCCGCTCGTGGCCGTGGACGCGGCGGATCGCTTCCTCGAGCGGCTCGCCGGCGTCACCGACCCGGAGACCAAGCGCAAGATCATCGGCGCCGAGTTCATCCGCGTCTTCGAGGAGGAGGCCGCCAAGCTCGGCAATCCCAAGTACCTCGTGCAGGGCACGCTCTACTCGGATGTGATCGAGTCCGGCGGCGGGACGGGCGCGGCCACGATCAAGTCGCACCACAACGTCGGCGGTCTGCCCGAGGACCTCGAGTTCGAGCTCGTCGAGCCCCTGCGGATGCTGTTCAAGGACGAGGTGCGCGCGGTCGGCGCCGAGCTCGGGATGTCCGAGCGCCTCGTGTGGCGGCAGCCGTTCCCGGGACCGGGCCTCGCGATCCGGATCGTCGGCGGTGAGGTCACGCGTGAGCGGCTCGCGACCCTGCGCGACGCCGACTACATCCTTCAGGACGAGATCCGCGCCGCCGGCCTCTACCGCGAGCTCTGGCAGTCCTTCTGCGTGCTCCCCGCGGACCTCCGCAGCGTGGGCGTCCAGGGCGACGAGCGCAGCTACGGCTACGTCGTCGTGATCCGCGCGGTCACGAGCGACGACGCCATGACCGCCGACTGGGCCCGGCTCCCATACGACCTACTCGAACGAGTCGCCTCGCGCATGATCAACGAGATCCCGCAGGTGAACCGGGTAACGCTCGATATCACGAGTAAGCCGCCCGGCACGATCGAGTGGGAGTGATGGGTTGGCAGTAGGCAGTACGCAGTAGGCAGGGCCAGCTCCGCACTCCCTACTCTTCAAGCATGGCCATCGTTTCCTGGGCTCTCTGGGGTCTCTTCGTCGGGGTGATCGCGCGCTTCCTGCGCCCGGGTCGTCAGTCGATCGGCCTCCTGTGGACGATGGTGCTCGGCGTGGTGGGCTCGCTGCTCGGCGGCTTCATCGCCCGCGACGTGCTGCACATCGCCGATGGCGACAAGTTCGATCTCGGCAGCTTTCTCATCGCCGTGGCCGCCTCGGTCCTGCTGCTCGCGCTATGGGAGCCCTTCGAGCGCCGCCGCCAGCGCCGCGCGAATCCGCCGAGCCTCAGCTAGGCGTCGCTACGAGTAGGCGTCCCACTGCTCGAGCATCGGCAGCGGGTCGAACGGGTGCCCGCCGCTGTACCAGCCGGGCGGGGACCAGACCTCGAAGTGGAGGTGGCACGCGGTCGCGTCGCCCGTGTCGCCCACGAAGCCGATCGGCTCGCCCGTGGTCAGGTGGTCGCCGCGCTCGAACGGCGAGGGGGCGCGCATGTGCATGTAGCCGTAGTCGTTGCCGGTCTCCTCGCCGTGGATCACGAGGTAGTAGCCGGCGGCGGACTGAGTCTTGTTGTAGAGGACGGTGCCGGCCTCCGCGGCGAGGATCTTCAGCCCGCAGCGGGCGAGGATGTCCTGCCCCTGGTGCGTGTGCCCCTGGCGCTGTACGCCGAAGCCGTCGCCGAAGGTGTGCTTGCCGTGCACCGGGAAGACGTGGTCGTGCAGGTCAAACGTGTCGCGCGTGACGTCCTGGGTCTGCGCGCTGCGCGCCTTGGCGCCGCTCGCGCCGGTGGCGATCAAGCGCCACTCGTAGCGCCCGTCGGGCTGCAGGTCGCCGTCTGTCATGCCGGTCCAGTGGATGTCGTTGATCACCCCGGGCTGGACGCTCGGCTCCTGCCAGGTCTGCACGACGCCGCCGTCCGACTGGCGCAGCAGGTCGACCTCCACGGACACCGGTGCAGACGCGGTCACCCGATAGGAGAACGTGACTCCCTGGCTCGAGCCGGCGATTGCCATGTTGGTGCTCGTGGCCGTCTCGAGCCCGGGCGCGCCGGCGTCGCGCGGACCTGGCACCGGGGTGAGCTGGCCCGTGGTGGGCGGGGGTGGTGGCGGCGGCAGGATGTTGAGGACGGTGGTGCGCACACTGGCGGCCACCGAGCCGCTTGTGAGCAGCGCAAGGCGGCCGCTCATCGCGTTCAGCGGCACGTTGAGGACGATGCTGCGGTCGCTCTTCGGCGAGACGGTCACCGAGCTGTCGTCCGACTTGCCGGGCGCCCCGAGGAAGGTCACCTTGGCGACTCCGGACAACCCCGATCCGACCAGCCGCAGCGTTCCACCCTGGCGCGTGCGGCCACGGCTCGCGCACAGCTTGACGCACGCGACGCGGGTGACCTTCGGGGTGGGCGTGTAGCCGACGCCGCCATTGCCGGCCCAGGCGGGGGACGAGCAGACGAGCGCCGTGCCGGCAGCCAGGGCGAGCCCCTTCGCGATCCTTCCAGCGGACGAATACGGCAGCAGCAGAGCGCCCCTCTTTCTCGGGCCTACGGGGTTAGCTGACGGGCTCGCACCGAAAGAGCGGCGCGGCGACGACGGCCCAGAAGACCGCTACCGCTTAGCCCCAGAGAGTCCGTTGGCGGCCTGCACTCCGCACTCCGCACGTCCGCACTCTGCGTTGTTGTCCCCCGTTCCCCGCCGACGGCCGGCGGGAATTCGGCAGGCTGACAATTGCGCGGCAGTATAAGCACGGCCCCAGTCGGCATCAGCCGTAAATCGCCGCTTGTCGCGATCGAAACTTGACCCGTCCGGGATTTGCCACGCGAGGCGGCTACCCTCTGCTTGCAAGGCCGGGCCCCGTGGGCGTCTTCCCACGCGCGTGTGTCAACATGTGCGGCTGGCGCCGCGGTTGTCGCGGCAGTGTTTCGTGCCCGCCCTCAGGCGGGACTCTTTTTCGATGAGGACCTACGTAGCCACACCAGCAACGCGCGAGCGCAATTGGCTCGTGGTCGACGCCAACGGCCAGACGCTCGGCCGGCTCGCCACGCAGATCGCCAACGCCCTGCGCGGTAAGCGCAAGCCCGAGTACACGCCGCATTGCGACGTGGGCGACTTCGTGATCGTCGTCAACGCGGAGAAGATCGCGGTCACCGGCCGCAAGCGCGAGACGAAGATGTACTACCGCCACTCCGGCTACCCGGGCGGACTGCGCTCGCGGACGCTCAACGACATGCTCGAGCGCCGGCCCGAGGAGGTCATCCGCCTCGCGGTGAAGGGCATGCTGCCGCGTACGCGGCTCGGCCGCCAGCAGCTGCGCAAGCTCAAGGTCTACGCCGGTCCCGATCATCCGCACGCGGCACAGCAGCCGCAGCCGATGGAGGTAGAAGCTTGATTGACGAAGAGCGGGGCGACGCCCCAGAGCAGGGCGAGGACCAGGCTCTCGACAACGAGGAGCTGACTCCGGAGGAGGCCGCCGGCTACGAGGAGGAGGCGGCCCAAGTGGACGTTCCCGCTCCGGCCGCCAGCGGCGAGACTCCGCCACCCGGCGTCGAGGACGGCCTCACCGAGGAAGAGGCCGAGAGCCTCGAGCCGAACGCGCTCGAGGTCGAGGAGGAGAACCGCGAGGACCTCGCCGAGACGCTTCAGGAGGCCGCGGAGGACGCGGGCCGGCCGCGCGGCAAGGCCGTCGGGCGCGGCGAGCGCGACCCCAAGGAGCCAAAGCGCGAGGTGATCCCCGGCGAGCACCTCGACCCGCTTCTGCCCGAGGAGCAGCCCGCGACTCCCGATGACGAGTTCGGCTACGCCGCCAGCGCCTATGCGGAAGCCGAGACCGCGGAGGGAGAAGGGGACGCTCCGGCCGATGCCGCCGAGCCCGTTCCGGCTCCGCGCGAGGTGAAGGAGCTCGCCGCCGACGCCCGCTACCAGGCCACCGGCAAGCGCAAGACCTCCGTCGCCCGAGTAACCCTGAAGCCGGGCACGGGCGAGTACACGGTCAATGGCCGGACGCTCGACAACTTCTTCCCGCGCCCCACGCTTCGGAAGGCGGTCCGCGCCCCGCTCGAGACCGCGGGCTACGAGGAGCGCATGGACGTCGTGGCGCGTATCCACGGCGGCGGCGTCTCCGCGCAGGCTGGCGCCCTTCGCCACGGGGTGGCACGTGCGTTGGTCGAGGCCGACCCGAACCTGCGCGGCGAGCTCAAGCGCCGCGGCTTCCTCACGCGCGACGCGCGCGCGAAGGAGCGCAAGAAGGCAGGCCTCAAGAAGGCCCGTAAGCGCCCGCAGTTCTCCAAGCGCTAACTTCCGGCTCCTGATGGGCGTGGTTCCGGACGAGCGCCGGCTCTTCGGCACCGATGGCGTACGGGGAGCCGTCGGCGACTTTCTCACCGCAGACCTTGCGCTCGCGCTTGGCCGTGCGGCGGCCGCCGGGTCGCGCGCAAGCGCCCCGCAGGTCCTGATCATCCGGGACACGCGCGAGTCGGGCGAGATGCTCGAGGCCGCGCTTGCCGCCGGGATCGCGGCTGCGGGGGGCCACGCCCTGATCGCCGGGGTGCTGCCCACCCCCGGCGCGCCGCTGCTCGTGCGGCGCTTCGGGCTGGACCTCGCCTGCGTCGTGTCCGCGTCGCACAACCCCTACCGCGACAACGGCATCAAGTTCTTCGGCCCGGATGGCATGAAGCTGCGCGACGAGGTGGAGGCCGAGATCGAGGCGGCGGTGCTGGCCGGGGAGGGGCTCGCGGCGGCGCCCGGCCGGGTGCGGGAGCTGCACGGCGCGGGCGCCGACTACCTGCGCGAGCTCGAGGCGCGCTTCCAGGGCCTCGACCTGTCCGGCCGGCGCGTGCTGCTCGACTGCGCCAACGGCGCCACCTACCGCGTCGCGCCCGAGATCTTCCGCCGGCTCGGGGCCGACGTCGAGACGATCGCCACCGAGCCCGACGGGCGCAACATCAACGAGGACTGTGGCTCCACGCACATCGGCCACCTGGCGGAGGCGGTTGAGGCCGGCGGCTACGACCTGGGCTTCGCCTTCGACGGCGACGGCGACCGCGTCCTGGCGGTGGACCGCGCCGGCGAGGTGGTCGACGGCGACGAGCTGATCGCCCTGAGCGCGATCCACATGCGCGCGAGCGGCCGGCTGCCAGGCGGCGGCGTGGCCGTCACCGTGATGACCAACTACGGCTTCCACAGCGCGATGGCGGAGGCGGGCATCGAGGTGGCCACGACCCCTGTCGGCGACCGCCACGTGATGGCCGAGCTCGTGCGCCGTGGCTGGGCGCTCGGCGGCGAGCAGTCCGGCCACATCATCGACACCGGCTTCGTTCCCTCCGGCGACGGCACCGCGGCTGCCCTGCTCGCGCTCGAGGCTCTCGCAGGTCGCGACCTCGCCGAGCGCGACGCCATGACCAAGCTCCCCCAGCTACTGATCAACGTGACGGTCGCGAGCGGAGCCAGCCTGGACGACTCACCAGCGCTGCAGGCAGCGATCGACGAGGAGAGCGAAGCCCTGGAGGGCAAGGGACGCGTCCTGATCCGCCCCTCTGGCACCGAACCGCTGATCCGCGTGATGGTCGAAGCCCCTGACGAGACGGAATGCCGCGACATAGCCGAACGGCTGGCAACGCTCGTGGAAAAAGAACTAGGAACGAGTAACTAAGAACCAAGAACCGAGAAGTTGCTTGCAACTTCGTTTTTAGCCATGGCATAATCCAAATTCCATGGCAACTGATGCCAGCCACCTGACCGCGGCCGTAGAGGACTACGCGAAGGCGATCTACGCGCTGCAGACCCAGCGCGGCCACGCCGTCAACACGAACTCCATCGCCGGACGCCTGGGCGTGACACCCGCGTCAGCGTCGAACATGGCGAAGAAGCTCAGCACCCTCGGGCTCGTCCAGCACGTGCCCTACAAGGGCGTGCGCCTGACGCCGGCGGGGCAGCGGGTTGCGCTCGAGGTCCTGCGCCACCACCGCCTGCTGGAGCTGTATCTGGCCGAGAACCTCGACGTGCCGTGGGACCGTGTGCACGACGAGGCCGAGGTGCTCGAGCACGTGCTGTCTGAGGAGCTCGAGGAGCAGATCGCGCGCAAGCTAGGCAACCCCACTCACGACCCGCACGGCGACCCGATTCCGACGCGCGAGCTGCAGATCGAGGAGGGGCACACGAGCAACATGCAGTCGCTCGAGCCGGGGGCACGTGGCACGTTCGTGCGCATCTCCGACTCGGACCCGGAGATGTTGCGCTACCTGGCGGATCAAGGAATCGCGCCCGGCGACGACTTCGAGATTGTGGACAAGCAGCCCTTCGACGGTCCGGTGTCGGCGCGCTTCGGCCAGCGCATACAGGTGCTGGGCGGCGCGCTCGCGCGCGCCATGAGGGCGGAGCTCGTGACCGAGTGAGCAAGCCGCTCTCCCCAGATGCCGTAGCGCTGCCGACCCCGGCGTCGCTGCAGGAGCTCCGCCGCCGCGGGCGCGTGCGCGGGACGCTGCCGCTGCTCGGTCCGGCGTTCGTGGCCGCGGTTGCCTACATCGACCCGGGCAACTTCGCCACCAACATCCAGGGCGGCGCGCGCTACGGCTATCTGCTGCTCTGGGTGGTGCTCTCGGCAAACCTGATGGCGATGCTGATCCAGACGCTGTCGGCGAAGATCGGCATCGCCACCGGCAAGAACCTCCCCGAGGTCTGCCGCGAGAGCTTCCCCCGCGGCGTCACCTGGAGCCTGTGGATCCAGGCCGAGTTGATCGCCATGGCCACCGACATGGCCGAGTTCATCGGCGCCGCGATCGCGCTCAACCTGCTCTTCGGCGTGCCGCTGTTCGTAGCGGGCCTGATGACCGGCGTCGTGGCGTTCGGCATCCTCGCGCTCCAGCAGCGCGGCCACCGCCGCTTCGAGCTCGTGATCGCCGGGCTGTTCGGCGTCGTCCTGCTCGGCTTCCTGTACCAGGCGTTCGAGGTCGGGCCGGACGCGAGCGAGGCGGTCAAGGGCTTCGTCCCGCACTTCTCCGGCAGCGACAGCATCCTGCTCGCGGCGGGCATCCTCGGCGCGACCGTGATGCCCCACGTGATCTACCTGCACTCCGCGCTCACGCAGCGGCGCGTGGTGGTGCGCAACGACGACGAGAAGCGCCGGCTGATGCGCTTCCAGCGGCTCGACGTCGGCATCGCGATGAGCATCGCCGGCGTCGTCAACCTTGCGATGCTGATGGTGGCAGCGGCGCTCTTCCACACGAGCGGTCACACCGGCGTCGACTCGATCGAGGGCGCCTACAACGGCTTCCAGAACCTGGTCGGCAACGGCACCGCGGTGGCGTTCGGGCTCGCCCTGCTCGCCTCCGGCTTCGCGAGCTCGAGCGTGGGCACCTACGCCGGCCAGGTCGTGATGCAGGGCTTCATCGACCGGCAGATCCCGCTGCTCGTGCGCCGGCTCGTGACGATGGCGCCCGCGCTGATCGTGCTCGCCATCGGGCTCGACCCCACCCGCTCGCTCGTGATCAGCCAGGTGGTGCTCTCGTTCGGCATCCCGTTTGCGCTCATCCCGCTGGTGATCTTCACGAGCCGCCGGAAGCTGATGGGCGGGCTCGTGAACAGCCGCGTCACCACGATCGCGGCGAGCGTGATCGCGGCCGTGATCGTGGCGCTCAACATCTTCCTGCTGGCCCAGACCGCAGGACTCTGACCGGTCGCTGGTCGCTTCCAGGGACCACTGGTACCATCGGTCGGGACCCCTTGAGGAGGGGCCTAAGAGGCCGCTAATAGCGGCTTTTTCCGTCCCAAGGAGGTGACAGCGGCATGTGCGGGATCGTGGGATACGTAGGCAAGAGGCCGTGCCGGGAATTGCTTCTCCAGGGGCTCGAGAAGCTCGAGTACCGGGGCTACGACTCGGCGGGGCTGTCGCTGATCGCGGACGACCGCATCGAGTCCGTACGCGCCGTCGGAAACCTGTCCTTCCTGCGCGAGGCCGTCGAGGCCAAGGCGGCCGCCGACGAGGGCGGCGCCGTCGCCACCGCCACCGCCGAGCCGACGATCGGCATCGGCCACACCCGCTGGGCCACCCACGGGCGCGTGTGCGAGGCCAACGCGCATCCCCACTTCGACACCGACGAGCGCATCCACATCGTCCTCAACGGCATCGTCGAGAACTACGTCGCGCTGAAGGAGCGCCTGGTCGCCGAGGGCGCCGAGTTCACCTCGGACACCGACGCCGAGGTGGTCGCGCACCTGATCTCGACGCACTACTCCGGCGACCTCGTCGAGGCCGTCCGCGCCGCATACAACGAGCTGCGCGGCCACTACGCATTCGTCGCCATGTCGGCCGACGAGCCCGAGGTGCTCGTGGGCGCGCGCAAGGAGTGCCCGCTCGTGGTGGGCGTCGCCGCGGACGAGTCGTTCATCGGCTCCGCGATCCCGGCCTTCCTCGCCGAGACGCGCATGGTCCAATATCTCAACGACGATGAGCTCGTCGTGCTGCGCCCGGGCGCCACCGAGTTCATGGATGCCTCCGGCGCGCAGCTCGAGCGCGACACCGTGGAGATCGACTGGGACGAAAGCGCCGCCGAGAAGGGCGGCTACGAGACCTTCATGCTCAAGGAGATTCACGAGCAGGCGGACGCCGTGGCGGAGACGATCTTCGACCGCGTGCCCGGCGACCTCGTCGAGCTCGGAGACATCGGCGTTTCCGACGACGAGCTGCGCGACCTGCGCCGGATCGCCGTCGTGGCGTGCGGCACCTCGTACCACGCCGGCCTCATCGGCCGCTACGCGATCGAGGAGTGGGCGCGCGTGCCGGTCGAGCTCGACATCGCCTCCGAGTTCCGCTACCGCAACCCGGTGCTCGGCGAGCACGATCTCGTCGTCGGGATCACGCAGTCCGGTGAGACCGCCGACACCCTCGCTGCCATGCGCCTCGCGCGCGAGAGCGGCGCGAAGGTGGTCGGCGTCACCAACGTGATGGGCAGCCAGGCCACGCGCGACGCGGACGGGGTGATCTTCACCCGCGCCGGTCTCGAGATCGGGGTCGCGGCCACCAAGACGTTCGTCTCCCAGGTGGCGGTGATGTACCTGCTCGGCATCAAGCTCGCGCAGGTGCGCGGCACGTTGTCGCCCGAGCGGGCCGCCGAGCTCGCGCAGGGTGTCAAGCAGCTGCCGCACCTGATCAGCGAGCTGCTCGAGTACGTCGACGCGCCGGTGCGCGAGATCGCCCAGCGCTGGTCGAAGTCCGAGTTCTTCCTCTACCTCGGGCGGCACGTCGGCCTGCCCGTGTGCCTAGAGGGAGCCCTCAAGCTCAAGGAGATCTCCTACATCCCCACCGACGCTTACGCGGCCGGGGAGATGAAGCACGGGCCGATCGCGCTGCTCGACGAGCAGACGCCGGTGGTCTGCGTGGCCACCGACTCGCCGGTCCTCGACAAGGTGCTGTCGAACGTGGCCGAGGTGCAGGCGCGCGGTGCGCACGTGATCGCGGTCGCCACCGAGGGCAACCCCGAGGTGGCGAAGCACGCCGAGGAAGTGATCACGGTGCCGAGCAGCGACTGGCTGCTCCAGCCGATCCTCGCGGTGATCCCGCTCCAGCTCTTGGCGTACCACATCGCTCGGGCCCGCGGGCTCAACGTGGACCAGCCGCGCAACCTCGCCAAGACCGTCACAGTCGAATAGGGACGTCCGGAAGGAGTCCGTGGCCATCAGGCCGCGGGGCCGGACGCCCCGCGGAGGTGATCTTCCGGAGGCTCCCGTACGCTCCGCTTGTGAGCGGAATCGGGCTGGACCTCCTCGACATCGAGCGGTTGGAACGCGCGCTGGAGCGGCGGCCGCGGCTTGCGCAGCGGCTGTTCAGCGAGCAGGAGCTCGAGTATGCGGCGCGGCACGCGCGCCCCGTGATGCACCTCGCGGCGCGCTTCTGCGCGAAGGAGGCCGTGGCCAAGGCGCTCGGCATGGAGGGCTGGAACTTCCGCGACGTCGAGGTTGTCGCCACCGGTGGCGCGCCGGAGATCCGGCTCAGCGGCGCCGTGGCCGAGCGGGCGCGCGAGCTGGGCGCGCGGCCGGTCGTCTCGCTCACGCACACGGACACGACCGCCGGCGCCGTGGCGCTGCTGCGATGACGCTGCCGGACTGGCTCGACCCCGTCTACGAGGCGGCGGAGATGCGCGCCGTCGACAAGTGGGCGATCGAGGAGCAGGGCGTGCCCGGGCTCGACCTGATGGAGCGAGCGGGGATCGGCCTTGCCCGCGTGGCCGCCGCCTGGGCGCGGCCCGGCCCCCTGCGGATCGTGGTCGGCAAGGGCAACAACGGCGGCGACGGCCTGGTGGCCGCGCGCATCCTGCGCGAGGACGGCCACAGGGTGGACGTGCTCACCGTCACGCCGCCCGAGGACCTGCGGGGCGACGCCGCCACCAACCTCGGCAGGCTGCCGGGCGAATGGCCGCTGCCGCTCACGGCCGCGGCGCTCGAGCGCTCCGGAGTGGTGGTGGACGCGCTGCTCGGAACGGGCTTCTCCGGAGAGCCGCGTGAGCCCATCGCCGGAGCCATCCGCGCGATCAACGAACAGGACGGTCCCGTGGTGGCGTGCGACGTCCCCTCGGGCGTGGACGCCTCCACCGGCGAGGCCCACGGCGAGGCGGTGCGCGCTCGCGCCACCGCCACCTTCCACGCCACGAAGCTGGGGCTGCAGGTGAACCCGGGCAAGGGCGTCGCCGGAGAGCTAGCGGTGGTGGAGATCGGCATCCCGCGCGGCGCGCCGGCGCCCGCGACGGCCGGCCTGATCTCGGAGCGCGTGATCGAGCTGGTGCCGCGGCGGGCGCGGGACGGATCCAAGTTCACCTCAGGCACGGTTGTGGTGGCCGGCGGCGGCCGCGGCCTCACCGGCGCGCCCACGATGGCCGCGCTGTCGGCCCAACGCACCGGCGCGGGCTACGTGCAGGTGGCGGTGCCCGAGTCGGCCGCGCCGGTGCTCCAGCTCAAGCTGCTCGAGGGCATGACGCGCGCGCTGCCCGAACAGGACGGCGGCCACACGCCGCGTGGTGTGGACGAGGTGAAGGAGCTCGCCGAGCGAGCGGGCGCGGTCGTGCTCGGCCCCGGCCTAGGCCGCACGGAGGGCGCCCAGGAGTTCGCCCGGCTGGTGGCGCGCGAGGTCGACAAGCCGCTGCTGATCGACGCCGACGGCCTGAACGCGCACGCCGGGCGGCTCGACCTGCTGCGCGAGCGGCCGGGCCCGACGGTGCTCACCCCGCACGCCGGCGAGCTGGCGCGACTGCTCCGCACGGACTCCGATGGCGTGGAGGCGCACCGCCTGGCCAGCGTCCGTGCCGCAGCCGAGCAGAGTGGCTGCGTGGTGCTGCTGAAGGGCGACGACACGCTGGTGGCCGCGCCGGGCGGGCCGCTCGCGATCAGCCCGGGCGCCACGCCCGCGCTCGCCACCGCCGGCACGGGCGACGTCCTGTCGGGCGTGATCGGCGCCTTCCTGGCCAAGGGCCTCGGGCCTTTCGAGGCGGCCGCGGCGGGCGTACTCGTACACGCGCACGCGGGGCTTATGGCGGCGCGCCGCCACGGCGCGGACCACGTGGTGGCCGGCGACGTGATCGAGGCGATCCCGGAAGCGATGCGGGCGCTGCGCGGCGAGCGCGAGGCCGATGCCTGAGCGCGCGGTCGCCCACGTCGACATCGCCGCCATGGAGCGCAACTGCGCCCATCTGCGCGGGCTGCTCAGCGGCGGCGCGCGGCTGTGCGCCGTGGTGAAGGCCGACGGCTACGGCCATGGCGACGCCTGGTGCGCCAAGGCCGCGCTCGCGGGCGGGGCCGACTGGCTGGCGGTGGCGACGGCGGGCGAGGCCGAGGCGCTGCGCCGCCACGGCATCGACAGCCGCATCCTCGTGATGGGCGCACTCACGCACGAGGAGGCAAAGGTCGCGATCGAGGCGATGGCGGACGTCGTGGTCTGGGACGAGCGCTTCGCGCGGGCGCTGGCGGACCAGCACACGCCCGGCACCGCACCCGTGAACGTGCACGTGAAGCTCGACACCGGCATGGGGCGGCTCGGCACGAAGGACCTGTCGGCCGCGCGGGCGGTGGCGGAGCTCGCCGCCTCCGATGAGCGCCTCGCGCTCGCGGGGGCGATGACCCACTTCGCCACGGCGGACGAGGAGGGCGACGAGCACTTCCCGGCCCAGCTCGCGGCGTTCACGCCGTTCGCGCGCGGCCTCAAGCAGACCCACCCGGAGATCCTGCTCCACGCCGCCAACAGCGCCGCCACCTACCGCGACCCGGCCGCGCACTTCGACATGGTGCGCTGCGGGGTGGCGGTCTACGGGCTCGATCCCTTCCAGCGCAGCCCGGACGAGCGTGGGCTCAAGCCGGCGCTGTCGCTCGAGTCATACGTGGCCGCGGTAAGGCACTTCGAGCGCGGCGAGAGCGCGGGCTACGGCCGCCGCTGGCGCGCGGGCGAGCCCACCTGGGTCGGCACCGTCCCGATCGGCTACGGCGACGGCTGGCGGCGCGCGCTGTCGAACAACTGCGAGCTGCTCGTGAGGGGCCGCCGCCACCCCGTGATCGGCACGATCAGCATGGACAACCTCACGATCGAGCTCGGCCCGGAGACCGACATCGAGCCGGGCGAGCCGGCGCTTTTGATCGGTGTGCAGGACAGCGAGCGGATCCTGTGCGAGGAGGTCGCCGAGCGGCTCGGCACGATCAACTACGAGGTCACCTGCGGGTTGAGCCCGCGCGTGCGAAGGCAATGGCACGGGGCGAGGAGCTGAGCGACCGCCTGGCCGCGGAGCCGCTCGTGCGCATGGCACGCGCGGCACTGGGGCCGGACGCGGCGGACGAGGTCTGGATCGTGGGCGGCGCCGTGCGCGACGCGCTGCTCGGCAGACCGGTGGCCGATCTCGATCTGACGGTGCGCGGCGACTCCGAGCAGGTGGCGCGCAGGCTGGCGCAGGCCGTGGGCGGACCGGTGTTCCCGCTGTCCGAGACCTTCGGCGCCTGGCGCGCCCTGAATCGCGAACGCGGCTGGACCTGCGACGTCACCGAGCTGCACGGCGACGGCATCGACGCCGATCTCGCGCGCCGCGACTTCTCCGTGAACGCGATCGCCGTGCCGCTCGAGGGCGGCGAGCCGCACGATCCCCAGGGCGGCATCGCCGACCTACACGCCGGCGTGCTGCGCGTGCTCGGCGGCCCCGACGTCGAGCACTCGGCCTACGCCGACGATCCCCTGCGGCCGCTGCGGCTCGCGCGCTTCGCGACGGAGCTCGGCCTCGACCCCGAACCCGACACCGAGCGCCTCACCCGCGAGGCCGCGCCGCTGGTGGCGAACGCCGCGGCGGAGCGCGTGTTCGCCGAGCTGCGCCGAATAGTGAGCGCCGAGCGCGTGGTCGACGGGATCGACCTGTGCGGCCGCCTCGGCCTCACCGCGGTCGTGCTGCCTGAGCTGCACGCGCTGCACGGCGTCGAGCAGAGCCACTTCCACCACCTCGACGTCTACGACCACACGATTGAGGTGCTGCGCTGCCAACTCGGCCTCGAGCGGGACCCGGAGCGCGTCTTCGGCGAGCTGGCGGGAGCGATCGACGAGCAGCTCGGCGCGCCATATGCCGACGAGCTCAGCGGCTGGCAGGCGCTGCGCTTTGCCGCGCTGCTCCACGACTGCGGCAAGCCCGCCACACGCGACGTCCGCCCCGACGGTCGCGTGACCTTCATCGGTCACGACAAGGCCGGCGCGGAGATGGTCCGCGCGCTCTGCCGCCGCCTGAAGACGAGCGAGCGCCTGCGCGAGCTGCTCGCGGACGTGACGCGCCAGCACCTCGTGCTCGGCTTCCTCGTGCACGAGCGCCCACTCAGCCGCGAGTACGTCTACCGCTACCTCGAGCGCTGCCAGCCGGTGGAGGTGGAGGTGACGCTGCTCACCTGCGCCGACCGCCTCGCCACGCGCGGCAAGAACGCGGAGAAGGCGATCGCCGCCCACCTGGAGCTCGCGCGCGAGCTGATGGGGGAGGCGCTGGCATGGCGCGCCAACCCGCCGGAGCCGCCGCTGCGCGGCGGCGACCTCGCGCGGGAGCTCGGCATCCAGCCGGGACCCGAGCTGGGCAAGCTGCTCGGCCGGCTGCGCGAGGCGAGCTTCACCGGCGAGGCGGAGACGCGCGAGGAGGCGGTGGCGCTTGCCCGCCGCCTGAGAGGGCAGAATTCCGCGCGGTGATCATCGACTGCGCCTTGTACGAGGATGGGCGCCGCCGCGACGGCCAGCTGGAGCTCGATCACGCCCTCGACGCGGCGAAGCGCGAGAACGCCTTCGTCTGGATCGGGCTGCACGAGCCCTCCGAGGACGAGTTCAGCGCGGTCGCCCGCGAGTTCGAGCTGCACCCGCTCGCCGTCGAGGATGCGATCTTCGCCCACCAGCGGCCAAAGATCGAGACCTACGGCGACACGCTCTTCATGGTCCTGAAGACCGCCCGCTACGTGGATCCCACCGAGGTGATCACGCTCGGCGACATCATGCTGTTCGTCGGCCGCGACTTCATCGTGTCCGTGCGCCATGGCGAGGCGAGTGGGCTGAAGGACGTCCGCCACCGCGCCGAGTGCAACCCCGAGCTCCTGCGCTGCGGTCCCGGCACGATCCTGCACGCGATCGTCGACCACGTGGTGGATGACTACTTCCCCGCGATGGAGGGCGTGGAGAACGACATCACCGAGATCGAGAGCCAGGTTTTCTCGCCCTCACGCGACAACCCCGCCGAGCGCATCTACAAGCTCAAGGGCGAGGTGCTCGACTTCTATCGCGCCACCGCGCCGCTGGTCGAGCCACTCCAGAAGCTCGCGCGCGGCGACTACGACAGCCTGATCCACCCGCAGGTGCGGTCCTACTTCCGCGACGTGTCGGACCACCTGCTGCGGGTCGTCGGCACGCTCGACGGCTACCGCGACATGCTCACAAGCGTGCTCGAGGCCAACCTCACGCAGGTCAGCGTGCGCCAGAACGACGACATGCGCAAGATCTCGGCCTGGGTCGCGATCGCGGTCGTGCCCACGATGATCGCCGGCATCTACGGGATGAACTTCGACCACATGCCGGAGCTGCGCTGGCGCTTCGGCTACCCGGCCGTGATCCTGGTGATCCTGCTCGTCTGCGGAACGCTCTATCGGTACTTCAAGAAGGTGGGGTGGCTTTAGCCACCAATCACCAATCACCAATCACCAATCACCGTCGGTAGGGTTGGCGCCCTCATGACCAACTCGGACTGCATCTTCTGCAAAGTCCTCGCCCATGAGATTCCGGCGCAGTTCCTCTGGGAGGAGGACGAGACGGCGGCGTTCATGGACATCAATCCGTGGACGCGCGGGCACGCGCTGGTGATCCCGCGCAACCACTCGACCGACCTGCTCGAGATTTCGGCGACCGACCTGGCGGCCACGGCCGCCGGCGCCCAGCGGCTCGCCCGCCTGCAGAAGGAGCGGCTCGGCTGCGACGGCGTCAACCTGCTCAACTCGTGCGGACGGGCTGCCTGGCAGACGGTCTTCCACTTCCACATCCACTCGATCCCGCGCTATAGCGGCGATCCGCTGCAGCTTCCGACGCGGCCCCAGCAGGCCACGCCCGAGGAGCTCGCGGCCGTGGCGGACGAGCTGCGCGGCTGACCTGCAGAAGTCCCTGGGAATGCGGCTTTCGAGGGCGGCTGGATGCGCAAGAAACACATAGCGCGGGGCTAGCTCCCACTACCTGATCGATGGTACGTTTTCGCCGGCGTCACCAGTGGGCGAAGGAGGAAGGTGCGAGATGGCGACCGGTACCGTGAAGTGGTTCAACGACGAGAAGGGCTTCGGCTTCATCACTCCAGATGAGGGCGATCGCGACCTCTTCGTCCACTACAGCGGCATTGAGGGCAACGGGTTCAAGTCGCTCGAGGAGAACACAAAGGTCTCCTATGACGAGGAGGCCGGCGATAAGGGCCCGAAGGCGGTGAACGTCAGAAAGATCTAGCCCGCGGCCGGGTCATGTCTCCCGGCCACGGACTAGCATGACGAGCGGTTTGCCGAAGGAAGAGAAGATTGAGATGGAGGGCGAGGTCGTCGAAGCCTTGCCCAACACCATGTTCAAGGTAAAGCTCGACAACGGTCACGAGGTGCTCGGGCACATCTCGGGCAAGATGCGCCGCCACTACATCCGCATCCTGCCGGGGGACCGGATCAAGATCGAGCTGTCGCCGTACGACCTCGATCGCGGCCGCATCACCTATCGCTACAAGTAGGTCCACCGGCTGCTCGCCTAATGCAGTTGCGCGATATTTGGCGCAGGGAACTCGATCCGCGAGGCGAATCAGCGCACCAACGGCCGCTCGACCGTGTTCAATGCCCTGACCCATGAAGCGATTAGTAGCGATCAGCACAATCTT
>DASXNY010000126.1:0-33365 GCA_036494715.1 Thermoleophilaceae bacterium
CCAGCTCGGCGGCGAGGTGATCGCCGACTTCCACACGAGCTACCTCGGGCTCGTCCGCGAGCTCGGCCTGACGGTGACCGAGGCGTTTCCGAGCTTCCCTGGCGAGCTGACCTGGGGGCTGTTCGACGGCACCCACGTCGGTGACACGGCGCCCTGGCTGAGCCCGACCGAGCTCGCCGCCTGGCTCGAGGCAGAGCAGCGCTTCTGCGCGCTGGCGCGCACGGTCGACCCCGACGACCCGTGGGCGCATCCCGATGCGGAGCGGCTCGACCGGGTGAGCATCGGCGAGTTCCTGGGAGACAACGGCGTGTCGAGCGAGGGCATCCGCATGAGCGAGGTGATGCATCTGGGTCTTGCCGCCGACTCCGTCTGGCGCACCTCCCTGCTCGGCGAGCTGCGCAAGGCGGCCGTGGCCGGAGCGACCGGCTTCTACGACGAGGACGTCTGGGAGACCCACGGCGTGGCCGAGGGCTCGGCCACGGTGGCGCGGCGCATGGCCGAGGAGCTGAGCGAGCACATCCGCTACGAGGAGCCCGTGTCGGCGCTCACAATCTCGAAGCAGGGCTGTACGGTCACGCTAACGAGCGGCGAGAAGATCGCCTGCGACGCCGTCGTCAGCGCCGTCCCGGCCGGCCCGCTGCGCGACATCGCGATAAGCGGCGTGTCCGACGCGCGGCTCGCTTCGCTCCACTCCCTGCGCCACTCGGTGGCGATCAAGCTGGTCGTGGCCTGGGAGGAGTCGTGGTGGCAGGAGCTCGGCCGCGACGGCTTCGTGCGCAGCGAGCGCGAGCTCGGCAGCGCCTGGCCGCAGCTCGAGCCGGGAGTGCTGAGCGTGCTGATCCCGCCCGATCGCGTCGGGCCCTACATCGCCACCGCAGCGGACCAGCGGCGTGCCGAGACCGCGCTGCTGCTCGCCGAGCTGCTCGGCGAGCCGGGCAGAGAGCCGCAGCTCGTGGAGGAGCGCCTCTACGCGGTCGACCCCTGGACCCAGGGCTACATCACGGGCTGGCGCCCGGGCGACGTGATGCGCGTCGGCCCGCTGCACGCCACCCACGAGCCGCCCTTCTACGTCTGCGGCTCGGACTTCTGGGTGTGCGGCTACATGGAGGGCGCCGTGCGCACGGGGCGCGGCGCGGCCGCGGCGCTGCTCGGCAGCGACGCGCGGCGAGCGCCTACGCCCGCGTAACGCTTTCCGTCGTCTCCTCCTCCGGCACTTCCGCGCTCTCCCCCTCCGGCTCCTCGCTCATCGTCAGCACCCGCAGCCCGTCCGGCGGCAGATGCACGCTCACGGCGGCGCCCGGCTCGAGCTCGAACGGCAGCGGCTTGCCGTCGTTCGCCACCGTGGCCTTGAGCAGCTCACCCCCGAGGACGCGCACGTGGACCTCGTGCGAGCCGCCCAGGAACACCGAGCGCTCCACCATTCCGGGCATCCGCTCCTCGCCGCTGTTCGAATGCGGCTCGATGCCGATCCGCTCCGGCCGGATCATCACCTTGACCTCGCCGCGAGCCGAGGTCGCGCCCTGCTGTGCGCGCAGCGTGCGGTCGCCGATGCGCACGGTGCAGGCGCCGCCGTCGGGCCCCACAGCCTCGGCTGAGAGCAGGTTGGACACGCCGAGGAAGTCGGCGACGAACACCGTGTCCGGCTCTTCGTAGATCCCGCGCGGCGACGCCGCCTGCTCCACGCGGCCGTTGTTCATCACCGCGATCCTGTCGCTCATCGTGAGCGCCTCCTCCTGGTCGTGCGTGACGAACACGAAGGTGATCCCCAGCTCCCCCTGCAGCGCCTTGAGCTCCACCTGGAGGCTCTTGCGCAGCTTGGCGTCGAGCGCGCCGAGCGGCTCGTCGAGCAGGAGCACGCGCGGCCGCAGCACGAGCGCGCGTGCGAGCGCCACGCGCTGCTGCTGCCCGCCCGAGAGCTGGTCCGCCTTGCGCCCGGCGAACTGTGTGAGGTTGACGAGCTCGAGCGCCTCGCCAACGCGCTTGGCCCGCTCCTCCTTGCTCAGCTTGTGGTACTTGAGCCCGAAGGCGACGTTCTTCTGGACGTCCAGATGCGGAAACAGCGCGTAGCTCTGGAACACCGTGTTGACGTTGCGCTGGTGCGGCGGCGTGCGGGCGACGTCGCTGCCGTCGAGCAGGATGCGCCCGCTGGTGGGGCGCTCGAAGCCGGCGATCATGCGCAGGGTCGTGGTCTTCCCGCAGCCGGACGGCCCGAGCAGCGTGAAGAACTCGCCGGCCGGCATGTCGAGGCTGATGCCGGCGACGGCCACGTGTTCGTCGAACCTCTTCGTCAGCTCCTCGAGCTGGATCTCTCCGGACATCAGACCTCCATGGTTGCGAGCGAAGCGGCCTCTTGTCCACCCGCGAACCGCCGGTAAACGAGGAACGCGGCCGTGAGGGTCAGCAAGGTGATGATCAGCCCGACCGTCGCGATCGCGTTCAGCGCCGGGGTGGGCGCGCCGCGAGCGCTCGAGTAGAGCAGCATCGAGACGGTGGTGGTGCTCGCGTCGCTCGACAGGTACTGGGTGACGACGAAGTCGTCGATCGAGGTGGCGAACGTGACAGCGGCGGCGGCGACGATCGCTGGCGCAAGCAGCGGCAAGAGCACGCGGAAGAGCTGGTCGCGCGGCGGCGCTCCGAGGTCGGCGGCGACCTCCTCGTACTCGGGTCCGATCGACACCAGCCGGCCGCGCACGATCACCACCACGTAGGAGAGCGTAAAGGTGACCTGCCCGATCACCTGTGCCGGCGTGCCGAGCCCGATCCCCGGGAAGACGCGCAGGAAGAGGAGCAGCAGCGCGACGCCCATCACGATCTCCGGGGTGACGAGCGGCAGCAGCATCACGGTGTTGACCGTGCCGCTGCCGCGCCCCCGCCAGCGCTGGAGACCGAGCGCGAGCGCGACCCCGAGTGGCGTGGCCACCGCCACGCAGATCACCGCGAGCAGCAGCGTGTGCTTGAGCGCGCCCTGCAGAGCCGGGTCGTGGAAGACGCTGCCGTTGGCCCCGGTGAACCAGCGGAAGGAGAAGCCCTGCCAGGTGGTGCGCGAACGGCCGTTGTTGAACGCGAACGCGACGGCGAGCAGCACCGGCACCACCGACCAGACGATGTAGACGATGGTGATCAGGCCGAGGAAGCGCGGCCGCCCCCAGGGATTGCGGAGCCAGCTCATGCGGTCGCCGCCTCCGGGCCGGCCCGGCGCGTGGTGCGCAGGTAATAGAACATCAGCCCGAGCAAGAACAGCGAGAGCAACAGTGTCAGCGCCGCGCCCGTGACCTTCTCGGAGCCCTGGCGCATGAACTCGTCGATCTGGTTCCCGATCATGTTGGTCTGGGTCGAGGCGGAGACCAGGTCGGCGGTGTAGTAGTCGCCGAACATTGGCAGTGTGATCAGCACCATGCCGGCGAGGATCCCGGGAACGGACAGCGGCAGCGTGACGCGCACGAAGCCGCTCAGCGGGCTGGCGCCGAGGTCGCGCGCCGCCTCGATCTGGCGCCGGTCGATGCGGTCGAGCGCCACGAACAGCGGCAGGATCAGGAACGGGATGTAGCCGTAGACGAGCGCGAGGATGACCGTGGAGGGCTGGCCGTTGAGCCAGCCTCCCCGCTCGGCCAACAGGCCGAGCGATAAGAACAGCTTCTCGATCCCGATGTCGTGTAGGAACTTCGAGCCGAGGCCACCGGGCGCGAGCAGGTTGATCCAGGCCAGCATCCGCATCAGGTAGTTGATCCAGAGCGGGACGATGAGCATGACGAGCACGAGGCCCTTCCAGCGCCCCGCGTGGCGGGCGGTGAAGTACGCCACCGGGTAGCCGATCGCGAGCGCGAGCGCGATCGCGATCACGACGAACTCGATCGTGCGCAGCGAGACGGTGAGGAAGGGGCCGTTGTGCACGAAGTTCTTGAGCGTGTCGATCACGTAGCCGACGTTCCAGTCCCACGGCTTCCAGAACGGGACCGGCTGCGAGAGCGTGTCCTGGTTGCCGAACGCGACGGCGATGACCGCGTAGAACGCCACCAGGAAGAACAGCGACAGCCACGCCACGCCGGGAAGGGCAAGCGCTCCCCACCTCCAGCGCGCCCGCATCAACCCGCCTTGTACTTCGACCAGGCGTCGTCCCAGAGCTGCTGGCCCTTGACGCTCAGCTGCAGCAGCTCCTGATTGGTCCCGAACTGGTCGGGACGGACCACGGCCTCCGTGAGGCTCTTCGGGATCAACCCCTGCTTGATCAGCGTCTGAGCGTCGATGTTCTTCTGCGGCGGGGTGTAGCCGGTGAAGTTGACGAAGTTGTTGTAGGCGTTCTTCTCGTCGAGGAAGAAGTTGATGAACTGGTGCGCGAGCACCGGGCTCTTCGCACTGCGGCCGATGCAGAGGAAGTCGTTCTGGACGACGCCGTTCTGCTTCGGCCCCCAGAAAGAGAGCACGTCGGGCTTGACGCCCTTCGGCATGTAGTAGAAGGCGCCGCTGAGCAGATCGCCCGACCACGAGTGGTGGAGCACCGTCTTGCCCTCGGGCAGCGTCTGGTAGTCGGTGATCGTGACCTTGGGATTGCAGATCCCGTCGAGCTGCGCGAGCTCGCTCTCGGCCTTCGAGATCAGCGCCCCGTCCTCGGTGTTGAGGTCGGGGCGCGTCTCCGTGTGCATCGCGTCGCGCTGCATCGGCATGCTGAGCGCGTCGCGGCGGTCGTCGAGGATGCCCACCTGCCCCTTGTAGGCCTGCGCGTGCCAGAAGATGTCCCACGGCACGTCCATGCCGGGGATGTCCTGCTTGACCTTGTCGTTGCGCCAGCCGATCCCGTCCATCCACACCACGTAGGGGACCGTGAAGCGGCTGCCAAGGTCGTAGAACGGGTCCGCCAGCTCGGGCCAGATGTTCGTCAGGTTGGGCAGGTACGAGTGGTTCAGCGGCATCATCAACTTGTGGGCGATCAGGTCGACGATGTTCGACCCGGTGAGGCCGATGATCACGTCAAACGCCACCGCGCCCGAGGCCAGCTTGGCGATCGCCTCCTCCGGCGAGTTGTAGGTGGCTACCTGGACCTTGGTGTTGAACTTCTTCTGGAACTTCTTGACGGTCGCCGGGTCGATGTAGTCGGCGTAGTTGTAGATGCGCAGCGGCCCCGCCTCGACGGGGCGGCCGTCGGCTATCGCCTTGTTCTCGTCGGTGACCGCCCAGGTCACCGAGTTGTCGATGCGCGGTAGCGGCAGCCCGCCTGGACCAAGCGGCTTCGGGACGACGAACTCGGCCGCCTCGCCGCTGACGGTCGCGGCGTCCGCGCCGATCGGGGTGGTGGTGTTCTCGCAGCCGGCGAGCGCCCCCAGAGCGCTAAAGCCCGCCGCCGCGCCCAAGGACCTGTTGACGAACTGTCGCCGATTGATCCCCGACCGGTCCTTGGGATGCTTCACCTCGACCCCCTCTCAACTGAATCGTGGCTGCCCAGCGGTGGTACGGGCGTACTATACGTTGTTACAAGTTGCGCGGGTCTTAACTTTTAGACCGTCGTCAGCCGCAACGCGAGCACCTGGCGGAGCGCTTCGAGGACGATGCCGGAGCTCATCTTCGAGACCCCCGCCTGGCGGTCCCGGAAGCGGATCGGAATCTCGCTCACGCGCGCGCCGTCTTGGATCGCGCGGTAGGTCGTCTCGATCTGGAAGCCGAAGCCGGCGGTCTCGAGCTCGGGCAGGTGCAGGCGCTCGAGTACGCGGCGTCGGAAGCACTTGAAGCCGCCGGTGAGATCGCGGACCTGCACGCCGAGGACGGTGCGCGCGTACCACGAGCCGCAGCGGCTGAGGAGGCGGCGTGCGAGGCCCCAGTCGGTCACCTCGCCGCCCGCGACGTAGCGCGAGCCGAGCACGAGATCGGAGTTGTGGGCCGCCGCAATCAGCGAGGGCACGCTGGCGGGGTCGTGCGAGAAGTCGCTGTCCATCTGCACGACGAGCTCTGCGCCCTCGGCGAGCGCGCGCTCGAAGCCGGCGACGTAGGCGCGGCCGAGGCCGTCCTTCTCGGCCCGGTGGAGCACGTGCACGGGCCCGAGCTCGGCGGCGAGGCGATCCGCGATCGCTCCGGTGCCGTCGGGCGAGGAGTCATCGACGATCAGCACGTGGTGCTCGCGCGTGGCCGCGGCGAGTTGCGGCAGCACCTGGCGCACAAACGGCTCGATGTTCTCGGCCTCGTTGTAGGTCGGCAGGACGAGCCAGGTGTTGGGCTCCTCGGGGCCGGTCTCGGGTTCGGCTGCCTCGACGTCGCGCTCGCCGAACGACCAGGTCTTGTTGCCGAGGAAGTTGAGCGGCGTCGCCGCTGCGATCGAGGCGGCCTGGGCGGGTACCGACGGCATGCGGGCGAACTCGACGAGCAGCTCGAGCACGGCGGCCCCGAACAAAAAGGACGCGACGCTGACGGTGAAGAAGCGCGCGGCCTGGTGGCCCGGGGAATGATCGCTGGCACCGAACGTCCAGCGGCGGTTGCACCAGAAGTTGACGCTCACCGCGGCCACGAACCCGGCGCTCGCGGCCATCAGCTCCTGGCCGCCGAGGGTCACGGACAGCCCGAATGCGAGCGTGTTTACCGCGTAGCCCGCGGCGCCGACGAGGCAGAACTTGAGGAGCTGGACCGGGCCGCCCTCTGTCTGTCCGTTGGTCATGGGAGCAGCCTGCCGTGCCGCGGGCTACCTCACTAGCCACCCCAGGGCTCGATGTTGCCCCCGAAGGTGGCGTTCGCCTCCACCTAGGTGTTGTAATGCGTCCGTGACCGCCAACCCTCCGGCTCGCAACCGCTCCGTCACCGAGCTCAAGGCCCGCATCGACGCCGAGCGCGCCGGCGAGCCGTTTCTCCTCTACCGGGGCGGCAACGACCGCCAGCAGCTCTTCTTC
Organism: Thermoleophilaceae bacterium; assembly: GCA_036494715.1. Lineage (GTDB taxonomy): Bacteria > Actinomycetota > Thermoleophilia > Solirubrobacterales > Thermoleophilaceae > JAICJR01. Next base: position 6,867 of record DASXNY010000126.1, read on the forward strand.
CTCGCGCCCGGCGTGACCGAGGTGTCGGTGGGACGGCGCGAGTCTGCGGACATCGTGCTGGACTGGGACGAGGAGGTGTCGCGCCTGCACGCCCGCTTCGAGCTCGTGAAAGACGACTGGACCGTGGTGGACGACGGCCTCTCCCGCAACGGCACGTTCGTCAACGGCGAGCGCCTGAGCGGGCGGCGCCGCCTGGGCGACGGCGACACGCTGCGCATCGGCGGCACCACGATCACCTTCCGCACATCGCGCGTGGAGGAGAAGGCGACCGTGGTGGCGCGCGACCTGCCGGGCAGCGTGGACCTGTCGCCCACGCAGCGCCGGGTCCTGGTCGGCCTCTGCCGCCCCTACAAGCACCAGAACTCGTTCGCGAGCCCGGCCACCAACCAACAGATTGCCGATGAGCTGTTCCTCTCGGTGGACGCGGTGAAGACGCACCTGCGGGCGCTGTTCGGGAAGTTCGGCATCGAGCACCTGCCGCAGAACCAGAAGCGGCTGGCGCTCGTGGAGCGCGCCTTCTACTCGGGCGTGGTCTCGGAGCGCGACCTCTAGTGCCCGAGCTCGTCGACCTCGACCGTCTCCTGGCCGCCTACTACGACGAGCACCCGGACCCCTCGAACCCGGAGCAGGCGGTGTCGTTCGGGACCTCGGGCCACCGCGGGAGCTCGCTCCAGGGCACCTTCACCGAGGACCACATCGTCGCGATCAGCGCGGCGATCGCGAGCTACCGCGGGGCGCAGGGCATCGACGGCCCGCTCTTCCTCGGGCGCGATACGCACGCGCTGTCTGAGCCTGCCTTCCGGACCGCCGTGGAGGTGCTCGTGGCGCACGGGATCGACGTGGCGATGGACTCCGAGGGCGGCTACACGCCAACGCCCGCGATCTCGCACGCGATCCTGAATCACAACGCGCGCGCGGACGCACGTGCGGACGGCATCGTGATCACGCCGTCACACAACCCGCCCGAGGACGGCGGCTTCAAGTACAACCCGCCGCACGGCGGGCCGGCCGACACGGACGTGACGAAGCAGATCCAGGACGCCGCGAACGAGCTGTTGCGCGCGGGCCTCGGCGGCGTGGAGCGGCTCGACTACGACGAGGCCGCCGCGCGGACGCGTGCGCACGACTACTGCTCCGAGTACGTCGGCCACCTGGGAGCGGTGGTGGACCTCGAGGCGATCGCGAGCGCGGGTCTTCACCTCGGCGCCGACCCCCTGGGCGGCGCCAGCGTCGCCTACTGGGGGGCGATCGGCGACCGCTACGGCCTCGATCTCGAGGTGGTGAACGACCGGGTCGACCCGACCTTCTCGTTCATGCCGCCGGACCACGACGGCAAGATCCGCATGGACTCGTCCTCGCCGGACGCGATGGCCGGGCTGATCTCGCTGAAGGACCGCTTCGACGTCGCCTTCGCCAACGACCCGGACGCGGACCGCCACGGCATCGTCACGCGCAGCGCGGGTCTGATGAATCCGAACCACTACCTGGCGGTCGCGATCGCCTATCTGTTCGGCGGGGCACGGCCCGACTGGCCAGCCGGCGCGGGCGTCGGCAAGACGATGGTGTCGAGCAGCATCATCGACCGGGTGGCCGCCGGGGCCGGGCGCCGGCTCGAGGAGGTGCCGGTGGGCTTCAAGTGGTTCGTGTCCGGCTTGCTCGATGGCGGCCTGGGGTTCGGCGGCGAGGAGAGCGCGGGCGCGAGCTTCCTCTCCCACGACGGCAGCGCGTGGTCGACCGACAAGGACGGGCTGATCATGTGCCTGCTCGCCGCCGAGATGACGGCGCGCAGCGGCAAGGACCCGGGCGAGCTCTACGCGGAGCTGACCGAGCGCTACGGCGCGCCGGCCTACCGCCGCGTGGACAGCTCGGCGACGCCAGCGCAGAAGCGCGCGCTCGGCGCCCTCTCGCCGGAGGACGTGACGGCCACGGAGCTCGCAGGCGAGCCGATCGGGCGGGTGCTCACAGCGGCGCCGTCGGGTGCTCCGCTCGGCGGCCTGAAGGTCGTGACCGAGCGAGGCTGGTTCGCCGCGCGCCCGTCGGGCACGGAGGACATCTACAAGCTCTACGCCGAGAGCTTCGACGGCGAGCAGCACCTCGAGCGCATCCTCGAAGAGGCTCAGCAACTTCTGGACCGCGTGCTGGTGAGCACATAAGCTCGGCTGCGAGGGCTATGAGTCATGAGCCGACACGCCTCGCGGCGGATGACCGCGTCGGAACTCGCATCGGCGAGTACCAGATCGACTCGCTCGTCGGGATCGGCGGGATGGGCAAGGTCTACCGGGCCACCGCCGGCGACGGCACGCCGGTGGCGCTGAAGCTCGTCAAGCAGGACCTCGCTCGCGACGAGACCTTCAGGCGCCGCTTCTGGCGCGAGGCCCGCATCGCCCAGACCGTGCGCAACCCGCACGTCGTGCCCGTTCGCGACGCGGGCGAGCAGGACGGCCTCCCCTACCTCGCCGCGAAGTTCATCGAGGGAACCGCGCTCGACCAGAAGCTCGAGCTCGAGGGGCGGCTCGACCTGGCCACGACCGTGAGCGTCTGCGCGCAGGTGGCGGACGGGCTCGAGGCGCTATGGGAGGCCGGGATGGTGCACCGCGACGTGAAGCCGGCGAACATCCTCATCGACCTCGCTGGCACCGCGTACATCACGGACTTCGGCCTCGCCAAGGACAGTCACGGCAGCGTGCTCACGCGGCCCGGCCAGACGCTCGGCTCGATGGAGTACATGTCGCCGGAGCAGATCCGCGGCGAGCCGGTGACCGGAGCGACCGACGTCTACTCGCTCGGCTGCGTGGTGTTCGAATGCCTGTGTGGGCGCACGCCGTTCGCGGACCGCACCGGCATGCGCGTGCTCTGGGCGCACCTCCAGGACGAGCCGCCCGATCCCGCCGCTGAGCGGAGCGACGTCTCCCCCGCCCTCAGCGAAGCGCTGCGCGCCGCGCTGCGCAAGGAGCCCTCCGAGCGTCCTGGCACGAGCGGCGAGTACGCCCGCTCGCTCTCACGGGTGGCGGGGATCCCCATCCCGGACACGGCCGGCTGAGACGTGCGGCGGGCCCTCGCGCCAGCCACGCTCGCGGCGCTCGCGCTTCTCAGCGCGGGTTGCGGCTCGGGCTCCGACTCGAAGGCGTCGATCAAAGCCGTCAGCTCTGTGGCGGACAAGGGCACCCTGCGGATCGTCATTCAGAGCCTTACCTTCGAGCCGAGCGTTGCGCACGGCAGCGTCGGGCAGACCGTCCTCTGGAGCAACGAGGACAACGCCCGCCACAACATCACCTACGTCAGCGGGCCGAAGTTCAAGTCGTCACGGCCCATCGTCAGCCCGAGCACGACGTTCTCGATCAAGCTCACGCAGGCGGGCACCGTCCACTACTACTGCACGATCCACCCGTGGATGAAGGCGACGATCGTCGTCGCGCAGTGAGCTAGTGGCCTAGGCGGTGCTGCCTACGGTCTGACGCGTGTCGTCGGCCGGCGGGATGTGGCAGATCCACGAGAAGCCGGTGGGTGTCGGCACGGCGGCGGCGACCGAGCGCTTCAGCACTGCCGCGTACTGGGTCGCGAGCTTGTCCGAGCTACCGGCATCCGCCGTCTTGGTGCCGCCGGCGAGCTTGCCGCAGAGCGCGGGTGCGGTGGCCTCGCCCGGCACGGTGTGATTGAGCTCGCTGCGGTCGAGCACGTCGTCGTAGAAGCCGTTGTGGTCGTAGTCGATGCCGTGCACGATGATCACGGCGTCGTGGCTGCGGATCGCGCCCGCGATTCCCGCCGGAACCGTGAAGGTGCGGGTGTAGCGGATGGTGCCGGTCTTGGGGTAGCGCGCGAAGTCGATGATGCTCTTGCGGCCGGTGTCGCCCTTCGAGGTCAGCGCCACCTCAGGCGGCCCGTAGTAATGGATGCCGTCGGTCGTGCTGATAGAGCGGTGGCCGTTGTGCAGCTTGGCCGCCGAGGCCGGCGGGCAGACACCGAGGCCGCCCGCGTGGATGTGCATCGCGTGCGGCGAGCCGTTCAAGAGCCCGTTGGTGTCGACAGTGACCGTCACCTGGTTGCCCTTGCTCAAGACGACCTTCGCGCTGCCGGAGCCCGTCACGCGATTGGTCGGCACCGGCTTGGCGGCGGCGGCGAAGGGCGTGCCGGCCGGGGGCTTCTTCGCCGTCGTGGCGGAGGAGGCGGTCGTCGAGCTCGACTTCTTGCTCCCGCCGCCGCTGAGGGCGATCACCGCCACGACGGCGCCGGCGACGACCAGCGCGGCGAGCGCGGGAAAGAGGAAGCGCCTTGGCGAGGAACCACCGCTGCCACCACCTGAGCGCCCCGGGGGAGCGGCGGGGGGCGGGCCGGCCGCCGGGGGCTGAGCGGGCGGCGCGCTGGCGGCCGTCACGGCGGGCTGCGGCGGCTGAGCCGCGGGCACGGTCGGCTGTCCGGCGGATGCCACCGTCACGTCCGCCGCCGGAATCTCGGCGGGCGGAGGCGGAGGCGGCGGCTGGCTGACCTGCGTCTCCGGCGCGCGCGGGGCCTCCGGCTCCGGCTCGTCCAGCGGAGAATCCGCGCCCTCGGCCTGGCTGGCGTGGCTGCCCGTGAGCATGGCCTCGCCGGTCGCGACGATCGTCGGCGGCGCCGTGTAGCGCATCCCCTCGAGCACGGCGGCGGCATCGCGCGCGAAGTCGCCGGCCGAGAAGTAGCGATCGGACGGCTCCTTGGCCATCGCCTTCTCGATCACCGGGCTGAACATCGGGTGGGTGTCCGTGATCCCGCCCACGAGCCCGGGCGGCGGATCGTGCGCGTGGGCGAACAGGGTAGCCACCGAGTTCTCGCGCTCGTAGGGCACCTTGCCCGTGAGCATCTGGTAGAAGACGCAGCCCAGGGCGTAGATGTCGGTACGGGCATCGATCGGCGCACCGGTGATCTGCTCCGGCGCCATGTAGTCCACCGTGCCGACCACGAGCCCCTTGGCGGTCAGCGCTGATGCCGTGTCGGACTTCTTGGCCAGCCCGAAGTCGGTGAGGTAGGCGTGCTCCGAGCCCTCCTTGACCGTGATGAGGATGTTGGCCGGCTTCACGTCGCGGTGCACGAGTCCTCCGCCGTGCGCGGCGTCGAGCGCGGATGCGCACTGCTCGAGCAGGGCGACGGCGCGCGTCGGTTCGAGCGCGCCCGTCCTCACCAGCACCTGGTGGAGGTCGGTGCCCGTGACGTAGTCCATGACGAAGAACAGCAGCCCGTCGTGGTCGCCGGCGTAGTGGATGCCGACGATGTTCGGGTGGTGCAACGAGGCCGCGATCCGGGTCTCGCGCTTGAAGCGCTCCCGGAACTGCACGTCCTCGGCCAGCTCCGGAGCGAGCACCTTGAGGGCGTAGATCCGGTTCAGCGCAACGTTGGTCACGCGGTACACGACGCCCATCCCGCCGCGGCTTATCAGCTCGTCGACGCGATATCCAGCAATCTGTGCGCCGCTCTCGAGGTCGCCTCGTACTGCCATATGTGGGGCCTTCGTTGGGAGGGTTGGAGAGAGTCGGGGGCGCTAGAGGACGGGCCCTGCCCCTGCACCCTCGTTGAGCTTAACCCGACCTGGCTGGTCGATCAAGACCGCCACGGAACTCCGTAGACGATGTGCTCCCCGGTTAGGCCCTTGAAGCGAAATTCGCCTTCGAGCTCGAACTCGAAGCTCGGGTCGGTCTCCGTGTACTCCTTGAGCGCCGAGGAGACGAGGATCTTCCCGGCTCCGGCCTGGGCCGCTATGCGCGCCGCGAGCACCATGTTGCGGCCCATCAGCTGATCGGAGCTCGTGATCAGGAAGCCCGAGTGGAGCCCGACGCGCAGGGCGAGGGCGCTGGCGTCGCCGTCCGCGCCCGTCTCGCTGAAGGTGCGCTGCAGCTCCACGGCCGCGTACAGCCCGCCGTGGGCGCTGTTGAACGTGGCGAGGAAGCCGTCGCGCTCGAACTTGACCACCTCGCCCTCGTGGTGGGCGAGCAGCCGCTCGACGAGGACGTGATGGTCGCGCAGCAGCTGCTCCCAGCGCTCGGGCCCGAGCTTCGCCGCCCTGGCCTCCGCGTCGGCGATGTCGCTGAGCATGAGCGTGATCGCTCCGTCGGGCGAGCTGACTCGGCTCACGGCCGGCATAACCGGCTCGAGCGCCGAGGCGATCACGTCGATCGAGGTCAGGTGGGAGGAAGATGCCATGCCTTGACACCCATTCTGAACGCCGGGAGACTCGCGCGACGTCCGATGAAGGGGGCCTTTGATCACGGTAGTCGCGTCAGCGCGTTTCCCCCCATCGGTGATTACGCATTTCTGTCCGACTGCCAGACGACCGCGCTCGTCGCACCGAACGGCAACGTCGAATGGCTCTGCCTCCCGCGCATGGACTCGCCGAGCGCGTTCGGAGCGATCCTCGACCGGGACGCCGGCGGCTTCCGCATCGGCCCGGCCGATGTGAACGTCCCGGCGGCGCGTCGCTACATCCCGGGGACGATGGTGCTCGAGACGAGCTGGGAGACGCGCATGGGTTGGGTGATCGTGCGCGACGCGCTCAGCGTCGGCCCCTGGCACCACGAGACCGAGCGCTCCCAGCGCCACCGCCGCTCGCCAACGGACCACGACGCCGACCACGTCCTGCTGCGCCTGATCGAGTGCGTCCAGGGGTCGGTGGAGATCAAGGTCGAGTGCGAGCCGGCGTTCGACTACGGCGGGCTCGCCGCCGACTGGGACTACGGCGGCACGGGCTACAACGAGGCGGTAGCGAGCTCGGAGGGAATGGACCTCAGGCTGCGGCTCGTGTCCGACCTGCGGCTCGGCTTCGAAGGTCCGCGCGCCCGCGCCCGGACGATGCTGCACGAGGGCGAGGTGGCATTCGTCGCCCTCGGCTGGTCCGAGCACCCGCTGCCGGAGAGCTACGAGCAGGCGGCGGAGTGGCTGGGGCGCACGGGCCGCTTCTGGCAGGAGTGGCTGAAGCACGGCAGTTTCCCCGACCATCCGTGGCGCACCCATCTGCAGCGCAGCGCACTGACGCTGAAGGGCCTGACCTACGCGCCGTCCGGCGCGATGATCGCGGCGGCCACGACGTCGCTGCCCGAGACGCCGGGCGGCGACCGCAACTGGGACTACCGCTTCAGCTGGATCCGCGATTCCACGTTCATGCTGTGGGCGCTCTACACGCTCGGCTTCGACGAGGAGGCGAACGACTTCTTCTACTTCGTGGCCGACGTGGTGGAGGCGGCGGAGGGCGACCTCCAGATCATGCACGGCATCGACGGCGAGTCGCAGCTCGACGAGCAGGAGCTCGAGCACCTCTCCGGCTACGACCACGCGCGCCCGGTGCGGATCGGCAACGGCGCCTACGACCAGCGCCAGCACGACGTCTGGGGCGCCGTGCTCGACTCGATCTACCTGCACACGCGCTCGCGCGACCAGCTGCCCGACCGCCTCTGGCCGATCATCAAGAGCCAGGTGCAGGCGGCGCTCGCGAACTGGCGCGAGCCCGACCGCGGGATCTGGGAGGTGCGCGGCGAGCCGAAGCACTTCACGTCCTCGAAGCTGATGTGCTGGGTGGCCGCCGACCGCGGCGTGCGGCTGGCCCGCATCCGCGACGACGCGGCGACGGCGGAGCGCTGGCAGGCGGCCGCGGACGAGATCCACGCGGACATCTGCGCCAACGGAGTCGACTCGCGCGGCGTGTTCGTGCAGCACTACGACACCGAGGCGCTCGACGCCTCCGTGCTGCTGATGCCGCTCGTGCGCTTCCTGCCGCCGGACGACGAGCGCATCCGCAACACGGTGCTCGCGATCGCCGACGAGCTCACCGAGGAGGGCCTCGTGCTCCGCTACCGCGTGGACGAGACCGACGACGGCTTCAGCGGCGAGGAGGGCACGTTCACGATCTGCTCCTTCTGGCTGTGCTCGGCGCTCGTCGAGATCGGCGAGCTGGCGCGGGCCCGCGGGCTGTGCGAGAAGCTGCTCTCCTATGCCAGCCCGCTTGCGCTCTACGCCGAGCAGCTCGACCCGCTCACCGGCCGCCACCTCGGCAATTTCCCGCAGGCCTTCACCCACCTCGCGCTGATCAACGCGGTGGTGCACATCATCAACGCGGAGCGCCAGCTCGAGCTACGCGCGCTTGCCCGCGAGCCGGAACTCGACCGTCCCGGCACCGGGCTGTGAACCACCCTTAAATAAGGCTGTCGAGGACCGCCGAGGCTGGTTAGAGTGGCCGAAGGCTCGTACTCGCGTCAAAGACACTCGTCCCCGTGCACACCGTCAAGCCGCAGGAAGGGAACTCGATCCGGACGCTGATCGGGCGGTTACGCGGTGCCGAGGAGGCCGAGCTCTTCGGCAGGCGCGGCCGCCTGCCCCGGCGCGGCACCCCGGACACCACGCGCAGCAAGGCGCGCCTGATCCTCGCCGCGCTGGTCCTCGCCGGGCTGGGCCTGCGCCTGGCCGTGCCGCGCGGGATCTGGCTGGACGAGGCGATCAGCATCCACCAGGCGCATCTGTCGCTGCACGACATGTTCAGCAACCTCTACTACGGCGACCGCCAGCCGCCGCTCCACGACCTGACGCTGTGGGCCACGGTGCGCGTCTTTGGCAACAGCGAGTTCTCGCTGCGGCTGCCGTCGCTGATCGCCGGCACGCTCGTGATCCCGTCGCTCTACGAGCTCGGGCGCGAGCTCTACGACCGCCGCACCGGCCTGGTCGCGGCGGCGTTCGTCGCGGTCTCGCCGCTGCTCATCTGGTACTCGCAGGAAGTTCGGATGTACGCGTTCGTGACGCTCTTCGGGGTGCTCGCGCTGCTCACCCAGCTGCGCGTCATCCGCAAGCCCTCGATGCTCAACTGGGCGGGCTACATCCTGGCCACGGCCGCCCTGCTGTGGTCGCATTACTTCGGGCTGCTCCTGATCGGCGTGCAGCAAGTGATCTTTGTCGCGGTCCTGGTGCACCGTAAGCGCAGCGGCGAGAGCATCAGGCCGCTCCTCATCGGCTTCGCGTACTCGGCGGCCGTGCTCGTGATGCAACTGATCCCGCTGATCACGTTCGCGCACAACCAGTTCACGTCGACGCACGCGGCGGCCGGCTCGCCGAGCGGGACCTACGACTCGCTGTCGTTCTACGCGGTGCTGGCCAACATGGCCTGGTCGCTGTGGGGCTACCAGCCCAACGCCACCACCGAGCTGCTGGCCGCGATGTGGCCGCTCCTGATCCTGCTGTCGCTGCTCCTGCTCGGCCGCGGCGGCTCCCGCCAGACGCTGATCCTCGGCGCGGCCACGGTCGTCCCACTCGTGCTGCTGCTCATCGTGTCGGCGTTCGACCGCGCGCTGTTCGAGGTGCGCTACTTCCTGATCGTCGTGCCGCTGCTGTTCCTGCTGATCGCGCGGCTCGTGACCGGCTGGATACGCAAACCCAAGGCGCAGCTGCTCGCGACCGGCGTCATCGTCGCCACGCTCCTGATCGGCCTGGCCGACCAGCAACTCAACAAGAACAACCCGCGCCTGTTCGACTTCCGCGGCGCGATCCACAAGATCGAGGCGGACGCCGGACCGAAGAGCCTGATCCTGTACGAGCCGCCCGACATGCGCTACGTGCTCGAGTACTACGCGCCCCACATCGACAGCCGGCGGCTCGACCGCGGCGTCCCGAAGCGCAGCGAGGGCAGCCCGGTGTTCGTGCTCGCCTCGTTCCAGAGCAACCCGCAGTTCTTCAACGAGACGAACAAGGTGGTCGGGCAGCTCGACTTCTTCCGCAAGCGCGTGCGCGCCTTCAAGACGGCCCAGACCAAGGTGTGGGAGTTCCGATGAGCTCGCGCCCCTGGGACGTCCGCCTCCGCCGCGTCACCTGGCAACCGGTGCCAACCCGCTTCAGCGTGCGCCGGCGCGTGCGGCTGCTCAGCCTGCTCGCGCTGCCGTTCGCGGTCTGGTACTTCGGCTGGCTGCTCAACCCGGACCGCGTCGGCACGCCCTACCTGTACGGCGTCCTGATCGCGGCCGAGCTGTTCAACCTCACGCAGGCGCTCGGCTTCTGGTGGACGTGCGCGAACGAGCGCGTGCGCGAGCGGCGGGCGCCGACCCGGCGCGTGGCGGTCGATGTCTTCATCCCGGTCTACAAGGAGCCGCCCGAGATCGTCGACCTCACCGTGGCCGCGGCCGTCGGCCTGCGCAGCGCGGAGGTACGCGTGTGGGTGCTCGACGACGGCAACGACGACGAGATGCGCGAGCTCGCCCTGCGTCACGGCGTGGGCTACATCCGGCGCGCCGAGCACACCGGCGCGAAGGCGGGCAACATCAACCACGCGCTGACGAAGACGGACGCGCCGTTCATCGCCGTGTTCGACTCGGACCACGTGGCCGACCCGGAGTTCCTCGAAGCCACGCTCGGCCATATGGACAATGAGCAGGTCGCCTTCGTGCAGACGCCGCAGTACTACGCCAACGCCGAGACCAACCGCATCGCGGCCGCCTCCTGGGCTCAGCAGGCGCTCTTCTTCGGCGCGATCGCGCGCGGCAAGGATGGCCTCGACGCCGTCTTCTGCTGCGGCACCAACGTGCTCTTCCGCCGCACGGCGTTCGAGAGCGTGGGCGGCTTCCCCACCAACTCGCTCACCGAGGACTTCGAGCTCTCGATCCACCTGCACGAGCGCGGCTGGAAGTCGATCTACGTGCCCGACGTGCTGGCTCGCGGGCTCGGCCCGGAGGACACCGCCGCCTACGTGTCGCAGCAGCAGCGCTGGGCGCGCGGTTGCCTGTCGGGCATCCCGCGGGCGCTGCGCGCAAAGCTCCCGCTCAAGCTGAAGGCGCAGTACCTGCTGTCCGGCATGTACTTCCTGTCCGGCTGGACCGTGCTCATCTATATGAGCTTCCCGGTGATCCGCCTGCTCGGAGGCGGGCAGCCGATCGGCGGCATCGACGCGCCGGAGTTCCTCCTGCACTTCGCCCCGTACTACATCGTCGCGCTGTCGATGGCGGCGCTCGCCGGCGCCGGCTCGTACACGTTCGGCGCCTTCGCGCTGTCCGCGGCCAACTTCTGGATCCACGTGCTGTCGACGATCTACACGGTGCTGCGCAGGTCCGGCTCCTTCGTGGTGACTCCGAAGACGGGCGCCGGAGCTCGCCAGCCGGGGGCGGTGATGCCCGCGCTGGTGGCCGTGGCGGTGCTCGTCTCGGTGAGCATCTACGGCCTCGTCCGCCATCCGAATGCATCCACGATCAACAACGTCTCCTTCGCATTCCTGCACGTCTCGATCCTCATGGCGGGCTGCTGGGCGGCGCTGGAGAAACCACGCGCGCCGACCGCGGAGCCACTCGAGGCGGCCGAGGTGGCCGCTTGAGACGGCCGGGGCGAGCCGCGCTCGTACCAGTGCTGGTGATGGCGGGAATCTCCCTGGGTGTACTCACGGGCTGCGGCGGCGGCTCCTCTTCGTCGTCATCGGGATCGTCCACGAGCGCGGGTTCCCAGGCCACGGACCAGGCCACAGCCGCGGCACACAGCTTCCTCGACCGCTACGTCACCTCCGACGGGCGGGTGCAGCGGCTCGACCAGGGCGGCGACACGGTCGGCGAGGGCCAGGCCTACGGCTTGCTGCTGGCGGCCGCCATCGGCGACTCGCAGCACTTCGACTCGATCTGGAACTGGACGAAGGCCAACCTGCGGCGCCAGGACGGGCTGATCGAGTTCCACTGGCAGGACGGCCACGTGACCGATCCGCAGGCAGCGTCGGACGCGGACCTCGACGCCGCACGCGCGCTGCTCGTGGCCTCGTGCCGCTTCAAGCGCCCCGAGCTGCGGCAGGAGGCGCTGGGCATCGGGAAGTCGATCCTGAACGAAGAGACCGCCTCGGTGAACGGCAACCTCGTCCTCACCGCGGGCCCGTGGGCCACGAAGGCGCCGGTGACGGTCAACCCGAGTTACTTCTCGCCCGCCACGTTCGCCGCGCTGCAGTCGGCCACGGGCGATGGCCGCTGGGGGAGCCTGGCCGCCAGCGCGCGCTCGATCACGAGCGAGCTGATGCAGCCGCCGTCGAAGCTGCCGCCGGACTGGGCCCAGCTCCAGAACGGCAAGCCGACGCCGATCGGCTCGCCCGCGAGCCCGCAGTCGACGCCGCAGTTCGGCTTCGACGCCGTGCGCACACTGGTGCGCATGGCCGAGGACCCGAATCCGGCCGGCAAGCAGATCGCCGCCTCGGCGTGGACCGTTTTCCAGGGCCAGAACCCGGACAGCATCCCCGTCCAACACAGCCTCTCCGGCCAGCCCGACGGCGGCGCCCAGAACCCGGTCGGGCTCGTGGCCGCGGCCGGCGCCGCCAGCGCGGCGGGAGAGGCGGCGGCGCGCGACCAGCTGCTGGACGCGGCGACGGCACTCGACAAGCGCGACCCGACCTACTACGGCTCGGCCTGGGTGGCACTCGGCCGGATCATGCTCACCACCAAGCTGCTCGACGTCTGCAGCTAGGGGCCCTGGGTCGTTGGTTCCGCTCAGGCGCGGGGGGAGAAGCGCGTGATCTGGCTGACCGCTTCAAATCCGAGCCGCGAGTAGATCGAATGGCCGGCGCCGGTCGCGTCGAGACCAGCGTGCTGTGCTCCCAAGCCGTGGGCGGCGCGCAGGGCCGCGGCGGTCATCGCCTGCCCAATCCCACGGCAGCGCCAGTTGGGGTCGGTGTTGACGAACATCACGCTGGCCTCGGTGCCGAACCCGCCGAAACCAGAGGTCGCACGCACCACGCCGGCGGCGTCGACGGCCGCGAGCAGCCGGACCGCGGACGGCAGCGACCGCAGGTAGTCGGCGAACCCGCTCGGCGGATCTGCGATGCGGGGATCCGCCAGCTTTGCGGCAGCGACCGCTTTCTCAAGCGGCACACCATCCGGCGCGTCGTCGGCGAGCCGCCGAACCGTGCGCAATGTCAGCTCGTCCGGCAGCGTGAGCGCGGGCACCGCCCCCAGATCGCGGCACACCATCGCCGTGGCGGGCTCCCCTTTCCACGCTGCGCAAGCTTCGAGGAGCTCGGCGCAGTTCACTGCCGCGGCGAACACCCTGATCATCCCGCGATGGGCCTCCGGCAGCAGCCTGGCGACGACGTCATGGGCCCGGTCGTCGGTCACCAACAGCCGGGCGAGTGGATTGTCTGCCGTCGGCAGAAGACCGCACACACCCGGCTCGTCCACTTGCGGCTGGCCAGGCTGCCGCATCGCCCCGCACCGTGCCAGGAAGGAAGTCACGTACAGAGCAACGGATTCGCTCTCCACGGCTCGAGAACTCGCCTTAGGCAGCGGGCGCGGGGCCTACCGCGGCCAGCACGCTCGAGCGGAAGGCCCGGGCCGTTGGACGGGCCGCGGGGTCCTTGGCCAGCGCGAGCAGCATGGCCTCCTCGAGCGCCGGCGGCACGTCCGGGCGGCGCTCGCGCAGCGAGGGCGGGGTGGCGTTGACCTGGGCCCACATCTTCGCCATGCCGCCCTTCTGGCTCGCGAACGGCGCCTCGCCGGCCAGGGTCTCGTACAGCACGCAGCCGAGGCTGTAGACGTCGGCGCGCGAATCCGGCTCGCTGCCCTCGATCTGCTCGGGCGACACGTAGTCGACAGTGCCGTGCATCTGGTCCACGGCCGTCAGTCCCGCCGCCGTGCCCGCCCGCTTGACCAGGCCGAAGTCCGTCAGGTAGACGTGGTCCTCGGGCGTGAGGATCACGTTCGAGGGCTTCACGTCGCGGTGCACGAGGCCCTTCTCGTGGGCCACCTCGAGAGCCGCCGCGATCTGGCCGACCGTCCGCGCCGCGCGCCCCGGCTCGAGCGGGCCCTCGCTCTGGATTAGGGTGCCGAGCTCCGTGCCGTCGATCCAGCGGGTCACGATGTAGACGTCGCCGTTTTCCTCGCCCGCCTCGTAGAGCGGCACCACGTTGGGGTGGTCGAGTGCGGCGACCGTCCGCGCCTCCCGACGGAGCCGTTCTCGGATCACCGGGTCTTCGGCGAGCTCGGACGAGACGACCTTGAGCGCCACCGGGCGGTCGAGCCGCAGCTGGCGGGCGCGGTAAAGCGTCCCAATCCCGCCGACGCCGACGACGCCGTCGATCTCGTAGCCCGCGAACTGGGAGCCGGGCGACAGCACGCCGGCTAGAGGTCGCGCTCGGAGATCAGGCCGGCAGAGAAGGCGCGCTCCACCAGACGCACCCGCGCCCTGTCCTCGGGCACGGCCTCGACGCCGAGCTTGGCGTAGAGCACCTGGAGCTGGGCACGCACCGCGCTACCCGACAGGAACAGCTCCTCGGCGATCTCCTGGTCGGTGGCCGGCTTGCCCGAGCCGACGCGGCTGACGTAGGGGCGGCAGAGCGCCACGAGCACGCGGCGCTGGCTGGTCGAGAGGCCGACGTCCGCTCTGCCCTGGGCGGCCGCCTGCCCGCGCCCGGGTGCGTGGAAGGTCACCGGCGTGCCGCCGAAGCGCACGGTGTCGCCGTCGCTCAGGCGGCGCCGGCCGCCGAGCCGCTCGTCGTTCACGAAGGTGCCGTTGCGCGAGAGGCCGTCGTCCACCACCTCCCAGCCGTGGTCGCCGCGTTCGAGGCGGGCGTGCAGGCGCGACACCTGGTCGTCCCAGTCGAGCACGACGTCCGCCGACGACTGGCGGCCGACCGACACCTGCTCGATCGCCTCGTCGAATAGGAAGAGGCGCTGGCTGCCGGAGCCATCCCTGAAGAGCAGAAACGGTCTGCCCGAACGCTCGGCCTCGGCGCGAGCCTTCAAGTCGGAGACGGTGTTGGCGCCTGCGGGAGGGTTCGCGGACACGTCTCGCATTATCTATGGCGGATCGATTGCCGACTACCCGGGCAGCGGCGTAGGCTTGCACGCACATGGCCGGCGAGCAGCTGCGTGTGAGTGAAGGCGAGGGACGCGGCGAGCGGCTGAACGTCGACGCCGAGCTCTTGATCGGCCGTGCGGCCGCCGAGGAGGACGGTCGGCTGGGCGAGGATCCCGAGCTCTCGCGCCGGCACGCGCGCATCGCGCGCGGGTCACAGGGAGAGCTCACGATCGAGGATCTCGGCTCGGCCAACGGCACGTTCGTGAACGACCGGCGCCTCGACGCGCCGCGGGTGCTCGCCCCCGGCGACGTGGTGCGGCTGGGCCGCACGGTGCTCGAGGTGACCGAGGGCGCGCCGGCGCCGCCACCGCCGGAGGAGCTCGTGATCGCCGGCGGGGACAGCGCGGGCCGGCGCTTCGTCCTCGGCGACGAGCTCGTGCTCGGCCGCGCCGCGGACGGCGACGGCAGGCTCGAGGACAGCGAGGCGTCGCGCCGCCACGCCCGTGTCGCCCGCGACTCGAGCGGCCGCCTGACGATCGAGGACCTCGGCTCGGCCAACGGCACCTTCGTCAACAACGAGCGAATCACAGGCCCCACCCCGCTCCACCCGGGCGACACGATCAAGGTGGGATCGACCACGCTCGAGCTGACCGGCGCCGCCCGAGCCCAAGCCCCGCCACCCGCCACCCCGCCCCCCGCCACCCCTGTCGCGACCCCGCCACCCGCCACCCCAGAAGTAGACCCACCAACAAACGCGTGACCCGTCGGCACCGTCTTCGCCGGCTGCCGCCTCGACGAGGTGATCAGCCACGGCGACCGCGGAATCGTCTACCGGGCGGAGGAGCTCGCGCTGCAGCGGCCGGTCGCGATCAAGCTGCTGCTGCCCGAGTTCTCGCAGGATGAGCGTTTCCGCGAGCGCTTCCGGCGCGAGTCGAGGATCGCCGCCGCGATCGACCACCCCAACGTTCTGCCTGTGTTCGACGCCGGCGAAGAGGGCGGCGTGCTCTACATCACGACCCGCCTCGTCGACGGCACCGACCTCAAGTCCATGATCGCCGCCGACGGACACGTCGAACCCGCGCGCGCCGGGCGCATCGTGAGCCAGGTGGGCGCCGGACTCGACGCCGCCCACGCCCGCGGCATGCTGCACCGCGACGTCAAGCCCTCGAACGTGCTGATCGCGCGCAGGGACCACGTCTACCTGAGCGGCTTCGGCCTGGCCAAGCGCGCCGACTCGACGGGTGACATGACGCGGCACGGCTCTGTGGTCGCGCGCGCTCGCTATCTCGCGCCGGAGCAGGTGCGACACGAGCGGGTGGACGCCCGCGCCGATGTCTATGCGCTGGGCTGCGTCCTGTTCGAGGCGCTCACCGGGGAGACGCCGTTCGCGCGCTACCGCGAGGGGCCGGAGGCGCTCGCCCACGTGGACGCCCAGCCGCCCGCGCCGAGCGAGCGGCGCCTGGACGTGCCGCGCGAGTTCGACGAGGTGGTGCGGCGCGCGCTGGCAAAGGACCCGGACGAGCGCTATCCGTCCGCGGGCGACCTCGGCCAGGCCGCGCTCGTGGCGGCCGGCGGACTCGACCGCGCCAGCCCCTGGTCGGTCGTCGGAACGGGCGATGCGGCGCCCTCGCGGGCGGGGCGGCTCGCCGGCTCGCGCGCCGCGCTGTCGCACGCGACTTCCTCTGACGGCACCCCCGCCGCCCGCCTCGACGTCTTGCGCTGGACGATTGCGCTGGCCGGCCTCGTGATCGTGGCCGTCGGGATGGTGGCCGCGCTGCACGGCATCTCGACGCTCTGAGCATTCACCGGCCCGCGCCGAAGCCGGCGAATCGACCATGTAACAATGCGCGAGCCCGGCACGCATACCGGGACGGCCGGCGGGAGACCGACCGAAATGCGAATTCCCGGCAGAGGATGCGCCGGGGAGAAAGGCTGGGCCCATGCTGCGTCTGCGTCATGCGATCGCCGCCGCGTCGGCGGTCGCTGTTGTCCTCGTATTGCCCATCCAGTCCGCGAGCGCGGCGAAGCTGCCGGCCGCGGGACGGCGAGCGCACACGATCCTTCCGGGCGCCTGCGCGCTCGACCTGCGCGCCGGCTTCTCGCACTGTCAGATGAAGTTCCTCGGCAAGCCGTCGAAAAAGCCGCTGGCCGCCGCGGCGCCCGCTGGCGGTTACGGGCCGAGTGACCTGCAGAGCGCCTACGCGCTCCCCGCGGCCACGGCCGGCGCGGGCCAGACGGTGGCGATCGTGGACGCCTTCGACGACACGACAGCCGAGGCCGACCTCGCGACCTACCGCAGCCAGTACGGGCTGCCGGCCTGCACCACCGCCAACGGCTGCTTCAAGAAGCTGAACCAGAGCGGCACCCAGGGCTCCTACCCGTCGGGCGACCAGGGCTGGGCCGTGGAGATCAGCCTCGACTTCGACATGGTCTCGGCGGCCTGCCCGCAGTGCCACATCATGCTCGTGGAGGCGAACTCGAACGCCAACGCCGACCTCTACGCGGCCGAGGACACCGCCGCCCGGCTCGGGGCGAACGAGATCTCGAACAGCTACGGCGGCTCGGAGTCGAGCTCGGACCCGTCCGACAGCTCGCACTTCAACCACCCCGGCGTGGCGATCACCGTGTCGTCCGGCGACGACGGCTACGGCGTCGAGTTCCCCGCGGCCTCGCCGTTCGTGACGGCGGTCGGCGGCACCACGCTGAGCAAGGCGTCGAACGCGCGCGGCTGGACCGAGAGCGCGTGGAGCGGCGCCGGCAGCGGCTGTTCGGCGTATGAGGCGAAGCAGTCGTGGCAGACCGACACGGGCTGCGGGCGCAGGACGGTGGCCGACGTGTCGGCCGACGCCGATCCGAACAGCGGCGTGAACGTCTACGACAGCAACTGCAGCGCCGTCAACCAGATGCTCGGCACCTGCTTCAAGGGCTGGGGCGTGGTCGGCGGCACGAGCGCGTCGGCGCCGATCATCGCGTCGGTGTACGCGCTGGCGGGCAACGCGTCGTCGCTTACGTACGGCTCGTTCCCGTACTCGCATACATCGGCTCTCAACGACGTGACAGCGGGCAACAACGGCAGCTGCAGCCCGGCATACCTGTGCACGTCCGGGCCCGGCTTCGACGGCCCGACCGGCCTCGGGACCCCGAACGGGACGGGCGCCTTCTAGGCGGCCGCGGCTCGCCGCTTCCGGTTTGTCGGCCACGACAGCTCGTCATGTTGCGTGTTCGTTATGCCGCTGGCTGGAGGGCCAAACAGTCCGCGACTTGTAGTAAATACCCCGAGCAGAGGCCAACCTTTCTTCTCGGGGAGGAGAATTCATGACGAAACACCTGCGGCCAGTTCTGGCCGGAGTACTCGCCCTCGGCGTAGCGATTCTGGTCGCCGCGTGCGGCGGTTCAAGCAGTACCTCTTCATCTGCGTCTTCATCGCCGTCGTCATCGACGCCGGCGAAGCAGGGCGGCAACATCACCCTCGTGTACGGCACCGCGCCCGACTCGCTCGATCCGGGCTTCGGCTACACCACTCAGGCGGCCGAGCCCGACTGGCTCGCCTACACCGGACTCGTCACCTACGCGCACAAGAGCGGTCTCCCGGGAGGCCAGCTGATCCCCGGCCTTGCCACCGCTCTCCCGCAGGCGTCGTCCGACGGCAAGACCTACACGGCGACGCTCCGCAAGGGCGTCACGTTCTCGAACGGCACGCCGGTCAAGGCGAGTGACTTCACCTACACCGTCGAGCGGGCCCTGAAGATCCCGTGGGGCGGCTCCGGCCAGTTCATCGCCGGCAACATCGTCGGCGCGAAGCAATACGCGTCAGGCAAGTCCAAGACGATCTCGGGCATCACGACCGACGATGCCAGCGGCAAGATCACGATCAAGCTGCTGGCCCCCTACGGCGCGTTCGTGAACGTGCTGGCATTTCCGTCGCTGGGCCTCGTCCCGAGCGGGACCCCGATGAAGAACATGCCGAACAACCCGCCCCCGGGCGCCGGCCCCTACGTGATCAAGAAGGTGGTGCCGAACCAGTCGTTCCAGCTGGTGCGCAACCCCAACTGGGCGAAGAACAACATTCCCGGCATCCCGGCGGGCAACGTTGACGTGACGGCGAAGATCTCGTCGAACATCGACGCCAACGCGCTGTCGGTGGTCAACAACACCGCCGACGTCTTCGACTGGGCGGACACGATCCCCGGCAGCCTGCTGCCGCAGATCAACTCCAAGGCGAAGGGCCGCTACACGAAGAAGATCATGAACTCGACCTACTACGTGTTCATGAACACCAAGGAGAAGCCGTTCTCGAGCCAGCTCGCCCGCCAAGCGGTGGTCACCGGCCTGGATCAGAACGCGATGAGCCGTCTCGGCTCGGGCACGCTGATCCCGGGGTGCTACTTCCTGCCGCCAGGCATGGTCGGCCACCCGAAGACCCCGTGCCCGTACGGCGACCCCGCCAAGGGCGGTGACATCGCCAAGGCCAAGCAGCTGGTGCAGCAGTCCGGCATGGCCGGCCAGCCCGTCACGGTCTGGAGCCAGCAGCGCGCGCCGCGTCAGCAGTGGATGACGTACTACACCCAGTTCCTCAACCAGATCGGCTTCAAGGCAAAGCAGAAGCTGATCGCCGACGCGTCGTATTTCCCGACGATCGGAAACCTGAAGCTCCACCCCCAGACCGGCTTCGCCGACTGGAACCAGGACTTCCCGAACCCGATCGACTTCTACCTGCTGGTTCAGGGCAGCGCGATCCTTCCGACGAACAACGAGAACTTCGGAGAGGTCAACGACCCGCAGATCAACCAGCAGTCGCAGAAGCTCGGCGCTGTGCCGACGACGCAGCTCAACACGATTGCCAACCAGTGGCAGACCCTCGATGAGTACGTGGCCAAGAAGGCCTACATCGGGGTGTTCGGCTACCAGACATTCCCGGCCCTCTTGTCGGACCGGATGTCGCTCAACTACACGTTCAGCCCGGTCTATGGCTGGGACTGGAGTTCGTTCTCGCTGAAGTAACCGCGTCAGGGTCGGGCTGGGGTGGCTACTCTGTCGCCCCAGCCCACCCGGGCGTCTGTTAATGGCTACTTCTTCCGCACCCGGCACCGAGTTCTCGACCGATCTCGCGGAGGCCCTGCTCGGCGAGGGCATCGAGCTACCGCCCGGTGTAGGGCCCTGGAAGCTCGCTTGGCGCCGCCTCAAGCGCAACCACGTGGCGCTCTTCTTCGGCGGCGTGTTCCTGCTGATCGTGCTGCTGTGCATCCTGGCGCCCGTCTACGCGAAGCACGTCGCCCACGTCGGCCCGGCCACGGGCAACATCACCGGCCAGGTGACGAAGGGCGGCAAGAAGGTCGACATCGTCAGCACGACCGGCATCCCGGTCGGCCCGACCTGGCACACCCACTACCTGCTCGGCGCTGACGCCAACGGCCGCGACGTGGCCGTGCGCCTGCTCTACGGCGGCCGCAACTCGCTCGAGGTCGGCGCCGTGGCGACGCTGATCACGATCCTCTTCGGAGTCGTCTTCGGCACGCTCGCCGGCTACCTGCGCGGCGTCACCGACGGGATCATCACGCGCATCCTCGACATCATCTGGGCGTTCCCGGCGGTGCTGCTCGGCGTCTCGCTGGGCGTGGCGCTCGCGGTGGGAGGGATCGGCCCGCTCAAGGGCAACACGCTGATGGTGCCAGCGGTGGTCGTCGGGGTCGTCTACATCCCCTACGTGGGCAAACCGGTGCGCGGCCAGGTGCTGGGGATGCGCGAGCGCGAGTTCATCGACGCCGCGCGCCAGCAGGGGCTGAGCCACGTGCGCATCATGCTCTCGGAGGTGCTGCCCAACCTGTGGAGCACGATCGTCGTGTTCGTGCCGCTGATCCTCGCCAATGCGATCCTGCTCGAGGCGGGGCTGTCCTACCTCGGCGCCGGAGTCCAGCCGCCGAACCCGTCCTGGGGCACGATGATCTCGGACGGCATCCGGACGATCCCCGCCGCCTTCCACAACGTGCTCGTGCCGGGCATCATGCTCGTGCTCGCGGTGATGTCGATCAACATCTTCGGTGACGGGCTGCGCGACGCCCTCGACCCGCGGTCCAAGGTACGGATCGCCCGCTGATGCGATGACCGCGTTCGTGATCCGCCGCCTGCTCTCGATGATCGCGGTCATGTTCGTGATCTCGGTGCTCACCTTCCTGCTGTTCGAGGCGATCCCGAACGGCGACCCGGCGCTGCGGCTGGCCGGCCGGCTCGCGACCGCCGACCAGATCAAGGAGATCCGCCAGAAGTACGGCTTCGACCAGCCGATCTACGTGCAGTACGGCCGCACGATGAAGAACATCTTCACGGGCCAGGCCTACTCCTACACCCAGGGCTTCAACGTCATCGACGAGATCAAGCAGGGCCTGCCGGCGACGCTCTCGCTGGCCCTCGGAGCGGGGATCCTCTGGCTCTTAGCATCGATAGTGGTCGGCACGCTGGCGGCGATAAAGGCGGGCAAGTACACCGACAGGGTGCTCACCGTGCTCGCGATGGTCGGGGTCTCGTTCCCGCCCTTCTTCCTGGGCGCGGTGCTGATCTATTTCCTCGGCTACAAGGCCAACATCTTCCCGCTCGGCGGCTACGTGAAGTTCACGACCAGCCCGTGGCAGTGGTTCACGCACCTCGTACTGCCGTGGTTCACGCTGTCCGTCCTGTTCGTCGGCTTCTACTCGCGCGTGCTCAGATCGACGATCCTCGAGACCCAGAGCCAGGACTACGTCCGCACGGCCAAGGCCAAGGGGCTCTCCGAGCGCCAGGTGCTCGTGCGGCACATCCTGCGCAACAGCCTGATCCCGATCATCGCGCTCTGGGGACTCGACCTCGCGCAGGTGATCGGCGGCGGCGCGATCCTCACCGAGTCCGTCTACAACCTGCACGGCGTCGGGCAGCTCGCGGCCGACTCGATCGCCAAGCTCGACATCATCCCGATCCTCGCGGTGGTGCTGCTCACGGCGTTCGCGGTCGTCTTCCTGGCGGCGGTCGTCGACATCCTCTACGCGTTCCTGGACCCGCGCATCCGGCTCTCATGACGCAGGGCTCCGAACCGCTGCTCGAGGTCTCGGACCTGCGGGTCTCGTTCGCGACGGAGGACGGCGTGGTGAAAGCCGTCGACGGCGTGTCGTTCAACGTGAGCCGCGGGGAGGTGCTCGCCGTGGTCGGCGAGTCCGGCTCGGGCAAATCGGTGACCGCGATGACGCTCATGGGCCTCACGCGCGGGCCGAATGCGCGCTTCGAGGGCGAGGCGTTCTTCGACGGCGAGGACCTGATCACCGCGCCCGAGTCGGTGCTCCGCAAGATCCGCGGGGCAGGCATCGCGATGGTGTTCCAGGACCCGATGAGCTCGCTCGACCCGGTCTACCGGGTGGGCACCCAGATCGTCGAGCAGATCCGCGTGCACGAGCCCAAGCTCTCGAAGGACCAGGCGATGGACCGAGCGGTGGAGCTGATGGAGCGCGTGGGGATCCCGCGGGCCAGCGAGCGCGTGCGCTCCTACCCGCACGAGTTCTCGGGCGGCATGCGCCAGCGCGTGATGATCGCGATGGCGCTCTCGTGCTCGCCCAAGCTGCTGATCGCAGACGAGCCCACGACGGCGCTCGACGTCACGATCCAGGCCCAGATCCTCGATGAGCTGCGCGAGCTCGGGGAGTCCGCCAACGCGGGGATCATCCTCGTCACGCACGACCTCGGCGTGGTCGCGGACATCGCCGACCGCGTCGTCGTGATGTACGCAGGGCGCGTGGTGGAGCAGGGCACGCTCGACGAGATCTTCTACGACCCGCAGCACCCCTACACCTGGGGCCTGCTCGGCTCGATCACGCGCGTCGACCGGGACCGCTCGCAGCGGCTGCCGGCAATCCCGGGCACGCCGCCGTCGCTCCTGTCGCCGCCGCAGGGCTGCCACTTCCGGCCGCGCTGCCCGCACGCCTTCGACAAGTGCACCCAGGTGCCCGACCTCGCCGCCCGCGTGCCGGACAGCCCGGAGCACATCGACCGCTGCTGGCTCGAGCCCGAGCGCAAGCGCAGCCTGCGCCAGGTGGGCGACCAGATCGGCCTGCGCAGCGAGGAGTCGGTGATCTCGTGACCACCGACGCCGCGCCCCGGCCGGAGACGCAGGTCGCGGGCGGCAACGGGAAGGCGCTGCTCGAGGTCGACCACCTGCGGGTGCTCTTCCCGATCAAGTCGGGTGCGATCGTCAACCGCACGGTCGCGCACGTCCACGCAGTGGACGACGTGACCTTCCAGCTGCGCGAGGGCGAGACGCTCGGGATCGTCGGCGAGTCAGGCTGCGGCAAGACCACGCTGATCCGCACGCTCGTACGGCTCGTCGATCCCACGGACGGCGCGATCCGCTTCCGTGGCAAGGACATCACGTCGTCGGGGCGCAGCGAGCTAGAGCCGATCCGGCGCGAGATGCAGATGGTCTTCCAGGATCCGCAGGCGTCGCTCAACCCGCACAAGCGGGTCGCCCAGATCATCGGCCTGCCGCTCAGGCGCCGCGGCGTGCCGAAGGACAAGCTCCAGGAGGAGAGCCGCAAGCTGCTCGAGCAGGTCGGGCTCTCGCCCGAGCACCTCAACCGCTTCCCGCACGAGTTCTCGGGCGGCCAGCGCCAGCGCATCGGGATCGCACGCGCGCTCGCTATCGAGCCGCGCCTGATCCTGCTGGACGAGCCGGTGTCGGCGCTCGACGTCTCGATCCAGGCGCAGGTGATCAACCTGCTCGACGACCTGCAGGACGAGCTGCACCTGTCCTACGTCTTCGTCGCGCACGACCTGGGCGTCGTCCGCCACGTGTCGGACCGGATCGTCGTCATGTACCTCGGCAAGATCGTCGAGGTCTCCGCGGCGGAGGAGCTGTACCAGAAGCCGATCCACCCGTACACCTCTGCGCTGCTGAGCGCGATCCCGATCCCCGACCCGCAGGAGAACCGCGCGCGGGTGCGGCAGAAGTCGACCGGAGAGCCGCCGAGCGCGATCCGGCCGCCGTCGGGCTGCCGCTTCCACACTCGCTGCCCGCGCGCCACCGAGCTGTGCAGCACGGTCGAGCCGCAGCTCACCGAGTACGCGGGCGGCCACCTCGCGGCGTGCCACCACCCGCAGAACGTGAGCGAGTCCGAGATCGCCGCGGCCGGCCGCTCGCCCACCTCGCCGAACAGCTCGAGCGACCAGCGGCCCGACTACCAGCCATAGCCCGCGAGGGCGTGATCGGGTGAACGGCCGCTAGGCCGCTTCGCCGGCGTCCGCCGTCGTGCCGGGCAGGGCGTACAGCCCGGCGATCCCGGCGCAGATCACGAGCGTGATGTAGGGCGAGATGATCCCGCCGAGCGTGGCGATCAGGTAGGGCAGCAGCCCGGCCGCGTTGCGGCGCAGGACAAAGCGCCGCACTGTGGGCGTGACCCGCTCCTCGAGTAGCTCGGGCTTGCGTACGAGCACGTGAGCCTGCATCGCGAAGAAGCCGACCGCCATCAGCAGGAACGAGCCGCCGTAGACGACCGCCGCCAGGTTGTCGCCCTGCCCCGCCTTCAGGTACTCGGCCATCAGCGCGGTGGAGAACGGCAGCACCCCGATCGTCATCAGCAGCAGGATGTTGCGGATCAGGACCCCGTGGTCGATGCGCGCGATCCGGCTGAGCATCGCGTGGTGGTTGATCCAGATGATGCCGATCGTCAGGAACGACACCGCGTAGGCGGCGTAGTTGGGCCACTGCTCCCCGAGCCGGTGCGCGAGCGTGCCGGGGGCGTCGGGGCTCGGCACCTTCAGGTCGAGGGCGAGCAGGGTGATCGCCACGGCGATCACGCCGTCCGAGAACGCCTCGGTACGCGACTTGGTCACGCACGCATCATCGCTGGTGGCGCGGCCTGGGCGCCAGGCGCCGCGATTTGCACTAGAGCGCCCGAGCCGCCGACAGCGCTTCCCCGCGCGCTAACGTGCCCTCATGCCCTCCGCCTGGCCAGCGCTTCCGTACGAAGACTGGAAGGCCACCTGCGACACGCTGCACGCCCACACGCAGCTGCTCGGCAAGCTGGCGGTAGCGCTCGCTCCGCCCGAGCCGCAGCTCCAGCACTCGGCGCTGCGTGTCACCGCTCGCGGCTGGGAGACGTTGCCGCTGCCGCTGCCCGATGGCTCCGGCGCCGCGGTGGTGGCGCTCGACCTGCGTGCGCACGAGGCCGTGGTCGAGCGAAGCGACGGGGCCCGCGCGCGGATCGCGCTGGCGCCCGACAGGCCGGTGGGCGACGTCACGCGCGCGGTGCTCGGCGAGCTGCCGGGCGTGACGATCGACCCGACGCCGCAGGAGGTCTCCTGGACGGCGCCGCTCGACGAGGACGACGAGCACAAGACCTACGACACGGCCCAGGTTGAGACCTACTTCACCGCCGTCACGCAGGTGGCGCTCGTGCTCGCCGCCTTCCGCGCGCCCTACCGCGGCCGCTCGACGCCGGTGAACGCCTGGTGGGGCTCATTCGACCTCGCCGTGAATCTCTTCTCCGGGCAGCGCGCCGACCCGCCGTCGGGCGACTTCATCATGCGCAACGCGATGGACGCGGAGGAGGTGGCGGTGGGCTGGTGGCCCGGCGACCAGCGCTACGGCAAGGCGGCCTTCTACGCCTATGCGCACCCGCTCCCGGCCGGCTTCGACGGCGGCACGCTCTCACCCGAGGCGGCGCGCTGGGACGCCTCGCTCGGGGAGCACGTGCTCGACTGGGACGACGTGATCGCAAGCCCGGACCCGCACGCGCTCGCGGTCGAGTTCGCGCGCTCGGCGTTCCAGCATGCGTGCGCGGTGTGCGGCTGGGATCAGGCGTTGTCCGCCAGCGCGGCCGGCACGCCACCGCCGGTCTCGTAGGCGCGTCCGTTCGCCACCGCACGGCCGATCACGAGCGGGCGCGCGAACGGCGGTGCCTTGGGCAGCTCGCCGCGCTCGAGCTCGTCGACGTCGAAGCCCGCGCCGCGGATCGCGTCCACCGTGGAGCGGTTGCAGTTGCAGCCGTAGGCCACGAAGCGGTTCACTCGGTTCATGCGGTCCTGCCACTTGGCGAGCTTGCGATCGTCCGAGCGTACGTGCTCGATGAACAGCAGCCGGCCGCCCGGCTTGAGCACGCGGCGCGCCTCCCTGAGCGCCCGGGGCTGGTCGGCGACCGTGCAGAGCACGAGCGTCGCGACGACCGTGTCGAACTCGTCGTCCGGGAACGGCAGGTCCTCGGCGGGGGCGCGCACCACGGTCACGTCGCGCGACAGATCTGGGAGCTTGGCTTCGAGCCGCTGCGCCATCGGCTCCTCCGGCTCGGTGACGGTGAGCGACTCAACCGCGTCGCCGTAGAGGTCGAGGTTGAGGCCGGTGCCGGCCCCGATCTCGAGCACGCGGCCACTCGCGTCAGACAGGAGCGATTCGCGGCGGGCGTGCAGCCCGGCCTTCTCGACCCGGGCGAGCATGCGGTCGTAACCGGCCGCAAAGAGTCTGCCTCTCAAGCTCATCGTGCTTCCTTCCCTCGGTGTCTCGTCGAAGCGATGCACGCAAGTCTTGTTGCTGCGCGTACCCGTTACATGAGGCGTTCCCCCCATCTTCGAGGGATTACTAGGGTGCAGTGCCATGGCCGACCCGCCGCCGCTCGTCATGCTGGAGCGATGAAGCGACTCGAGCCCTTCATAGGCGAGTGGACCCTCGAGGCCCGCTTCCCGGGCTCGGGCCCGAGCGGCTCGGCTGGGCGCACCACTTTCGCCTGGCTGCTCGACGGCACG
>DASXNY010000127.1:0-5258 GCA_036494715.1 Thermoleophilaceae bacterium
ACGTACTCACCGACGGCCGCGACCGACCCGTCTCGATCTGCGACAACGCACTCGGCGAAATACCAAGCCGCCCCGCCAACTTCCGCAAACTCAACCCCTGCCGCTCACGCTCCACACGCAAACGACCACCAATCTCGTCGCTGGGCGTCCCCGCCCGTTGGTCAACACCCGCCGAGTCCACAGGGGCGAGTCTACCCCTTGCCGCGGGCGCTGCAGAATATTGTTCAGTATCACTGAACCATGGTTTCGCCTTCGTTCACGGCCGCCGTGGTTTAAATCCTGACCTGCTTGTGAAGCTTCACTTGACGGACAACGAATCGGCCCTTAGGGTGGCCCCGCCCATGTATCACGTGCAGAAGGCCGCGGATATCGAGCTGGCCGGACCGGCGCCTGCGATTGCCGATCATGTCCAAGGACTGCGGCGGGCGACGCTCGTGGGACGCGACACGGGCTCCGTGCACACGGGCTTCGCGCTGGTCGGGCTCGAGCCCGGCGGCTGGGTGGGGACTCACCTGCACTCCACCGAGCAGAGTTTCTACATCCTGCGCGGCCGGCCGGAGCTCACGCTCGATGGGCGCACGTACAGGCTCGCGCCGGACGAGTGCGGGCTGATCCCGCTCGGCATGCCACACGCCTGGCGCGCGGCGGAGGACGACGAGCCGCTCTGGCTCGAGATGAACGCGCCCGCCCCGCGTCTCCCGGGCGCGAAGCAGCCCGACACGTTCTGGACCGGCGAGCCCCTGCCCGACGGTCCCGCCGAGGAGCCCGACATCCGCGACCCGCGCAGCCGTCAGTTCTTCCGGCTGAGCGAGGGGCAGATGAACGTGGACAACCTCAAGCTGGGCATGCAGAAGAACGCGACGACCGTCTCGGCCAGCATGGCCACGGCGCTGCTCGCCTACAGCGGGATCGCCGTGAAGATGCTCGTGGACTCGCGGCTCGGCGCCGTGCTGCACACGATGTTCATGGTCGAGTACCAGCCCGGCGGCGTGATCCACCCGCACGACCATCCGCTCGAGGAGGCCTACTACATCCTCGAGGGCGAGGTCGAGGCGATGGCCAACAACGAGGAGCCCTTCGTGCTCCAGCCGGGCGACGTCTTCTGGACGGGGGTGGGCTGCACGCACGCCTTCTGGAACAAGAGCGACACCACGGTGCGCTGGCTGGAGACGCAGTCTCCGCAGCCGCCGGCCAACTACTCCTACCGGCACGACCGGGACTGGGACTACCTGGCTGAAAAGCTCGACTGAGGAGGGTTCGATGTATCGCGCGGAGGTTTTGGGCTCGCTGCTGAGGCCGGACTACCTGGCGGACGCACGGGAGAAGCACCACGCGGGCGACATGCCCGATGACGAGTACAAGAAGCTCGAGAACCAGGCCGTGGACGAGGCGATCGCGCTGCAGGAGGCCGCTGGCGTGGACGTCGTCACCGACGGCGAGATGCGGCGCTACACGTTCTTCGACCAGTTCGCCGCGGAGGTCGACGGCGTCGACCACGTGGAGGGCGAGGCCGTGCCGTTCCACAGCGAGCGCGGCAAGGTGGACATCGACTTCCACAGCCCGGTGTGCGTGACCGGCCGGGTCTCGCGCAAGCGCATGCTCACGCTCGAGGAGTTCGAGTACGCGAACGCCAAGGCGACGAAGCCGGTGAAGATCACGCTGCCGAGCCCGCTGATGTTCTTCACGATGTGGTCGCCGTCGAAGTCGACGGATGCGTACGACGACCCATTCGAGCTGTTCGGCGACGGCGTCGACCTCGTGCGCGAGGAGGCGCAGGCGCTGGCCGATCTCGGCTGTACGTACATCCAGATCGACGCGCCCGACTTCGGCCAGCTCGTGGAGAACTCGGAGCGCGAGCGCTGGGAGCAGCTCGGTATTCCCGTGCAGCGTGTCATGACCGAAGGCGTGGAGATGCTCAACGCCGTGGCCGACGTGCCCGGCGTGACATTCGCCCTGCACCTCTGCAAGGGCAACTTCCAGAGCAAGTGGATCAGCGCCGGTGGCTACGAGGAGATCTCGCAGCACGTCTTCAAGGACACGCCGAACTTCGACGTCTACATGCTCGAGTACGACGACGAGCGCTCCGGCGGCTTCGAGCCGCTCGCGGACCTGCCCGACGACAAGGTCGTCACGCTCGGCCTCGTGTCGACGAAGTTCGACGAGCTCGAGAGCCTCGACGAGCTCAGGGGCCGCGTGGACGAGGCGGCCAAGCACCACCCGAAGGAGCAGCTCGCGATCTCCACCCAGTGCGGCTTCGCGTCGGTGGCGATGGGCAACGAGATCAGCCCCGAGGCGCAGGAGCGCAAGCTGCGTCTGGTGGCGGAGGCTGCCCGGACGATCTGGGGCTAGGAGGCTCGCGATGACGGGGCAGGCCGACGAGAGCGTGCCGGTGCTGATCGTCGGGGGCAGCATGGTCGGGCTGTCGACCGCGGCGTTCCTCGGCTGGCACGGCGTGCGCGCGCTGGCGGTGGAGCGGCACGGCGGGACCGCGATCCACCCGCGCGCCGCGCACTTCCACCTGCGCACGCTCGAGGTGTTCCGGGCGGTGGGGCTCGAGCCTGCCGTGCGCACGAAGTCGGAGGAGCAGTACGACTCGGACGGCGGCATCTCGGCGATCGAGTCGCTGGCGGGCAAGGAGATCGCGAAGTACATCCCGAGCCTCAACGCGGGCGTCGAGCTGGTGAGCCCGTCGCGGCGGCTGTTCCTCACGCAGGAGTCGCTCGAGCCGATCCTGCGCGAGCACGCGCTCGGTCAGGGAGCCGAGCTGCGCTACGGCACGGAGCTCGTGGACTTCGAGCAGTCGGACGACGGCGTGGTGGCCACCACGCGCGACGTCGCGAGCGGCCAGGAGCGGCGCATCGGCGCGAGCTACATGGTCGCCTGCGACGGCTGGCGTAGCCCGATTCGCCACAAGCTCGGCATCGGCGTGGAGGGCCACGGGCTGATCTCCAACAGCATCACGATCTACTTCCGGGCCGACTGCGCGGAGTACGTGGCCGGGCGCACCGAGGGCGTCTTCTACGTCTTCAACGACGTGCTGCGCGGCTTCTTCAGGCTCGACCGCGGCGCCCAGACCGGCTTCCTCGTCGTCAACACCGCGGGCGACACCTCGCTGCCGGAGGCGACGAACGTGGCGGAGGGGATCATCACCGAGCGCGCCGAGGAGCTCCTGCGCGCGGCGATCGGCGTGCCGGACATCGAGGTCGAGGTGCTCGACATCGCGCCCTGGCAGGCGGTGGCCGACAACGCGACGTCGTTCCAGAGCGGGCGCGTGCTGATCGCGGGGGACGCCGCTCACACGATGCCGCCCAACGGCGGCTTCGGCGGCAACACCGGCGTGCAGGACGCCTTCAACCTGTCCTGGAAGATCGCGCACGTGCTGGGCGGCCACGCCGGCCCCGAGCTCGTCGACACCTACGACCTCGAGCGCCAACCGATCGGGCAGCTGACGATCGAGCAGGCATACACGCGCTACGTGCTGCGCACGGCGCCCTACCTCGGCACCGACCACATCCAGCCGATCGCCGACGACCTGAGCCTCGAGATCGGCCACCGCTACCGCTCGGCGGCGGTGCTGCCGGACGGCACCGAGGACGACGGCCTGCCCTACGTGGATCCGCGCGAGTCGCGCGGGCTGCCGGGCACGCGCGCGCCGCACCTGTGGATCGAGCGGGACGGCGAGCGGATGTCCACGCTCGACCTCTTCCGCAAGCAGTTCGCGCTCTTGACAGGAGCGGACGGCGGCGCCTGGAGCGAGGCCGCCCGCTCGGCGGCGGGCGAGCTCAAGGCGAACCTCGACCTGTACGCCCTGGACGAGCCCGGCTTCCCGGAGGCGTACGGAATAGCGCCCTCGGGAGCCGTGCTCGTCCGGCCGGACGGCTACGTGGCGTGGCGCAGCGCTGACGGGGCTGAGGCGTCCACGGAGGCGATGGCGCGTATCCTCGGATCACTGCTCTGCCTCCGATCTGACTGACGTTTTGAGGTGTCAAGCGGGGATTTACACCTAAAGCCCTGCAAGCTTGACCAAGCGGCGTCCGCCGTTTACCGTTGCTGAACGATGTCCCGAACAGGAGTCTGAATTGATCGCCTCGCGTGGCGCCACCATGGCTGTCGACTGGGAGCAGCGCGTCGACTTCCCCCGCCTCCGCGCGCAGCGCCTCGAACGCTCCCGGCAGGCGCTCGCCGCGTCCGACCTCGGCGCGGTGCTCTTGTTCGATCAGAACAACATCCGCTACGTCACGAGCACCCACATCGGCGAGTGGGCGCGCGACAAGAGTGCCCGCTGCGTGCTCCTGCCGCGCGTCGGCGAGCCGGTGCTCTGGGACTTCGGCTCGGCCGCCCGGCACCACCAGCTGTACGCGCCCTGGCTGCCCGAGTCGAGCTGGCGCGCCGGGGTGACGAGCATGCGCGGGGCGATGCCGCAGCAGACCGGCGTGCCGGATCTGCTCGCCGGCCACGTGTACGACGTGCTGCGCGAGCACGGGCTCGAACGCGAGCCGCTCGGCATTGACCTGACCGACATGGAGACGCTCGCGTCGCTCAACCGGCGCGGCATCCCCACCGCCAACGCGCAGCCGGTGATGCTGGCCGCGCGCAAGATCAAGACCGAGGACGAGATCGCGCTGCTCGACCACGCGGCCGCGATCGTCGACGCGGTCTACGAGCACATCTACGAGATGCTGCGGCCGGGCGTGCGCGAGCACGAGATCGTCGCCGACGCCCAGCGCCTGCTGTTCGAGCTCGGCTCGGAGCAGGTGGAGGCGATCAACGCCGTCTCCGGCGATCGCTGCAACCCCCACCCCCACGTCTTCTCGGATCGCCTGCTGCGCCCGGGCGACCAGGCCTTCTTCGACATCATCCACTCGTTCATGGGCTACCGGACGTGCTACTACCGCACGTTCTGCGTCGGTGGGGCTACGCGGTCGCAGCTCGACGCCTACAAGCAGTGCCGCGACTGGCTCGACGCGGCGATCGAGCTCGTGCGTCCGGGCGTGACCACCGACCAGATCGCCGCGGTCTGGCCCACCGCGGAGGAGCTCGGCTTCGCGAGCGAGGAGGCGTGCTTCGGCCTCCAGTTCGGGCACGGGCTGGGCGTCGGCCTCTACGAGGCGCCGATGATCTCGCGCCTGCACTCCTTCGACGACCCCGTGGAGATCGAGGAAAGCATGGTGTTCGCCCTCGAGACCTACTGCCCCGCCAGCGACGGGCGCTCGGCCGCGCGCATCGAGGAGGAGGTGCTCGTGACGGCCGACGGACCG
>DASXNY010000128.1:0-14340 GCA_036494715.1 Thermoleophilaceae bacterium
GCGCCGATGCGCAGGTTCTGGGCGAGGTCGTTCGCCTCCTGGATCGAGCCGATGTGGTCGATCTCGGCGCCGGTGCGGCCGTCGATGCCATCCGGGTTGTCGTGGAAGTCCACCGTGGCGAGCGACACGATCTGGTTGTCGAGGGTGATCGCGAAACGCTGGTCGGCGTTGGCGGGCGGCGTGCCGGGCGGCAGCACCTGGTTGACGCCGCGCGTGGCGATCGCCTTGGTGGCCGCGGCGAACTGCTGGCGCCCGAAGTTCGTGAACTGGAAGGTGACGTTGGGCGCGCCGGACTGGTCGGTCTCCTGCTTGGGGTTCTTGATGTCGGAGCCCGACAGCACCGAGTCGTCCTCGACGACGAAGTAGCCGGGCGGCGGCGTGCCGGGCTTCGCGCCGGTGGTGGCCTGCGCGCCGATGACCAGGACGCCCTTCGGCACCTTCAGGACGGTGCTCCCCTGCGGCGGCCCGGCCGTGCCGAGCGAGGTGAGCAGGTCCTTGCACTGCGTGTTCTTTGCCACCGGGCGCGGCGCGGGCTTGGGACCGCCGTGCGAAACCTTGTCCGTGTAGTCCGAGAGCAGCTCCTGGCAGGTGCCCTCGGGACCGGAGATCAGCTTCGGGTTCTGGTTCTTCCCCGGCGCGGGACCGAACAGGTAGTACTTGTCGCCCGCGGTGTCGTTCTTGTTGTCGTAGTACTGCCGGATCTTCTGCTGATTGCCGTTGAACTTCTGCACGATCGCCTTGGACGGGCCGGCGGCCGGGACGTCCGATGCCTCCGCCCGCGGCAGCGACTTCGAGCCGCGCAGCACCGCCTGGTAGAGCGAGAAGATCGGACTGTTGGGCGCGTTGTTTGTGGCCGCTGTCGTCGGATCCACCAGCTGGTTCGGCCCGCTGTAGATGTTTGGCTCCCAGTCGTAGAACTGGAGCTGCGCGGTGCTGCCCACCTGCTGCTCCGCGCGTGCGACGTTCTTCACGTCCGGCAGGCCGATCGAGATCTGGTCGTCGGCGGAGCGCTGGATCTCCGGCTCGGAGACGCCGAGCGCGTCGGTGCGCTTGCGGATCGTTGTGATCGCGTCGTCGATCGCCGCCGGCGTGACCTTGGGCACCTGCGGCGTGGGCTCGCCCTGGTAGATCAGCTGGACGCCGCCCTTGAGGTCGAGGCCGAGGCGCGTGGGCTTCTTCGCGATGATCAGGCCAGAGATCAGGACGAGCGCCGCCACCACGAGCAGCACGAAAGCGTTGCGCCGTGCGCTCGTCATCGCGTCAGGACTTCGGTGTGAGCACGAGCAACAGGCCGCCGTCCTCGTCGTAGGCAGGGAAGATGTCCGCCTTGGCGGGCTCCGGCCGGTCGCCCTCGGCGTGAACCGTGACGGGTTTGTCGAGCACCCGCACGCCCCACTCGAGCGCCGTGCCGATGTGATCGTCCCCATTCTGGAACGTGAGCCCGAGCACCTCGCGCACCGGCTGGCCGACCGCTTCGGGCTCCCCCAGTCCGGTGAGCTCGCGTACGCCGCGGCCGAAGCCGATCACGCGCGCATCCTGGTCGCAGATCACGAAGGCCGCATTGGGTGCCGGGTAGTAATCGTCGAGCAGCTCGAAAAGGAAGCCGAAACCACACTTCGAGCAACCTTTGGCACGAGTGGTGAATCCTGCGGTGCGTTCCCCTGAGAGCGTGCGATTGCCGCAGCTGGGACAGATGAAATGAGGCATGTGTTCCTGACGAAGAGTAGGCGCTCCCAAGCGCCGGACGGACAGTCCAGCTTAGCTTTAGCTACCTCTTAGCCGCCCAGTCCGCCGAAAAGCGAGAAGGTGCTGTTCGCGATGACCTCTCCGTAGGAAGCCTCCACGGCGATCTTGGCCTCGGGCGGCGCCTCGGCCCGAATGCGATCCGCCAGCTTGTTGCCGTCCTCCTCGCTCGGGACCGGGATCACGAGGAAGCGCCAGCGCCTGAGCGGCTGGAGGCCCTCGCTCTCGAGCTTGTTGGCGAGCGCTTTGGTGGCACCGTGGTCCGGTAGGACGATCTGTACCTCCCACTGGTCCATCCCGCCCTCCTTGGACTCCTCGCGCTCCTCCTCGGTGAGCCGCTCCTGCTCGGCCTCGCGCGCCGCCGGGCTGTCCGGAAGCGGCGCCGACGGGTCCTCCCAGCGCTCCTCTTCCTCGTGCCAGCGGGCAAGCTCGACGTGCCCCTCGGCGGCGTGCTGGGCGAGGAAGTCGCGGACCACCTGCGCGGCAGCGTCGGCCTGGTCGCGCGACTCCGCGTAGAGGAAGAGCACGGGACCGTCCTGGCTCACGACCACACGCCCGCGCAGCCGCTCCGCCAGATCCTTCTCGAGCGGGTTGTCGCGCAGGAAACCGGAGAAGCGGTGCTTGTGCTCCTCCTCCTCGAGCTCGACCTTTACACGCCAGTCCTCGGCCATGTACTAGAAGAGGCTAGCCGCGTGGTGCGAGGGCCGCTCCACGCCCAGATGCTCGAACGCCGCCGCGGTGGCCACCCGCCCGCGCGGGGTGCGCTTGATGAAGCCCTGCTGGAGCAGGTAGGGCTCGTACACGTCCTCGATCGTGTCGGCCTCCTCGGCGACGGCGACCGCCAGGGTGGACAGCCCGACCGGGCCGCCCTCGAACTTCTCCACGATCGTCTTGAGGATGTCGCGGTCGAGTCTGTCGAGCCCGGCGTGGTCCACCTCGAGCAGGTCGAGCGCCTCCTCCGCCACCTCGCGATCGACCTTGCCGGCGCCGCGCACCTCGGCGTAGTCGCGTACCCGCTTGAGCAGGCGGTTGGCCACGCGCGGAGTGCCGCGCGAGCGCGCGGCGATGGTGGTGGCGCCCTCGTCGTCGATGTCGACGTCGAGGATGCCCGCCGAGCGGCGGATGATCCGGGCGAGGTCGACGGGCTCGTAGAGGTCGAGCCGGTGGCTGACGCCGAAGCGGTCGCGCAGGGGGGTGGTCAGCAGGCCCGCGCGCGTGGTGGCGCCGATCAGTGTGAACGGCGGCAGGTCGAGCGTGACCACGCGCGCGCCCGCGCCCTGGCCGACCGTGATCGGCAGGCGGCGGTCCTCCATCGCCGGGTAGAAGGTCTCCTCGAGCGCACGCGGGAGCCGGTGGATCTCGTCGACGAAGAACACCGAGCCCGGTTCGAGCGCTGTGAGGAAGGCCGCGACGTCGCCCTTGCGCTCGAGCGCCGGGCCGGCGGTCTGCACGAACGGCACGTCGAGCTCCGCCGCCACGATCTGCGCGAGCGAGGTCTTGCCGAGCCCTGGCGGGCCGGCGAGCAGGACGTGGTCGAGCGCCTCGCCGCGCTGCTTGGCCGCCTCGATGAACACGCTGAGCTGGTCCTTGACCGCCTGCTGGCCCACGAAGTCGGCCAGCTTGCGCGGCCGCAGCGAGCGGTCGAGCTCCTCGTCGGCGCCGAACGCGGGCGCCGCCTGGATGCGCTCGACGTCCGGGCTGCGGATGCCGCCGTGTTCGGTCACCGCGACGCCCTCAGCGCCTCGCCGATCAGCTGCTCCGGCGTCTCGCCGTCGGCATCGGAGAGCAGCTCGTCCGCCTCCTGGGCGCTGAAGCCGAGGCCGACGAGACCCTGGCGCGCGAGCGTGCGCGGGTCGTCGGTCTTCGTGATCACGATCTCGTCGAGCACGCCGGAGTCGCCCACGACCTTCTCGCGCAGCTCGACGATGATGCGGTCGGCGGTGCGCTTGCCGATGCCCGGGACGGCCTGGAAGCGGGCGCTATCGCCCGCGCCGATCGCACGCAGCAGCTCGCGCGTGGTGCCGCCCGAGAGCACCGCCAGCGCCACCTTCGGCCCAACTCCCTGCACGCCGATCAGGAGCAGGAACAGCTCGCGCTCCTCCTCGCTCGCGAAGCCGTACAGGTACATGCCGTCGTCGCGCATCACGAGGTGGCTCTGGAGCAGCGTCTCCTTGCCGGTGGCGGGCACGGCCTTGAGCGTCTCCGCGGACACCGCCAGCCGGTAGCCCACGCCGCCGCACTCGACCACCACGTGGTCGGGCCGCCGCACCGTGACCTTGCCGCGCACCGACGCGATCACGCGATCGCCGCCTTGAGCACCGCGCCGTTGGCGTGGCAGATGGCCACGGCCAGCGCGTCCGCCGCGTGGTCAGGCTGCGGCGGCGAGGGCAGCCTGAGCAGCGCGCCCACCATGCGCTGGACCTGGCCCTTCTCGGCGCGGCCGTTGCCGCAGACGGCCTGCTTGACCGCCTGGGGCGTGTATGAGAAGCAGGGCACGCCGGCCTGGCCGGCCGCCAGCAGCGTGACCCCGCGCGCCTGTCCGACCGCGAACGCGCTGCGTGCGTTCTGGCCGAAGAAGAGGTCCTCGATCGCCACCGCGCCGGGCTCGTGGCGCTCGATCAGCTCGGTCACGTGGCCGTGGATCTCGGCCAGGCGCTGCTCGAGCTTGTCGTGAGCAGCCGTGTGCAGCACGCCGCCGTCGAGCGCCGCCAGCGCGCTGCCATGTGCGAGCACCACGCCGAAGCCGGTGTGCGCGGTGCCGGGATCGATGCCAAGGACAACCACCACCCAACGGATTCTCCGTCCCTGGGCGGACGCCTTCGTCTTGGTCCACAGTCCACAGTCCGCAGTCCGCAGGGCTTTGGACTAGCGCCCTGCGGACTGTGGTCTGCGGACTGTGGACTAGATCAGCCGATCCTGAAGTCGGCAGATAGATCCTCGACTTGCACCTGATAGCTCCCCGCCATCACCTGCGGCGCCTCTGTGCCGTCGATGTCGGCTGGGGTCAGGGCGAGGGTGGATGCTGGGAAGGTGACGTGCACCGTCTTCGATCCACCGGCCGGAACATCTACACGCGCGAAGCCGACGAGCCGCTGCGGCGGCACGACGATGCCCGCCGTCTCCGTGGGCTCGTGCACGTACACCGGCACGATGTCCGTGCCGTCACGGGCGCCGCTGTTGGCGACCGTGAACGTCGCCGTGCCGGAGCCGTGGCGCGACACCGACGGCGACGCGCTCAGCCCACTGACCTTGAACGTCGTGTACGACAGCCCGAACCCGAACGGGTAGAGCGGGTTGTAGCCCGACCCCCAGCCCGAATTCGTGCCCGGCAGCTGGTCGAAGAACTTGGGCTCGTCACCCAAGGTCGACGCACCGGTCGCGTTGAAATTCGACTGCTGTAGCGGCGCGTCGGTCGGCCAGCTGACAGGCAGCTTGGCACTCGGGTTGACCGTGCCGAACAGCACGTCCGCCACGCCGGCGCCACCCTCGGTCCCGGGCAGGTACGCCATCAGCAGCCCGTTTGCCTGCTCGGCGGGACCGAGCCCCAGCGGGCGCCCGGCGATGACCACGACGATCACCGGCTTGCCGGTGTCCTCGAGCGCCTTGATCAGCGCCTGCTGGTCGGGCTTGAGCTGCGGCGCGGGATCGTCGCCGAGCCCCTCCGCGTACGGCGTCTCGCCGACCACGACGATCGCCGCATCGGCGCTGCTCGTCTCCGACACCGCCTGCGACTGGTCCTGGGTGTAGACGACCTGCGTCGACGACGACACCGCCTGCTTGATCCCGTCGAGCACAGTGGTGCCGGGCGGGATCTGGTCGGGCGGGCCGGCGCAGCAGGCCTGGTTCGCTCCGTACGCGCCCTGCCAGCTCACGCTCCAGCCACCGAGCTGGTTGGTCATCGAGTTGGCGTTGGGGCCGGTGACGACGAGCTTGCCGGCGTTCGCCGACAGCGGCAGCACGCCGCCCTCGTTGCGCAGCAGGGTGATCGACTCATCCGCCGCCTTGCGGGCGAGCGGCTTGTTGCCGGTCACGGCCGCGTCGGCCTGGGACGGATCGACGTACGGGTGGTCGAACAGCCCGAGGCGGAACTTCAGCGTGAGGATCCGCCGCACGGACTGGTTGATCCGCGCGACCGACACGCTGCCGTTGTGCACGTCCTCGAGCAGCGCGGCGTCGAAGCCGCTCGGATTGTCGGGCTCCATCGCCATGTCCACGCCCGCGTTGACGGCCTTGGCCACGGCGTCGGCCAGGTCGGGCGACACGTGGTAGGCGGTCTGCAGCGCGGGCACGTCGCCGTAGTCCGAGATCACGACGCCCTTGAAGCCGAGCCGCTGGCGCAACTCGGTCGTCAGCAGGAAGTGCGACGCGGTGGCCGGCACGCTGTTGATCGATGCGGAGTTGACCATCACGGTGGCTGCGCCGGCGTCGATACCGGCCGCGTATGAGGGCAGGAAGGTGTCCTGCAGATAGCGGATCGGGAGCTCCTCCTGCACGCGGTCGTGGCCGTTGATCGACTCCGAGTAGCCCGCGAAGTGCTTCACGGTCGCCGCCACCTGCGGGTGGTTCGCGCTGCCCTGCATGCCGTCGATGTTGGCCGCGCCCATCGCGCCGGCGAGCAGCGGCTCCTCGGCCCAGGTCTCGTAGTAGCGACCCCAGCGGTTGTCCCGCGCGAGGTCCTGCACTGGGGCGAAGTCCCAGTTGCCGCCGGTGGCGACCAGCTGCTGGCGGGTGGCCGCGCCGGCCTCCTGCGCCAGCGTCGTGTCCCAGGTCGCGCCCATGCCGATCGACTGCGGGAAGAGCGTCGCCTGATACGGGTGGCCGAAGCCGTGCACGGCGTCGACGCCATAGATGATCGGGATGTGCAGCCGCGAGTGGTCGATCGCGTAGTGCTGGATCGCGTTGTACTGATCGGCCCAGCCGTGGCCGGTGTTGTCCGTCGGGTTGTCCGTGCCGCCCGCGAGAATCGACCCCGTCTTGTCGCTGATCAGGACCTTCTCGAGGCAGGCGGGCTGAAGAGGATCGGCGTTGCCTCCGCTGCAGTTGCCGTCGGACGGGCTGGACGGGCCGCGCAGCTTCTCGTTGACGATCTGGTCCATCTGCCCGATCTTCTCCTCGAGCGTCATGCGCCCGAGCAGGTCGTCCACGCGGTCCGCGATCCGGGCGTGCGGGTTGAGATAGGTGGCTCGCGTCTGATGGCGGGCCGCCTGCGACTGAGTGCCGGTGGCGCCCGCGCTGGCCGTTACCGCGCCGGCAGCCAGCAGCAGCGCAGCGCCGATCGCCGCGGTGGTGCGTCTCATAAGGGGTCCTCCTCCCTTGTGCATGCGGCCAGGCCGCTAGGAGGGCTGCCTCCCAACAGCGCTGGTCCTCTCCCTTTGTTCGGAACCCGTCGGACTCCGGAGCCAGGCAAGCTACTCCTGGGCGCTCCAATGGTCAAGTAAATTCAAGACTCGACCTAATTTGCGCTGGATTGGTGAGGGAACGTATGAGACTCGACCATAGGAGGCGGCAATGAGCTCGTATTCGGGCTCGCCCGCGGACCTCGGGCGCGCGAACCGCCAGCGCGTCGTGACGGTGCTGCAGGAGCAGGGTCCGCTCAGCCAGGCGGACCTGGCGCGCGCCTCCGGCCTCTCCCCCGCAACGATCTCCGCGATCGTGCGCGAGCTCGAGGCCGAGCAACGCGTGGAGCGCGAGAGCTCGCGTCGAGGCGCGCCGCTGCGTCTCCTGCCGCTGCCCGGGTTCGTGCTCGGCTTCGACTATGGGCACCGGCACCTGCGCGTGGCCGTCGCGGACAGGACCGGTCGCCTGCTTGGCGAGAGCGCGAAGTCGCTGCCGCGCGACCACGACGCTTCGACCGGCGTGAAGGCGGGTCTGGCGCTCGCCAAGAAGCTCCTGGCGGAGTTCGACGCAGGGCTGGGCGACGTGGTGGCATCGGGGATGGGCCTGCCGGCGCCGGTACTCGGCGAGTCGCACCTCGTCGGCTCGAGCTCGATCCTGCCGGGCTGGGTGGGCGTGCACGCCGACGAGCAGCTCGCCGACGCGATCGGCCATCCCGTGTGGGTGGACAACGACGCCAACCTGGGCGCGCTCGCCGAGATGACGTGGGGCGCCGGCCGCGGCGCGCGCGACCTCGTCTACCTCAAGCTCGCCACCGGCATCGGCGCCGGCATCGTGGTGGGCGGCGGCATCGTCCGCGGCGCGGCGGGCACGGCCGGCGAGATCGGCCACACCACGATGGACGAGCATGGCGAGGTCTGCCGCTGCGGCAACCGCGGCTGCCTCGAGACGGTGGCCGGCGCGGACACGGTGCTGCGGCTGCTCGCCCCGGTGCACGGCCCCGACTTCCGGCTGCAGGACGCGATCGACGCGGCTCGCGCCGGCGACGCGGGCTGCCGGCGGGTGATCGGCGACGCCGGCCGCCACATCGGGGTGGCGCTGGCCAACCTGATCAACCTGCTGAGCCCGGAGCTGATCGTGGTCGGGGGCGAGCTGGCGGGCGCGGGCGACGTGCTGCTCGATCCGATGCGCGGCGCGGTCGGACGCTTTGCGATCGAGACCGCCGCCCAGGCCACAACCCTTGCGCTCACTGCGCTCGGCGACCGGGCCGAGGTGCTTGGCGCGGTGGCGCTCGCGGTGCTGTCGAGCGACGGGGCGCCGCCTGCCTGTCAGAGCCTGGACG
Source organism: Thermoleophilaceae bacterium (assembly GCA_036494715.1). Lineage (GTDB taxonomy): Bacteria > Actinomycetota > Thermoleophilia > Solirubrobacterales > Thermoleophilaceae > JAICJR01. The sequence goes on from DASXNY010000128.1 coordinate 8,420, forward strand.
AAGACCAGCCGGTCGCGAGCGCCGGCTGAATTACGCTAACCGCGATGGAGCCAGCGGACGAAGGCGTTGCGATCTCTTACAAGGCACTGCGGCGTGGGACTCCCGTGCGGGCCACCGATGGCCTGGAGGTTGGGAAGGTCCGCCGCGTGCTGGATAACGCGCGCGAGAACATCTTCGACGGGATCGTCATCGAGACGCCCAAGGGGCAGCGCTTCGTGGATGCGCCGGAGGTCGCGCGGATCGCGGAGCTCGCGGTGACGCTGACGATCAGCGCCGAGGAGGTCGACGCGCTGCCCGGCCCGCGCTCGCTGATGAAAGAGCGCTGGGACCAGGCCACGATCGTTCGGCGCGCGCGCCGCGCCGGGCGCGACTGGCGCAGGCGCTGGGACAACCGCTAGCCGTCAACGTAGGTTGACAGGAGGCCGCGCGCCGCGGCCAGCACCAGGACGCGGCCAATGCGCAGCGCCGGCGGAAGCGCGGCTAGGACCGCGGACGCTGCGGGGCCGGCTAGCCGGTCGCGCTTGCCCCGAACTGCTCCTGTCCGATCACCGGCCGCAGCGCCTGCTCGAAGTCGGGGCCGGCGAAGTCCTTCCGCAGCACGTCGTCCCCGAGCGCGTTGCCGAGCGCGGCCATGATCATTCCCTGGTCGAGCGAGAGGTAGGAGCCGGAGACGGCGCCGCTGCCGACGTTGACACTGTCGCGGAAGCCCCACTTGCCGTACAGGCCGGGGAAGTTCCGCGCGAGGCCCGCCAGATTTGCCAAGGCCTCATTCGGCGCGTACCGCAGCGCGAGGAACGACGCGTGCGGCGTCACCACGCCGTTCGTGTACGCGGACTGCGGCGGGTCCGGCTTGGGGTCGCGCCCCGGGCAACCGGCGAAGCCGTGGTCCACGAGCGTGTTGTCCTCGTTCGACGGGTTGCCGTCGGGGTTCATCCCGATCGCGTCGACGCCGTAGGCGGCATAGCCACCCTCGGGCGTGTTCGACGGCGAGAAGCCCCAGTAGCCGTAGCCCGCCTCGTGCAGCCCGTGGTAGATCTGCGCGCGCACCGTGAGCGGGTGGTTCACGCCCCAGCTCTGCGGCGCCCAGCGCTCCTCGGGCACGAACAGGTCGGGCATCAGCGCCTCGAACATGCTCCCTCCCCATGACGGCGTGACGAGCATGCCGTCGTACGGGTAGGCGCCCTCGAACACGTCGACGCCGTCGTAGCTGCGCGTCACCCCCACCGGCTTCGTCTCCTGGAACCTGTAGTCGCAGGTGTCGGGGAAGGTGCGCCAGGTGCCGTAGTACTCCTTCGGCGGCAGCTCTCCCTTGGCGATCCCGATGTAGCTCGCGATGCGGCTCTCGCTGACCACCGTGTCGTAGCAGCACGCCGACGCGCCGGTGTCGGGCGTGTAGGAGAACTCGATCCTGTTGACGTCGGGCTGGTAGTAGAAGCCGAAGTCCATGCTGTCGTAGAGCGCGCCGGCACGCGACGCGAGCTCCGGCACCGCGTGTTGCACGACGCGCAGGCCGACCGCCAGCCAGCCGTTGTCCACCGACGAGAGGATCGGCGTGAGCGGCTCGCCGGTGGGCGGCCACACCGTCAGCTTCGCCCCGGTGCGGTCGTCGTACCAGTTGTAGAACTGGCCGCCGGGCTCGTAGCGCTCCATCCGCTCGAGCGTGCCGATCGTCTTCGACAAACGGGCGACGAGCTCTCCGTGGTCGATCAGCCCGAGCCGCTGCGCCGCCACGGCGCTCCACATGTACGCCCCGATGTTCGTGGTGGATGTCTGCACGCTGCGCGTGCCGTCGGCATCGAGGCTGTCGGCGGGCAGCCCCGAGCGCGCGTCCGTCATGGCCGCGAGCGACGCCCACGTGCCGCGCGCGTAGTGGCGTAACGCGGCCCCGGACGCCGACCCGTGGGCCGACGCACTTGGCGCCGGCCCCCAGATCGCGAACAGGACGAGCCCAATCAGGCCGACCCGTTTCATCTCACTCACCCCACGTTGAACGAGCTGTGCAGGGTCGCCGTCGAGCTGTCGCCCGCGAACACGTCGATCCTGCCTGGCTCGACCACGAACCGCCCGCTGTTGTCGTAGAAGCCCACGTCGCTCTTGTCGAGCGTGAACGTGACCGTCTGCGACTGGCCCGGCGTGAGCGTGACCCGCTGGAACCCGCGCAGCCTGCGAATCGGCTGCTCGATGCTCGCCACGGGGTCGTGGATGTACAGCTGCGCGACGTCGTCGCCCTCACGACTGCCGGTGTTCTTGAGATCCACCGAGGCCGTGATACTGCCGCCCGGCCGCAGCGTGCTCGAGCTGAGCCGCAGGTTCGACACGTCGAACGTCGTGTAGCTCAGGCCGAAGCCGAACGGGTAGAGCGGGTCGCACGACGGGATGTCCCGATAGCGCGAGTTGTACTTCTGCGTGGCGTCGCAGGGCCGCCCCGTCGGCTCGTGGTTGTAGTAGATCGGCACCTGGCCGACGCTGCGCGGGAAGGTGACCGGCAGCTTGCCGCCCGGGTTGACCTTGCCGAACAGCACATCCGCTGCCGCGTTGCCGGCCTGAACGCCGGGGAACCACGCCTCGAGGATCGCGTTGGCGGCGCTGTCGACCGAGGTGAGGTCGAGTGGGCGGCCGTTGAACAGGACGACCGTGAACGGCTTGCCGGTGGCCTTGATCTGGTCGATCAGCTCCTGCTGCTTGCCGGGCAGCATGATGTTGCTGCGCGACTCGGCCTCGCCGCTCTCGCCGCGAGTCTCGCCGAGCGCGAGCACCACCTGGTCGGCGCTCTGCGCGGCCTGCACCGCGGCGGGGAAGTCCGCGTCAGATCCGCACTCGTCGTTCGGCGGATCCGGCGGATCCTTGTCGACGATCGTGCAGCCCGGCGCGAACGTGGTGTTCGGGTCCTGTGCCTTGATGCCCTTGTAGAGGGACACCGCGTCCTCGTCGCGGCCCTGGCCCCACCACGGACCGAGCATGTCGTGCTGGTCGTCGCCGAGCGGGCCGATCACGGCCACCGACTTGCTCGGGTCGAGCGGCAGCTGGCCGCCCGAGTTCTTGAGCAGCACCATCGAGCGGCTCGCCGCCTTGCGCTCCGCCGCCACGGCGTCGGGCAGGAGCTGCGCGCCCTCGGCCTTCGACGGGTCGACATACGGGTGGTCGAACAGCCCAGCGCGGAACTTCACGCGCAGGATCCGCCTCACCGCGTCGTTGATGCGGGCCATCGAGATGCGGTGCTGGGCGAGCAGCTGCTTGCCGAAGTCGACGTAGTTGGTGCTCACCATCTCCGAGTCGGTGCCCGCGTTGAGCGCCGCCGCTGCCGCACCCGGACCGTCGGCCGCGACGCCGTGGCCGCACGGGCCCGTATCGGGATTCGACGGCGGACACGTCCGCAGCTCTGCGACGGCCGTGTAGTCCGACTCGATGAAGCCGTCGAAGTGCCATTGCTTCTTGAGGATCTGCGTCTCGGTCTCGTTGTTGGCGCAGCCCGGCACGCCGCTGATCGAGTTGAACGAGCACATCGCGGTGTCGGCGCCCGCGTCGATCGCGGCCTTGAACGGCGGCAGGTACAAGTTGCGCAGCCGCTGCTCAGACATGTCGGTGGTGTTGTACTCGCGCCCGCCCTCCGGCTGGCCGTAGGCGGCGAGGTGCTTCACGCTCGTCACGACCTTGTCCGGTGCGCTGTAGTCCTGGCCCTGCGCGGCCCGCACGCGCGCGGCGGCGAACACCGAGCCGAGGTACGGGTCCTCGCCCGCGCCCTCGGAGATGCGCCCCCAGCGTGGCTCGTGCGAGACGTCCACCATCGGGCTGTAGATCTGCTTGATGCCGACGGCCGCCGTCTCACGCGCGGCGTACGTGTCGTCCGCCGTGGCCACGCCCGGGTCGAAGCTGCTCGCCTCGCCCAGCGGGATCGGAAACACGGTCCGATAGCCGTGGATCGTGTCGTACGCGAACAGGATCGGGATGTGCAGCCGCGACTGCTCCACCGCGACGTGCTGGAAGTGGTTGATCTTGTCCGGGTCGGTGAGGCTGAACACCCCGCCGACGCCGTTCTTGGCCTGGTCGTCTGTGATCTGCCCGTCCGAGAGCAGCTGGAGCTGCTCGAGCTTCTCGGTGAGCGTCATCTTGGAAAGCAGCGAGCCCACCTTCTGCTCGATGCCCTTGCTGGCCGGCGGTCGTGTGCGCTTCAGCGCGCCGTCGTCGCTCGCGTGCGTGGCGGCAAGTACGCCGCCTGCGATCGCCGAGCCGAGCAGCGCAACCGACGCGACGGCCGTTGCCGTACGTCCTCCTCGTCCCATCTTGGCCTCCCGGTGCGCGGACGACGGCTAAGGGGGCCGCGTCCACGGCTTCAGTTGTCTGCGCGTACGCCGGGAATGGTGAGGTTCCCGCCCCTGCCGGCAGATCAGCGCCCTAGCGAGGCCAGCGTATCGAATGTCACGAAAAGGTGAGAGGGGTCTTAGGCGAGGACGCGCTCGAGTACGGCCGCGTCCACGTCGAAGTTGGCGTGGACGGCGTTCACGTCGTCCTGGTCCTCGAGCGCCTCGATCAGCCGCATCAGCGTGCCGACCTGATCCTCATCGACGGGCACGCGGTTGGTGGGGCGCATCGTGATGTCGGCGCTCTGGATCTCCACACCCGACTGCTCGAGCGCCTCCCGCACCGCGGTGAAGTCGGCGGGCTCCGCGATCACCTCGTAGACGTTCTCGTCGATCGCCACGTCCTCGGCGCCGGCGTCGATCGCGGGCATCAGGTCGTCCTCCGAGTACTGGTCGGCGTCGACGACCGCGACGCCCTTCTTCTCGAAGTTCCAGGCCACCGAGCCGGGCTCGCCGAGGCTGCCGCCGTGCTTCGAGAAGGCGTGGCGCACCTCGGAGCTCGTGCGGTTGCGGTTGTCCGTGAAGGCCTCGACCAGGAGCGCCACGCCGCCCGGGCCGTAGCCCTCGTAGAGCACCTCCTCGATCGCCTCGCCGCCGCCGTCGGCGCCGGTTCCCTTGGCGATCGCGCGCTCGATGTTGTCCTTGGGCATGCGCGCGTCCCTGGCCTTCTGGATCGCGTTCGCGAGCGCGGAGTTGCCGGCGGGGTCGCCCCCGCCCTCGCGCGCCGCGACCTGGATCGCGCGCGCCAGCTTGGTGAAGAGGTTGCCGCGCTTGGCGTCGGTCGCGCCCTTCTTGCGCTTGATCTGCGCCCATTTGGAATGTCCCGCCACTGACAAGAGTTTAGGAGGACCGATCCGCCCCACCTGCTAGTGGGTTCCGGTAGCGATGCGGGCTTTTGTGCCAATACTGCTCGCCGCGGCGCTGTGCTGGCCGGCCGCGAGCCAGGCGGCCACGGGCTACCACTCCGCCTGTGGTATCGAGCTCTCGAGCGACGTGCCGAGCACGCCGGGCGGCCCCACCTGCGGCACCGACGAGGGCGACGACGCGGTGTTCGCGGGCAACCCGACCGCGGTCACCTTCTTCGGGGAGAACGGCCACGACACGTTCGAGGGCTCCGCCTTCGCCGATGTGGTCGAGGGCGGCCCCGGCAACGACGAGCTGTTCGGCGAGCGTGGCGACGACTACCTCGACGGCGGTGACGACTCCGACACGCTCTTCGGCGGCCTCGGCGACGACACGCTGCGCGAGCTGCGCTTCGGCGTGAACGAGCACCTCTACGGCGGCCCCGGCAACGACATCGTGGCCGGCGGCCGCGGCGGCGACAACCTGTTCGGGGGCAGCGGCGACGACGCGCTGATCGGCGGCTCCGGCAGCGACCACCTGTACGGCGGACCGGGCGACGACGTGCTCTACGGCGGGCCCAACCGCGATGTGTTCGACTGCGGGCCGGGCAACGACACGGTCTACCGCGTCCGCCACTCCTCGAGCGACGGCCTCTCCACCGGCCGCGCCGACGCCTCGATTCCCGACTCCGCTGGCTGCGAGCACATCATCAACGTGGAT
>DASXNY010000129.1:0-11212 GCA_036494715.1 Thermoleophilaceae bacterium
TGCCAGCCGGGCAGCTGGAGCGACAGCTCCAACCTGAGCTACCAGTTCCTCGACGCCGACGGCGACGTGCTCGGCAGCGGCCAGACCTACACGATCCAGGCGAGCGACGTGGGGAGCAGCATCCTCTGTGAGGTCAAAGCCAGTAACGCGGGCGGCTACGGCTTCGGCGACAGCTCGGCCGTGACCGTGGCGGACGCGCCGATGTCCTCGCACGACGTGACTCCGCCCGCCGTCGACAGCACCGCGCCCAAGCTCCGCGTCAGTACCAAGAGCTGCACGCGCACCACGTGCACCTTGAAGGTGCACGTGACCGACGCCGCGCCGAGCTCCGGCATCGCGCGCGTGAAGGCCGTGCTCAACTACACGCGCAGGGTCAAGTGCCCGAAGACCAAGGGCGGCGCGGCGACGAAGAAGCGCGTCTGCACGCGGCGGCTCCACCGCACCCTCAGCGCTTCAGCCGGCAGCGCCGGCACGTACACGATCGCCGCTAAGAAGCTGTCGCCGGGCACGAGCTACACGATCTCGCTCGTGCCCTACGACAGGTCAGGCAACCGGCCCTCGTTCTCGACGGTCACGCACCTCCGCACCAAGGCGCGCCCCCACAAGCGCAACCCCCGCTAGGAGGCTGTGCCGACCTGGCTGCGCCTACCGCGGCGCGGCTTGGCGAGATCCTTCGGCGGCGCGTCGGGCGCCTGGATCGTCTCGAGCAGGGCGAGCACGACGGTGCCGCGCGCCTGACCGTCGTGGTCGGCCTTCTTGAGCCGCTCCGTGCTCGCGGAGTGGATCTTGTCGAGCCGCTTGAGCGTCCCCTCGAGCTCCGCTGCCATCTCCTTCCAGCCGCGCTCGTCGAGCGTGACGTCGGAGCGGCTGAGGTGGGCGTCGGTGCGGTCGAAGCCGCCGCTGGCGGCGCTCGCATGGACGTGCTCCAGGATCTGCTGGACCGCGGCTCCGGTCATCGCCTGCTTGACGATCTCGGGAACCTGGCCCCAGGCCTTGTCGCTGATCCGCGGACGGGCCTGGAGCCGGTAGTGGTGCTCCACGGCGCCCCGCCGCGGGGTGGTCTTCACGAGCTTGATCAGGTCGAACCGGGCGAGCTGCCGCATGTGGTAGCTCACCCGGTTCACGGGGAGGCCGAGCGTCGTCGCGATCTCCACCGGGCTTCCGTCCTTCTCCTCGAGCAGCCGCAAGATCTGCACTCGTAGGGGATGAGACAGGGCCTTGACCGTCTCGGTGTCTGTGATGTCGGCATGTGGTTTCAAGCGCACTCCTCTAGTGCTTCAGCGAATCGTTTACGGACCCGGTGTAGGCGGACCTTGACGGTGCCCTCCGGTACATCAAGACGTCTTGCCAGCTCCGGTTGGGTGAGGTCTTCGCCGTAGCGGAGCAGTAGGAGCTCTCGATCGGCCGGCGCGAGCCGCCCGAGGGCCTGTCGTGTGTGTGAGCCTGCGACGAGCTGCTCGATGCGTCCATCCTCTGCGGACGGTTCAGCTGCCGTGGCTTCGGGAAGCTCCCGAGTCCTGACGCGAGAACGGCGCTCGAGCAGTCGTAGCGATTCGTTCCGCGTGATATGGAGCAGCCATGCAGTGGGACTGTCGATGTCGACCGCGCCGGAGCCGGCCCGCCACGCACGTGCGAGTGCCTCCTGGACCGCCTCCTCGGCATCGTGTTGGTTGCCAACGATCCGTCGAGCCTCCCGCAAAGACCGCTCGCGAAGTCGTTGCCACTGCCAACTCTGGGACGGCTTGTCGCCTCCGGGCTCCTTCCCTTGTCCTTCACCGCGGCAATCTACCCCCTTTGAAACGGTTTGGACTGGTCACCGGGTCGTGCCTATTAGATGTCAGTTTATGTCCCGGAGGCAGTTCCGCGCCAGGTGTCTCCCGCATTCGAGGCGTATGAACGCATTGCGCCCGTCTACGACCTGCTCACGGCGGGCTACGACCACCCCACCTGGCTCGACTCGCTCGAGGACCTCGCGCTCGAGCACGGCCTGAGGGGCAGCCGCCTGCTCGACATCGGCTGCGGCACCGGCAAGAGCTTCATGCCGATGCTCGACCGCGGCTATCGGGTGAGCGCCTGCGACGTCTCGCCGGCAATGGTCGAGCTCGCGCGGGCCAAGGTCGGGGCGAGCGCGGAACTGTTCGTGGCGGACATGCGGGAGCTCGCGTGGGAGGGCGAGGCCAACCTCATCACCTGCCTGGACGACGCGGTCAACTACCTGCTCACGATCGAGGATGTGGCCGCGGCGCTGTGCGGCATGGAGCGCGCGCTGGCGCCGCGCGGGCTGGCGGTCTTCGACGTCAACACCCTCTCGACCTACCGCAGCTCGTTCGCGCTCGACTTCGCGCTCGAGGGGCCCGACAGCTTCCTCGTCTGGCGCGGGCAAGCGGACCGAGAGGCGTTCGCGCCGGGCGAGGTGGCCGAGGCGGCGATCGAGATCTTCGAGGAGGAGCCCGACGGCCGCTGGCGGCGAGTGACCAGCCGGCACGTACAGCGGCACCACCCGCGCGAGGAGCTCGAGGCGGCGATCGAGGAGGCGGGCCTCGAGCTGGTCGCGGTGCGTGGCCAGGCCCGCGGTGGCCTGCTCGAGCTCGAGGCCGACGAGCTCCTGCACCCAAAGCTTGTCTACCTGGCTAGGAAGCCAGCTCGAAGGAGGCCCGCGTGATTATCCAGCCGTAGAGCGACTGGGTCGGCGGCAAACGTCCGTCCAGGCGCTTGCCGCCGACCTCTCCAACCTGTTGAATACTCACCTAGGATGGTCCAATGGCGTAATGAGGCCGCATGGACTCGCCCCTACGTGCCTGTGATTCGTGGTCACCCGGGCGAACTCGACGCACTCGCGTGGCTTCCGGACGGCGTCAAGGAGCGCGTGATGCCGCTCGTGGAGATCGTCCCCGGGCGCCTGCGCGCCACCGCGCGCGGCCTCGCCGGCTCCTGGGGCGAGAGCCAGCCGATCCTGCTCGACACGCTGCTGCTCGAGGACAACCAGACCGAGGCGCGCCGGCACCAGCTCGTCGAGCTCTTCAACCGTTGCCGCGGGCTCGTGAGGGCGATACCGGTGGGCGGGCTCGACCGCGGCATCGACCACACGGCGGCGCTCGCCGGCGTGGTGGCCACCCACCGCCGCGGCGCCGCCCTGCGGCTGACGCAAGAAGATCTGCGCCCCGACGTCCAGCGCGACCGCGCGCTCGACGGCTGGCTCGCCATGGTGGACCTGGGGCCCGACGAGGTGGACCTCGTGCTCGACCTCGGCGACGTGAGCGAGCCCACTCACGTGGCGGCGCTGCTCGCGGCGCACGAGGGCCTGGCGGAGCTGCCCTACGCGCGGGAATGGCGCTCGGTCACGCTCGCCGCCACGGCCTCGCCGAGCTTCCCGCCCAACGGCCGCTGCGACTACGAGGACGTCTTCGAGCGGCTCGACTGGCAGCTCTGGAAGATGGTGAGCAGCGGCGCGTTGCCGCGCGTGCCCGGCTTCGGCGATCACGGCGTGCCGCCGCCGAGTCAGCGGGACCCGAGCTGCGGGACGAGCATCGCCTACACCACGGGCTGCAGCTGGCTGGTGGTGAAGCGCGGGCGGCCGGCGCCCGAGTCGGACGAGCTGCGCGCGGCCAGCCAGGCGCTGATGGCGCGGCCCGAGTTCGCGGGCGCCGCCCACTGCCGGGGCTGCGCGCTGATCGAGGAGTTCGCCGCCGGCGGCTCACCCGGAGGGCTGCACGGATGGCGGGCGGCCGGCGTCTGCCACCACATCGAGGCGAGCGTGGCCGAGTTGACGGCGCTCGTGGGCTAGCCGTTGTTGCGTGCCTCGGAGGCGCGCGCGATCAGGTCGGTGCAGGCGCCGAGGCCGATCGCCGTCGAGTCGACGAGCAGGTGGAAGACCGAGGTGTCGCGCGGGTCGGCGCCGTAGAAGTGGCGCACGTAGGCGTCTCGGGCGCGGTCTGTCTGGCGCATGCGCTCGGCGGCAGTGTCGCGGTCGATGCCCTGGATCCGCATCGCCTGGTCGAGCCGCGCCTCCTCCGGGCCGTCAAGGCGGACGCGGAGCACGTGGGGGCGGTCGCGCAGCACGTACGCGGACGCCCGGCCGAGGATCACGCCCTCGCCCGCCTCGGCGTGCTCGCAGATCACGCGCTCGGTGGCCTCGCAGTAGACGTCCGTGCCGAGCAGCGCCTCGCTCGCCGTGCCGCTGACATAGGCGCCGGACAGCGGGGCGAAGTGCTTCAGCATGCGCTCGAACAGGCTGCCGACGTTCTCGTCGTGCTCGAGCGCGTGGACCAGCGGCACGTCCAGGGTCTCGGCCACCTTGGTGGGGATCGCGCGGTCCACGAATGGGACGCCGAGGCGATCCGCCAGTTCTGGCCCGACGACGCTGCCGCCCGCCCCGTAGGTCGCCGATAGGGCAATGAGGGTCATGACGACCCGTTACCCGCTTCCCGCCCGCGCGACTCTACGGACAGGTGCTCGGGCGGACCGACGACGCGCCCGGGAAGGCGCGTACGAAATAACGACTCACGACACTAGAAGCCCAGATTGCCCAGGTGCTGGACCGTGTGCGAGCCGTCGCTGAACGTCACACGCAGATCCGTGTTGCCGGCCGGGAAGCTGCCGTCGTAGACGACGATGAACGCGTGCGCCCGCGGCGACGGGACGATCGTCCGCACGTCGCGCGGCGTCTGGATCGTGATCTCCCGCACATCGGGGCTGACCAGGCCGCTCATCACGGTGCGGCCGGGCAGCGTGCGCAGCGCGACGCGCCCGAGGTCCGGATCCGAACCCACCTCGAGGTCCGGATCGGACGCGCCCTCGGTCATGTTCCACTGGACCGGCATCTTGCGCGTGAAGCCGATCTTGGAGAGGCAGGGGAGCACGCCGGAGTCGGTGAACGTGTCGAGCGAGTAGTCGATTCTGCCGACGCGCGAGCCCACCACTCGGCCGATGTCCCACGGGCAGTAGCCGCCCTTTGTGCTGCGGCTGGCTTCGATGCCCCAGGGCAGCTCGCCCGTGGGATCGGGGGCGCGCGCCTCGAGCTGCTCGCTGTCGAGCACGATGCCGTGCTCGTAGCGGTTGAGCGGGGGCGACACCGGCAGGGGGCGCGCGGGGTCGAGGGTCAGAGTCTTCGGCGGGCGCCCGGCGTAGCCGAAGTTCCCAGTGACCTTGGACGGGCCGCTCGGGTCGGCGAACGCGAGGAAGGCGCCGCGCTTCGAGATCTTCACGGGCTGCGTCGAGACACCGTCCACCTGAAGGCTCACGCCCCGCAGCAGCGAGCCCGCGATGCCCCAGACGACCGACTCCGTGGGCTGTGCGTTGGCGAGCAGCGGGTTGGTGATGAGCGTGGTGCGGGTGAGCTCCGGGTCGTTCCGCTTGTCGCGCCAGCGCTCGCCGCACTCGATCGGCGCGCCGACGTAGCTGAAGCGCGCGGGGCGGAAGCGGTTCCCCGCGTCGATCCAGCCGAAGCGTCCCCGGTAGATGCGGCCGAGCTGGGCGCAGAGGTCGTGGCCGAGCAGGCGCCCGGGGCGCGGCGGGCCGTGCACCGGCGACGGCGCCCGCATCACCGCGCGGAACGCCCTGATCGCGAACGGCGGGCCGCCGCGCGGATCGGGCGCGGTGAGCTCGATCCGCGCGCTGCCCTTCTGGACCTGGAGCACGACCAGGCCGGAGTCCGGCTTGGGCTTGAGTGGCGGCAGGACGCTGATGCGGGGCGGCGGCGCCGTGACCCGCGAGTGTGTGGGAACCGCGAGCGCGGCGATCACGCCGGCCAGCACCCCGGCGAGCAGCGCGGCAGCGATGAATCCACGGATGAGGCGCCGGCTCATGAGTGCCTGGGCCTCGGGAACGGACGCGTGTTGGCCGAGCCCTGGCGCCGCTGCACGCTGCCGTCGCCAAGCCGGACGACCACGGTGAGCTGGCTGGGCTTGACGTTGCCCGGATAGATCGCGAGAAACGTGCGTCCAAGCGCTATCGGCAGCGACCGCGGTCCTCCCGGGCCGTCCACGGTCACGCTCTTCACCTTCTTGCCCGCGCTGCCCCAGACAACGGTGCGCGGGGGGTGCCGGTGCCAGCTGAAGCTCTCAAAGCCGCCGCGGCGCGATTCGCCCGGCTCAAAGTGGCGTACGGCGAAGAAGTAGTGATCGTCTCCGAACGACCCGCACACCGGCGGTCCGGTGATCAGCGGCTCAACCTGCCGGGCCGACTCGAAGCTCACGCACACGGGGCCTGGCGGTGCGTTGCCGAGCTGGAAGGCCTGCACCCGCCAGGCGCGGCCGCCGGCGGGATCCGGCGTCACGAACGGGCTGCGGCCGAGGGAATGGTCCTCGCTGTGTCCGTCGCGGAAGGTGAGGACCACGCGCGCGCCGACGTCCTCCGGATAGCCGCTCACGACTCCCACGAACGCGCCGTCCGGGGACACGGTTAGACGGCGGTCCGGCCGGTACACCTGCTGGAGGACGACGCTCTTCAGTCCCGGGCCGGCGATGCCGTCGATCACGGTGCGCACCCGGCTGAGCTTGGGCGAGTAGAAGACGCGCGCGCCGACGAGCGAGGCACGGTCGCGGACCTCCGCGCCGCAACCATCGGCGAACGTCGGCGCGAGCGTCCGGAAGCGGCCGTCGAGACCGACGATCCCGAAGCGGCCGCCCACGATCTGCCCCGCCGCCGTGCACAGGAGCCCGGTCTCGCTGTGCGCGATGCGGACACCCCAAGGGGCGCCGCCGGCGGGGTCAGCCGCGCGCACGGGCTCGACGTGAAGCGTGCGCACGAGGGGAGTCATCTGAGGCTGGACGTTCGTCGGCGTCGGACCGGGGATCACGCTGCCACGGAGCACGAGCAGCGTGGCGGCCGCGGCCCCGCCGCCGAGCAGGACGAACGCGGCGGCGGCCGGCAGCAGCAGGCCCATCCGCAGGCGCGGTCGCCGCGGCGGGGGAGCCGCCGCGGCCTCCTCGCGGTCGAAGCCGTGAGTCAGCGCGGCCTCCAGCTCCGCGAGGATCGGCAGCTCCTCGAACAGCTCGAGCGTGTCGATCACGGGTCCACCGCCTGGGCACTCTTCGCGTGGCTGCCGTTGGTCTCGGCGCCCGCGCCGGCGAGCGTCCGCAGCGCGCGCGAGACGCGAGCCCGCGCGCTCTCTTCGCTGATGCCGAGCTTCGCCGCCACCTCGGCGTAGGTGTGCTCCTCGATCACGCGCAGTCGCACGGCTTCGCGCTGGCCACGGGCGAGCTGCCCTGCGCGGGCCGCGACCACCTGGCGCAGCTCCGCCGCCACCGACAGCTCCTCGATGCGCTCGTACTCCGGGTCGCTGAGCGCGCGCCGCTCCACGCCGAGGCGGCGCATCGCGCTGCGCTCCACCGCGCCGCGGCGCAGGTAGGCGCTGAGCTGGTGGCGCGCGATGCCGTAGATCCAGCCGACCGCCTCGTCGTCGCTCCCCCCGCGGAACTGCGCCCTGTCCGTGAAGGCCGCTGCGAAGGTCTCGCCCACGAGGTCCACCGCTACCTCGGGGTCGAACAGCCTGCGTGAGAAGAACAGCAGCAGTGCCGCTGCCTCGCGGCGATAGAGCCGGCCGATGTCATCGCCACTAAGCGGCACGAGTCCGTTTGCTCATCATCCCTCTAAGGGGGCTGAGCGCGAAAAATGTGACGAGTGGTGTGGGCCGTCAGCCGACGGTGACCGCGTCCGGCTTGGCGCGCTTGGCGAGACGCTGGCGGGCGCCGGCGTCGAGCTCGAGCTTGCGCAGGCGCACTGCCTCGGGCGTCACCTCGACGCACTCGTCGTCGCGGATGAAGTCGAGCGCCTGGTCGAGCGAGAGCCGGTGGTGTGGCGCCAGCCGCACCAGCTCGTCGGCCGTGGACGAGCGCATGTTGGTGAGCTTCTTCTCGCGCACGGCGTTGACGTCGAGGTCCTCGGAGCGCGAGTTCTCGCCCACGATCATGCCCTCGTAGACGTCCTCGCCCGGGCCGACGAAGAGCTGGCCGCGGTCGGACAGCTTGAGCAGCGCGAATTGCGACGTCGCGCCGCGGCGGTCCGCCACGAGCGAGCCGGTGGGGCGCGTCTTGATCTCGCCGTGCCAGGGCTCGTAGCTCTCGAACACCGAGTGCAGGATGCCCGTGCCGCGGGTCTCGGTGAGGAACTCGGTGCGGAAGCCGATCAGCCCGCGCGCCGGGATCAGGTACTCGAGCCGCACCCAGCCTGTGCCGTGGTTGACCATCTGGTCCATCCGGCCCTTGCGCAGGGCGAGCAGTTGCGTGGTGACGCCGAGGAAGTCCTCCGGGATGTCGATGGCCAGGCGCTCCACCGGCTCGTGCAGCCGCCCGTCGAGCTCGCGCGTGAGCACCTGCGGCTTGCCGGCGGTGAGCTCGAACCCCTCGCGCCGCAGTGTCTCCACGAGCACCGCGAGCTGCAGCTCGCCGCGGCCCTGGACCTCCCAGGTATCGGGGCGATCGGTGGTGCCGACGCGGATCGACACGTTGCCCACCAGCTCCTGGTCGAGCCGCGACTTGAGCAACCGCGCCGTGAGCTTGTTGCCGGAGCGGCCGGCGAGCGGCGAGGTGTTGATGCCGATCGTCATGGCGAGCGCGGGCTCATCGACGGTTACCGGCGGCAGTGGCTGGGGATCGGCGGGGTCCGCGATCGTGTCCCCGATCATCACGTCGGGCAGGCCCGCGATCGCGATGATCTCGCCCGGCCCCGCCGTGGCGGCGTCCAGGCGCTCCATCCCCTCGGTCACGTACAGCTCGGTGACCTTCACCAGCTCGACCTCGCCGTCGCGGCGGCACCAGGCCACGCTCTGGCCGCGCTGGATCTCGCCCTCGTGCACCCGGCAGAGCGCGAGCCGGCCGACGTAGGACGACGCGTCGAGGTTCGTCACGAGCGCTTGTAGCCCCGCGCCCTCGCTGTACATCGGCGCGGGCACGGTCGTGAGGATCAGGTCGAACAGCGGCCGCAGGTCGCTGCCCTCGACGCCCTCCTCCGTCGCGGCCCAGCCGGCCTTGGCGTTGGTGTAGATGATCGGGAAATCGATCTGGTCCTCGTTCGCGTCGAGGTCGAGGAACAGCTCGTAGACCTCGTCCACGACGTCGCGGATGCGCGCGTCGGGGCGGTCCACCTTGTTGACCACGAGGATCACCGGCAGCTGCTGCTCGAGCGCCTTGCGGAGCACGAAGCGGGTTTGCGGCAGCGGCCCCTCGGAGGCGTCGACGAGCAACAGCACGCCGTCGACCATCGTCAGCCCGCGCTCCACCTCGCCGCCGAAGTCCGCGTGGCCCGGCGTGTCGACGAGGTTGATCTTCGTGTCGCCGAAGTGCACCGCGGCGTTCTTGGCGAGGATCGTGATGCCGCGCTCGCGCTCCTGGTCCATCGAGTCCATCACGCGCTCGGACACCGCCTTGTGCGCCGCGAACACGCCGGACTGGCGCAGCATGGCGTCCACGAGCGTGGTCTTGCCGTGGTCGACGTGGGCGATGATGGCGATGTTTCGGAGGTCGTTTCGTAGGGGCACGGTCAATAACGGTAGAGGCCAGAGGCCAGAGGCCAGAGGCCAGAGGTCACAAGGCTTTGCTCAGCGCGCCTGCCAGGTCGCCGCGTTTCCGCACTTTCACCGCTGGTAGTCCGAGCCAGGCGGCTAGTTCGTGAAGTTCTGCCGCCAGCTCGGCGGCTGTTTCCGGTGGCGCGTGGTCTTCCGTGTGGGCTGCCTGTACTCGGAGGGTTCCTCGCTGGCGGTCTGCCTTGAGGTCTACACGGGCTACGAGGCGGTCGTTCAGGAGGAAGGGGAGGACGTAGTAGCCGTGGATTCGTTTCGGTGCCGGCACGTAGATCTCGAGCCGGTAGCGGAAGCCGAAGAGGGCCTCGGTCCGCCAGCGCTCGAACACGAGCGAGTCGAACGGCGAGAGCAGCGCGCGGGCCTGGATGCGCCGCGGCCGGCGGGCGTCGCGGTGCAGGTAGGCGGGACGCTTCCAGCCCTCGACCGCCACGGGGATCAGCTCGCCGGACGCCACGAGGTCGGCGATCGCCGGGCGCGCCTCCTGCGGGCGCAGGCGGAAGTAGTCGCGCAGGCACTGCTCGGTGCCGAAGCCGTGTGCGCGAGCGGCGATCCGCATCAGCTCGCGCCGCGCGTCGTCCGGATCGGGGTCGGGCGCGTTCGCGATCGCGGGCGGCAGCACGCGCTGCGGCAGGTCGTAGCGGCGCTCGAATTGCACGGTCCGCCCCGCCGAGCTGACCTTGCCGGACCAGAACAGGTACTCGAGCGCGCGCTTGGTGTCGGACCAGTTCCAGCCCCAGCTCTCGCGATCCCGCACCGCGATGTCGTGCCGCAGATCCTCCTCCACGCGCGCGGCGGTGAGCGGCCCGCGGCGCGCCACCTCGTCGAGCACCGCGGCCACCACGTCTGGTCGCTCGCGGGCGATGCGCCGCATGCTGCCCCAGGCGTCGTCGTCGGCGCCCTCCATGCGCCAGCGCAGCAGCCGGTGCGTGGCGGGTGGGATGAACGACGCCTCGTGCGCCCAGTACTCCACGAGCCGCCGCGGCTTCCGGCTCGAGGCGCGCTCGATCAGCCCGACGTCGTAGTTACCGAGCCGGCTGAAGAGCGGCATCAGGTGGCTGCGCGCCAGCACGTTCACCGAGTCGATCTGGATCAGGCCGATGCGCTCGATCGTCGCCTGGAGCTGGCGCATCGTTACGCCGCCGCCGGGCCTGCGGCCGCCGAAGCCCTGCGCCGCGAGCGCGATCCGGCGCGCCTGCGCGAGCGTGAGCCGCGCTTCGGGAGCCGCTGGTGTCTGAGCGTTGGCCAAGCCGAGGATGATGCCGGGCCGGCGCGACGGCACGCGCTCAAGCCATGTCGGAAAGCGGCCGATCAATTGGCCGATGAGCCCCGAGCCGCAGCACGCGAAGGATGCCGCGGAGGCGCGCGACCTCGATCGCGCGTATCACCAGCTCAACCAGTACCTGCTCCTCGTGTGGATCCTGATCATCCTGGTGGCCGTGCTGCTGGCGGTGATCGGCGTGTCGGCGATCCTGCCGATCGTGTTCGTCGTCCTCGGCACGTTGTGGCTGTACCTCTGGCGCCGCTGGGCCAACGGCCAGCGCCGGCAGCGGCTCGCCGCCTATCTGGACCCGGTCACCGGCGAGCTCAACCGGAACGTCTAGACGCGCCTGTAGATCAGCTCGAAGTCGAGCTCCCAGGTCGAGCCGCCGTCGTCTGACTTCTCCCAGGCGCCGCGGATCGTCTCGCCGCCGTCCT